>JBIIYN010000005.1:0-29522 GCA_044346795.1 Pirellulales bacterium
GGCGCCGGTGGCTGAATTCTGCGGTTCATGCCGACCACGAACCGTCCCTCTGCTAGGCGACAATGCCCCGCACCAGGTGCCAACGCGGCCGCGGGCGAGCGCACAATCGCGGGTCCGGGCGCGGGTTTGACGCCGCCGGCCCGCCGCATCAAAATCCGTCCCGATACGGGGTGCCCCCCCATCCTACCCCATGCCATGGGCCGTGCGGCTGCAACGCATGAGATCCGCCGTGATCGCCGAACCCCAGCCGAGCGGCAGTGGCGATCCGCCCGAACAGATCCCGGCACCCTCGGGGCTGCGCGGCTTGAGCGAGGCGATCGGCCTCCCCGCCGCGCCGTCCGCGCCGACCGACCCGCTGCTGGGTCGGGACATCGGCGACGTGACGATCGTGCGGCACATCGCGGACGGCGGCATGGGCCGGGTCTACGAAGGGCTCCAGCGGCAGCCCCGCCGCCGGGTGGCGGTGAAAGTGATCCGGCCCGGGCTGATCTCCCTCGAGGCCTACCGACGGTTCGCGCACGAATCGGAGCTGCTCGGCAGGCTGAGGCATCCGTGCATCGCGCAGATCTTTTGCGCCGGTATCTGCGAAGTGGCCGGTGCCCAGGTGCCCTACTTCGTGATGGAATACATTCCGGACGCGCTGCCGATCACGCAGTATGCGGCCCGGCATTTTCTGCCGCCCGACGCGGTGCTCGAGGTCTTCCGAAAACTCTGCGACGCGGTCGCCCACGGGCACGCGGAGGGGGTGATCCATCGCGACCTGAAGCCGACCAACATCCTCGTCGCCCCCGACGGCGCGCCGAAGATCATCGATTTCGGCGTGGCCCGCAGCGTGGGTGGTGGTCCGGGGTCGATGACGACGCTGACGGAAATGGGACAACTGATCGGCACGTTGCAGTACATGAGCCCCGAACAGTTCGGGGCCGACCACGACGCCATCGACACGCGGTCGGACGTCTACGCCCTCGGCGTGATCCTCTACGAACTGCTCACCGGGAGGCCGCCCTACGAGATCCGGTACGAGCGGATTTTCGAGGCCGCCCGCATCGTCCGCGACGAGCGGCCGATCTCGCCGGCGCGAATCAACCGGAAGGTCGACCCGACGCTCGCCATGATCGTCGGCATCTGCCTCGAGAAGAACCCCTCGAAACGCTACGCCGATGCCGCGGAACTCACCGGGGCCGTGGCCGCCTATCTTGCCGGCAGGCCTGTTCCCAGGCCGCCGCGCCGTTGGCTGCAGGAGGGCCTCGATTGCGCCCGCCGCCGTCGGGGAGCCGCCTTGCCCGTGGCGCTCGGCCTGCTGCTGCTCGGGAGCCTGCCGCTGGCGGTATCGGGTTTTCGTCCGCCGGCACCACCCGCTCCCGTTCCTCCGGCTGCCACGACGATCGACTGGGAGGCCATCAGCGGCAATTCCGCGGCCGTCGAATCCGACGTCCTGCAGCCGGTGCCGCTGCAGGTCGGCCCCGCCCAGGATGGCTGGCAAAGGGTCCCCAAAAACCTGACGATGCGACCGGCGGTGATCCTGGCGGGCAGAACCGGCCGTGACGGCGGGGTGGCCGACTTCAGGGTGACTCGTTCGGGCGTGCTCCTGTTGGCCTGCAATTTCTCCTACCAGGGCAACTCGAGCGGCGACTGGAAGGAAAAACGCTGGACCAAGGAGCAGTTCCAGGACCACGGCTGGCGGCTGCTCGACCCCGCGGAACTCGGCGGCCTGCTCATCAAGGGGGACGGCCGCGAGCAGGACGTTTTCATGAAGGAGGTCACCGAAGGGGATGAGTTTCGGCTCCGGTGCAACAAGTACGACCCGCCCTTCGTGATCGTTTTTGAATCGCCGTGACGCCGAATCACCGTGACGCGGCACCCAGCCGACGAATGGCGGCCGGCGGGACGCCAGCGGGGCAGACGGGAAAAAGCCTGCCGGCGGGCAAAAAACGCGACGAGCATCGAGCCGGCGGGCGAGGCTCTTCTCCGCCGCCGGCTTCGGCTGGCGGTGGTGAGCGGCCCGCCACTTTTGCCGCGAAATCTTGTACAAAAGGAGACTGGCACCTTTTGCTTCGCAAACCGAGCCAGTCCCCTTTTGGCACCCCGTTCTTGTAAGGAGTCTCCCGCATCATGCCGCTGCTCGTCGTCGGAAGCATCGCCCTCGATTGCATCGAAACGCCCACCGCCAAACGCGACGACGTGCTCGGGGGATCGGCCGTCTTCTTCTCCTACGCGGCGAGCTTCTTTTCGCCGGTGCGGATGATCGGCGCGGTCGGCGAGGACTGGCCCGAGCAGCACACGCGGCTGCTCGAAACCCGCGGCATCGACACCTCCGGCCTCCAGACCATTCCCGGCGGCCGCACCTTCCGCTGGCGGGGCCGCTACCTCCCCAACATGAACGACCGCGAGACGCTCGAGGTGCACCTGAACGTGCTCGGTGAGTTTCAGCCCGAGCTCAACGGCACCCACCGCGACTGCCGGTTCCTGTTTCTGGGCAACGCCTCGCCCGTGGTGCAGCTGAGCGTGCTCGACCAGGCCAAGGGAGCGGAGCTGACGGTGGCCGACACCATGGACCTCTGGATCAACATCCAGCGGGACGAACTGGGCCAGCTCCTGCGGCGGATCGACGGCCTGGTGCTCAACGACTCGGAGGCCAAGCTCCTCGCCGAGGACGAGAATCTCGTCCGGGCAGGGCAGGCCGTGCTGGCCATGGGCCCGAAGTTCGTGGTGATCAAGAAGGGGGAGCACGGCGCGATGTTCTTCAGCGAGCACGAGATGTACGTCATGCCCGCCTTCCCCACCCCGACGGTGGTCGATCCCACGGGCGCCGGCGACAGCTTCGCCGGCGGCATGATGGGCCACCTGGCCTCCCTGGGCCGGTTCGACGCCCAGGCCCTCAAAGAAGCGCTGGCCTACGGCGTGGTGACGGCCAGCTTCACGGTCGAAGACTTCAGCCTCGACCGGCTGGCCTCCCTCCACCGCCACGACCTCGACCGCCGTCTGGCCGACTACCGCAAGATGCTCTCTTTTTAGGCTCGAACAGGCACCGCCCGGTCTTCCGCACGATCGGCTCGTAGCCGTCCCGTCGCAGTCGGGATCGCGCCGCCCAAGCCCGCGGTTCCCTGTTCCTATCCCTCGAAACAGACCGCGGGTAGTCTCACGCCCATGTCGCAGCCGGTGAAACTCAGCGTCGTCATCCCTGTCTACAACGAATCGATGCTCCTGCCCGTGGTGCTGGAGAGGGTCGAGGCGGTGGCCTTGCCGGCAGGCTTGATCCGGGAGATCGTCGTCGTTGACGATTGCTCGACCGACGGCACCCGCGAATGGCTCGAGAAGCACGCCGTGACACGGGCAGGCCTCACGCTCTGCCTTCACGAGCGCAACTCGGGCAAGGGAGCCGCGTTGCGGACGGGCTTTGCCGCGGCCACGGGCGACATCGTGATCGTGCAGGACGCGGATCTGGAATACGACCCGCGGGAGTATCCCCAGTTGCTCGCCCCCCTGCTCGACGGAAGGGCCGATGTCGTCTTCGGCACCCGATTTCTCGGGCAGACACACCGCGTGTTGTATTACTGGCACTCGGTCGGCAATTGGCTGCTGACAACCCTGAGCAACATGCTGTCGAATCTGAATCTGTCCGACATGGAGTGCTGCTACAAGGCCTTCCGCGGGGACGTGCTGCGACGAATCTCGATCGAGGAGAATCGGTTCGGATTCGAGCCTGAGGTCACGGCGAAAGTGGCGCGGCTGGGATGCCGCATCTACGAGGTGGCGGTGAGCTATTCCGGCCGCACCTACGCCGAGGGGAAAAAGATCGGCTGGCGGGACGGCTTTTCGGCGCTGCGATGCATCGTGCGCTACAACCTTCTGCCATGAGAAGCTTTCTCCTTTTCCCTGTCGGTTTTCCCGGGACCGGCTGATTCTTCGGGCTCCGAGGCGGGCCCCGAATTGCGGGCCCGTCGGCATCTGCTCGCGTCGGGGGCATTTCCCGTCCCCGGCGACGCCGGCGGCGGCTGAAACCCTTCTGTACGGGCGTCCAAAAAAGCCTCTTGCCAGCCGCGGCCCGAACCGATAGTATACCCGCGTTCACTGTTCGGTTTTCCGGCAACTCGCTCGATTTATGGTGGCGATGCAACCACCCCGACGACGTGCCGGGAAACGCGGGAGGCAATCGTCATGGTCCTGGCAGTAGGCTTGGCAGCAGAAGGGAATGGCCGGATGGCAAAGGCAGCACACAAAATCGACAAGGCCGAAGCGGCGAAGCCGGCGGCAAAGACGGGCGACGCAAAGAGCGACGCAAAAGGCGAGCCCAAGGGTCGGGCCGGGAAGACGGTCGCGTCGTTCCTCGACGCCAACCCGCTCCTGAAGAACACGCTCGCCCAGATCGAGAAGGAATTCGGCACGGGCTCGATCATGCCGCTGGGCAGCGACGCCCAGACGCCGATCGAGGGCATCTCGAGCGGCAGCCTGTCGGTCGACCTCGCCCTCGGCGGCAAGGGCTTTCCCCGCGGCCGCATCATCGAGGTCTTCGGACCGGAATCGAGCGGCAAGACGACGCTCGCCCTCCATGCCGTGGCCGCCGCGCAGCGGGCCGGCGGCATCGCGGCCTTCATCGACGCCGAGCACGCGCTCGACCCGAGCTGGGCCAAGAAGCTCGGCATCTCGCTGGAGAACCTGCTGGTGAGCCAGCCGACCAGCGGCGAGGAGGCGATGCAGATCGCCGAACTGCTGATCAAGTCGAACGCCGTCGACATCATCGTCGTCGACTCGGTCGCGGCCCTCGTGCCGCAGAAGGAGCTCGACGGCGAGATCGGCGATTCGTTCGTCGGCCTCCAGGCCCGGCTCATGAGCCAGGCGATGCGGAAGCTCACCGGTGCGATCGCGAAGTCCAAGACGACCGTGATCTTCATCAACCAGATCCGCGAGAAGATCGGCGTGATGTTCGGCAGCCCGGAGACGACCCCGGGCGGCCGGGCGCTCAAGTTCTACGCCTCCTGCCGCGTCGACGTCCGCCGGATCGGCCAGCTCAAGGACGGCGAAGACGTGGTGGGCCAGCGGGTGAAGGTGAAGGTGGTGAAGAACAAGGTGGCGCCGCCGTTCCGCGTGGCGGAGTTCGACATGATGCATGCCGACGGGATCAGCGTGGAGGGCGACCTGCTCGACCTCGCGATTCTCGCCAAGCTCGTCGACAAGACGGGCACGTGGCTGCGGTATGGCGAGGTGCACCTGGGACAGGGCAGGGAGAAGGCCAGGCTCTTCCTCAAGGAAAACCCGAAGGTCGCCCAGGAAATCCGCGAGAAGATCCTCGCCAGCAAGGAGGCGGTGATCGCCGTGGCCAGCGAATCCGCCGCCGGCGGCGGCGACGACTGACAGCCCCACCATCCAGTTCCCCAAACCGCCCACGAGCGACTGACCCAAGCAGCGCCCGTGGGCGGTTTTTTTGCATCCCACGAGAAAGCCGCATCGCCCGCCGCGCGGCGGGGCGTGTCGTGTATAGTGGGCCGCCTTGGAGCCGATGATAGCTGCACCGACGCCCCGGCAACCCGGGAAACGGAGGCGAAGGGGTCGGCGAAAGCTCGAGGAGCATTGGGCGTATCCTCGCCCACGCGACGAGACTTTTGCCGCCCCGGAGCCGGTGCCCCGTCGAAGACGGCGTTTTCCCCGGGAGCTGATGACGACATGAAGGCCGATGATCTCCGCGAAGCCTATCTGGCGTTCTTCGAATCGAAGGGCTGCGTCCGCCGCCCCAGCGACGTGCTCGTGCCGCGGTGGGATCCGTCGGTGCTCTTCACCCCGGCGGGGATGAACCAGTTCAAGGATCACTTCCTCGGCAAGTGCAAGCTGGAGTTCACCCGGGCCACCACCTGCCAGAAGTGCCTGCGGACCGGCGACATCGACAACGTGGGCCGCACGCCGCGGCACCATACGTTTTTCGAGATGCTCGGCAACTTCAGCTTCGGGGACTATTTCAAGCGCGAGGCGATCCTCTGGGCGTGGGAATTCCTGACCGACCGGAACTGGCTCGACATCTCCCCCGAGAAGCTCTCCATCACCGTCTACCACGACGACAACGAGGCCTATTGCATCTGGGCCAACGAGGTGGGCGTGCCCGCCGCGCGGATCACGCGGATGGGAGAGGACGACAACTTCTGGCCGGCCAGCTCCCCCACGCAGGGGCCCGACGGCGTCTGCGGCCCCTGCAGCGAGATCTTTTACCGGATGCCCGACGGCAGCGACGTGGAGATCTGGAACCTCGTCTTCACGCAGTTCAACCGCGTCGGCCCGCCGCCCGACAACCTCCACCCGCTTCCCAGCCGCAACATCGACACGGGGATGGGCCTCGAGCGGACGGCGGCGATGCTGCAGGGAGTCGACAGCAACTTCCACATCGACATCCTCAAGCCCCTCGTCGAGGCGGTGGCGGAGGTCTGCCGTCGCCCCTACGTGGCCGCCGGCGACGACGGCCGCCGGATGCGGCGGATCGCCGACCACGTGCGGGCCTGCACGTTCGCGATTCACGAGAACGTGATGCCCGGCAACAACGAGGAGAAATACGTCGTGAAGCGGCTGCTCCGGCGGGCCGTGCTCGACGGCCGGCAGATGGGCATGCAAGAGCCCTTCCTCCATCTGCTGCCGGCCACCGTGGCCGAGATGATGCGAAAGCCCTACCCGGAGCTGGCCGAAACGGCCGACCGCGTGGCGGGCGTGATCAAGCGCGAGGAGGAGTCGTTTCTCGCGACGATCGACGGCGGCCTCGACCGCATCGAGAAGCTGTTCGCGGCGATCGACCGCTCCGGCAACGGGCTGGTGGGCGGCACCGAGGCGGCCGAGCTCTACACGACCTACGGCTTCCCGCCCGAGCTGCTCGAAACGCTGGCGGCCGAGCGGAACTGCGGCTTCGACTGGAACGGCTTCCGCGAGGCGATGGAGGCCCACGGCCAGCGGTCGGGCGCCGGCACCCGCGTGGAGGTGTTCACCTCGGGCCCGCTCGACGCCCTCAAGAAGAGCATGCACGGCTCCGAGTTCGTCGGCTACGAGATGCTCGAGGACGACGGCAAGGTGATCGGCATCATCGCGCAGGGGCAGCTGTGCGATTCGCTCCGCGAGATCGGCCATGCGTCGCCCATCACGGTCGTGCTCGACCGCACGAGCTTCTACGGCGAATCGGGCGGCCAGGTGGGCGACACCGGCACGCTCGAGTGGGCGGGCGGCAGCTTCACCGTGAGCGACACGCAGCGTGAGGGCGGATTCATGCTGCACACCGGCCACCTGCGGGAGGGCGTGCTCGACCTGGGGCAGACGGTGCGGGCGAAGGTCGATGCCGGCCGCCGCGCCGCGATCCGCCGGGCCCACTCCGCCACCCACCTGCTCCACGCGGCCCTGCAGCACTACCTCGGCACGCACGCGGTGCAGCAGGGCTCCAAGGTGGACGCCGACCTGCTGCGGTTCGACTTCTCGCACACGAGCGGCGTGGGCCGCGAGACGCTCGAGCAGATCGAGACGATGGTCAACGAACACACGCTCGCCGCCGTGCCGGTCGGCGCCCGGCTGCTGCCGCTCGCCGAGGCCCGCCATGCCGGCGCGATGATGCTCTTCGGGGAGAAGTATCCCGACGTCGTAAGGATGGTGTCGATGGAGGGCGTGAGCCGCGAGCTCTGCGGCGGCACGCACGTGTCGAACACGGGCCAGATCGGCCTGGTGCGGATCACCTCGGAGGAGAGCGTCTCGGCGGGCACGCGCCGCATCACGGCCGTGACGGGGCTCCGCGCGGTGGAGCGGTTTCGGCAGGCGGAGGGGATGCTCACCGAGGCCGCCGGCGGGCTCAAGGTGCCGGTGGCGGAACTGCCACACCGGCTGGCGGCGATGGCCAAGGAGCTCAAGGAGCTGAAGAAAGCCAAGCCGGCCGCCGGCGGCGGGGCCGCGGTGACCGTCGACGAACTGTTGGCCGGGGCCACCGCCGTGGCGGGCACGCGGATCGTGGTGGCCGACGCCCGCGGCGGCGACGCCGCCGCGATGCGGCACTGCATCGATCAGCTCCGCCGCAAGGCGAGCCCGATCGCCGTGCTGCTCGGCTCGAGCGAGGCCGACAAGGTGACGCTCGTGGCCGGCATCAGCCGGGAACTGGAGGAACGGGGCCTCTCGGCGGGCAACTGGATCAAGGACGCGGCCGCGATCGTGGGCGGGAAGGGGGGAGGCCGCCCCGACCTCGCCCAGGCGGGCGGCAAGCTCGTGGACAAACTGCCCGACGCGCTTCTGGCCGCCCGCAAGGCGATCGAAGCGATGCTCGAAGCCTGACCCCGTCTTCACGCGACGGCTCGGCATCGTGCCGACCGTCGCTTGGCGGGCCTCCGCCCGCTGGTGCGTACCCGGCCCTCCGGGCCTGGCGCTCAGGGCGGCGTCGGCCCTTACCCGGCGAGCTTCTCGATCGCCGCGAGGGCGGCGTCGTAATCGGGCTCGCTGGCCACTTCCTTCACGACCTGGGCATATTGCACGACGCCCTTCGCGTCGAGTACGAACACCGCGCGGGCGAGAATCTTCAGTTCGTCGATGAGCACGCCCCAGTGGGTGCCGAAGCTGCGGTCCATGTAGTCGCTGCCGTTCCGCATCGACTTGATGTCCTCGGCGCCGCAGAACCGATTCATGGCGAAGGGCAGGTCGAGGCTGACGGTCAGCGCCGTCACCTTGTCGCCGAGGGCGGCCAGCCGCGTGTTGAACGTCTTGGTCTGCACCTGGCAGACGGGCGTGTCGAGCGAGGGCACCACGCTGATGAAGGCCGGCTTGCCGAGCAGGTCGGCCTTTCGGATGTGCTGCATGCCGCCGGCCTCGTAGGAGACGACGTCGAAATCGGGCGCGGACGCGCCGACCTTCACCTCGTCGCCCACCAGCGTGAGCGGATTGCCCTTGAACGTCACCGCGCCGTGCCGACCCATGTCTCGTATCTCCTGCCGAAGGTGGAAAAGCGTGTCCGTGGAATGCCGGAAGTATTGCCGGGAAATCGCCGCCGACAAGCCTCCGCCGCCGGATCGCGGCCAAAACCGCCAGTGCAGGGGAGGCCTGCATGGCGGAAACGCCGGGAGGGCAATAGGATCGGTCGAACCTTTTGTTTCCCGAAAACCCTCCCCGCACGTCCCGGTCGGAGAACGATTCGATGACAGCGATTGGTCGCCTCGGCCAGTTTCTGGGGCTCACGATTCCGGCGGTCGCCGTCGTGCTCGAACTGAACCACGCGATCTCGCTGGGGCAGATGCTCGTCATGCTGGTGGCCGCGGTCTGCTGTTTCTGGATCGGCCGCCTGGTCGAGGGCTATTCCCGCTAGCTTCACGCAGTCCCTCGCTGGCGCTTCGGGCTTCCATGGGAGGGGTTTCCACGCGACGGGTTTCCATGCGACGGGTTTCCATGCGACGGGTTTCCACGCGACGGGCGGGGCGTCAGCCCCATCCAAGCCCGAAGCGCCAGCGAGGGAACCCGGGCCAAAGGCCCGGGTCATCCACCCCGGAGCGCAGCATTGCCAACCCCCGGCCCGCAGGGCCCTAGCATTCCACGGACACTCTGCGAAACTTTTCCGGCCCTCCCGCTTCCAACCACCATGCACCCGCTCCTGCTGACGCCTATCTATCGCCGCTACATCTGGGGCGGTCGTCGCTTCGAGACGGCGCTCGGCCGTGACCTGCCGCCGGGCGAGGATTTCGCCGAGTCGTGGGAACTCGTCGATCGGGGGGCCGACCAGAGCATCGTGGCCGCCGGACCGCTCGCGGGGCACGCGCTCGGCGAATTGGTCCGCGAACGGGGCCGCGAACTGCTCGGCCGGCACGCTCCCCGCCGCTCGTTCCCGCTGCTGTTCAAGTTTCTCGACGCCTGTCGCGACCTCTCGGTGCAGGTGCACCCCGACGATACCCGGGCCGCCCGGCTCACGCCCCCCGATCTCGGCAAGACGGAAGCCTGGTACGTGATCGACGCGGCCCCCGGCAGCCGCATCTACGCAGGTCTCCACGCCGGCGTCGATCGCGAGGCGCTCGCAGAGGCCCTGCGGGCGGGCCGCTGCGACGAGGTGCTGCATTCCTTCGAGCCCGAGACGGGAGACTGCGTCTTCATCCCCGCGGGCACCGTGCACGCGATCGGGGCGGGGGTCGTCGTCGCCGAGATCCAGGAGTCGAGCGACGTCACCTACCGGCTCTTCGACTGGAACCGCACCGCCGCCGACGGCCGCCCCCGGCCGCTGCACATCGAGGCGGGGCTCGAGGCCGTGACCCGCTTCGGCCCGGTTGACCCCGTCGCGTCGTCGCCACGCACTCCCGCGCAGCCGCACGCACTGGGAGCCGCGGCCAGCACCGGCACCACATCCCGGCGGCTGGTCAGCTGCGATTATTTCTCCTTCGACGAGGTGCGACCCACGGGCGAGTGGTCGGTGGGCGGAGACGACGGCTGTCATTTTCTCGCGGTGCTCTCGGGCGAAGTCGGGCTCGACCCGCGGTGGCAAATGCCGCCACTCACACGCGGCCGGTGCGTGCTCCTGCCCGCCGCGATCGGCCGGCAGACGCTGTCGCCCCGAACCGGCACCGAGCCCCCGACCCTCCTGCACGTCGCCCTGCCATAGCGGCCGAAACGTCGCGGAAATCGGCCTTGGGGGCACCGTGGGCGGCTCCTACACTCCCTTCCTCGGTTCGTCCCAGACCGGCCTCGTTGGTATTGCCATGCAGATCCGTCGTTCGATGCTCCTCCCGGCGATCATCACCGCGCTCGTAACGCCGGCCGCGTGCACGGGCGTCGGCTGTGCCTCGCTCGGCAAGCCCGACTGGCTCGATCCCGGCCCCACGCGGTCGCAGCAACGTCGGGCCGTGCGATTCGATCCTTACCTGCAGGACGACATCGCTCCGTCGAGCCTCCGCGTGCCGCTGATGGATGGCGCGAGGCCGCGCGACTTCGCGGCCCCCGTGCCGGAGGTACGTCGCTCCCGCTGGTGGGCCCCGGTGCAATGACACCGGAAGGCTGAGCGAGGCTGCCGGCGGGCCGTGTATGATGGGGGCTTGTTCGACCCTCCCGGCTCCCCACCGACGGATCTCCCCACCGTGCCCTCAGACCGCCCGCCACGCCGCCCCCGACCGAATAAGCCCCCCTACGCCTCGAAGCCCGATAACGCCGCCCGACCGGGCCGGCCAGGCCGGCCCGCACCAGCTGGCCGCCCCGCACCAGCTGGCCGCCCCGCACCAGCTGGCCGGCCCGCACCAGCTGGCCGGCCCGGCCGGCCGGCTGGCTCCGGCAGGCCCGCACGGCCGCCCCGCATCGAGCCCTCGCGGATCACGTCGCGGCCCCAGCAACAGCGGCGGGAACTGCCCGACGAAGACGACGCCCGCGCCGCCGCGAAGCGGCGGCTGGCGGCCCTCGACGACGGCCTCGAACGGCTCCAGAAGGTGCTCGCCGCAGCCGGCCTCGGCAGCCGCCGGGCCTGCGAGGAGCTGATCACCGCCGGCCGCGTGGAGGTGGACCGGCAGGTCGTCACCCAGCTCGGCACGCGGATCGATCCGCTCAAGGCGGAGGTGCGGGTGGACGGCGAGAAGCTGCCCAACCCCAAGCGGGTGGTCTACATGCTCAACAAGCCGGTCGGCGTGGTGACCACCAACTACGACCCCGACGGTCGGCCCAGAGTCGTCGATCTCGTGCCCGGCGAGCAGCGGCTCTTCGCCATCGGCCGGCTCGACCGCATGAGCGAGGGGCTGATCCTCGTCACCAACGACGGCGGCCTGGCCAACCTGCTCTCCCACCCGCGGTATGGCGTCGAGAAGAAATACCTCGTGCAGGTGGCGGGCGTGCCCTCCCAGGAACTCCTCGACAAGATCCGCCGCGGCATCACGCTCGCCGAGGGGAAGGTGCACGCCAAGCGGGTCGACATCCGCTCGCAGCACAAGCAGAGCGCGGTGCTCGAAATGATCCTCGACGAGGGAAAGAACCGCGAGATCCGCCGCATGCTCGCGCGACTCGGACACAAGGTCCACCAGCTCAAGCGGGTGGGCGTGGGCAGGCTCTCGCTGGGCAACCTTCTCCCGAGCCAGTGGCGGCAGCTCACCTGGAGCGAGATCGAGGCCCTCAGGCACGAAGCCATCGCCGCCGTCGGCCCGGCCGAGGCCGGCCGGATCGAAGACGCACCGCCCGATGACCGGCCAGGCCGCGGGCCGGCCGATCGCCCGCGCGGCTTTCGCCAAGCCCGCCCGGCTCAAGGCCGGCGGCCCCAGGACGGCAGAGCCAGAGACAACAGAACCCAAGACAAGAGAGCCCAAACCAACAGGGCCGAGGGGGCCGAGCCCCGCCGGCCCGGCGGCGGCGGCCCGCGGCGGCCGCGGCGGCCGGGGAAGGCGTCTGCCTGGCGGAAGCCCCGCGGCAGCTGAAGACGAGCCACGCGGCCTCGCCAAACTTCCACGAAAGGATTCGATGACCACCGCCAACTGCCCGTCGCCCGCAACCACCCGGGCGACTCCCTGCTATGCCGACACGGCCGGATATGTCTCGGCACGGATCGTGGCGAACACCCGGATCGCCGACGACACCTGGCGGCTGCGGCTCGACTGCCCCTCGATCGCCTCGGCCGCGTTGCCCGGGCAGTTCGCCATGCTTCGCATTCCCGGTCGCAGCGACCCGCTGCTCGCCCGACCGCTGGCCTTCTACGACACGTTTTCCGACGCGACGGCGAGCCGCAGCGACGGGCCGCCCCACCGCTATGCCGATTTCATCTATGCCGTGCACGGCAGGTTCACGACGGCCCTGCGGGAGGTGCCGGTCGGCCACGAGATGGTGATCTGGGGGCCGCTCGGCAACGGCTTCCAGATCCCGGCCGTCGATCACCTCGTGCTCGTCGCCGGCGGCATCGGTCAGACGGCGCTATTGGGCCTGGGACGGGAGCGGCTCGGCCAGAAGGCCTACGGCCCACGGGGCCGCGTGACGCCGCCACGGGCGGGCAGGGTGACCTGCTGCTGGGGCGCGAGACATGCCGGATTCTTCGGCGGCATCGAAGACTACCGGGCCGCCGGCATCGAGATGCACCAGGCCACGCTCGACGGCTCGGCGGGCCTCCGCGGCACGGTCGTCGACCTGCTCGACTCGCTCTTCGGCTCACGCGACATCCAAGACCGCGACATCCAAGACCAAGCGACGGGCGGCAAGGCACCTTCACCGGTGCCAGCGCCGCCCGCCCCACGCATGCACGTCGCCTGCTGCGGTCCCGACCCGATGATGGCAGCCGTGGCCCGCTGGACGGCAGCGCGGGGCATCTCGTGCGATGTCTCGCTCGAGGCGCCCATGGCCTGCGGCATCGGGATCTGCTTCACCTGCGTGGCCCGCGTCCGCGACGCCGAGGGCGGCTGGGACTACCGCCGCACCTGCATCGAAGGACCGATCTTCGACGCCACCCGCATCGAGTGGTGAGGCTGGGTCTGATTACGCCTTGGCGGCAGCCTTCTTGCTCTTGCCACCGCCCTTGCCGGCACTTTTGGCCGAGGCTGTCTTGGCCGTCGCGGCAGCGGCACCGCCCTTCGAGGCCGCCAGCACCCGCGCCGACAGACGCGACTTGATCCGGGCCGCCTTGTTGCGATGAATCTTCCGCGAGGCCGCGGCCTTGTCGGCGGTGCGGGCCAGCAGCCGCAGGGCCTCCTTGGCCTGGGCGGCGTCGCCGCCGTCGATCGCCGAGAGCACCTGGCGAACCTGGCTCTTCAGTTCCGACTTGGCCGCGCGGTTGCGGTCGCGATTGCGGAGGTTTTGCTTGTGTCGCTTCTTGGCGCTGGCCGAGTGTGGCATGCCGATTACTACCCTTGAAAGTGCGGTGACGGAAGGAAATCGAGGACGACGGCGGCCGCGGGGGCCGGAAACGCCGGGGGTGACCGCCGGTCACGTTCCAGCACCTTTATCCTTTGCGGGGGTCAGCTTGTCCAGACGTTGCGCCACATCCCGGTAGCCGAAGTCGAGTTCGGCCAGCGTGGAGAGGTATTTTCGGGCGGAGTCGGGGTCGTCGAGGCCAGCCGCCAGCACCCCCGCCCGGTAGAGCGCCCGCTTGCGGAGGTCCAGTTCGCGGTCGGTGAGCGACTCGACCGCGGCCTGGTAGCTCCGCATGGCCAGTGGGTATTGGCGAATCTTCTGGAAACACTCGCCCAGTTCGAGCGACACGGCTCCCTTCCGCCGGGCATCCTGGAGCACGTCCTGGAAATGCCTGATTGCCTCCGCGTGGTTGCCGGCCGTCTTCAGCCGCACGGCCAGTTCGTATTTCCAATTGATGTTTTCCGGATACCGGGCGGCCCGGGCCGCATAGATCTCGATTTCCTGCTTGAGCACCGCGGCCCGCGTCCGCTCGACGGCGGCACGGTTTTCCGGGCTGTCCTGCTCGGCCTGCCGCTTCTCGGCGACGTGCAATTTGTTCCGCGCCCAGCGAAGCTGGCGATCCTCCACGTGCTCGCGGACCTTCAGATCGCTGCCCGACACGGCCAGCGCCTTGGCGAGGATCTGCTGGGCCTCCTCGACCGTGGCGTCGCGCTCGAGGATGTCGGCCAGCTCAAGATAGGGCTCGACCGTGGCCGGATTCGCGGCGATCGCCTGCTCGAGGGTGGCCCGCCGATCCTTCGCCGCCGCAGCCTCGGTCGCGGCCTCCATCTTCTGGCCACCGGCGGCCGCCGCCGCAGCGGCTGGTTTTCTGCCGGTCAGGCCCTCGCCGGCGGCGATCGTCTTGTCGACCTGCAACTGTGCGATCTGCCGCTGGGCTTCGTCCGCCATCCCCTTCACGTTCTCGATCCGCCGCCAGCAGGCCACGGCCTGATCGTATTCGCCATAGCCGGCCAGGAACTCGGCACACTTGCGATTCACCTCCACGTCGGCCGGAGCGGCGTCGAGGGCGGCCTTGAGATAGACCCGCTGCACCTCGGCGAACCCCAGCATCCCACTCGCCTGCGCCATCACGAGCAGGCTGCCGTGATCGCCGGAGTTGTTCTTGACGATGTCGAGCCCCTGGGCGATCACCTCCCGCCATTTCCCCGCCGCCGCCAGCTTGCGCAGGCCGCCCCGGCCGCCTGCCGACCAGAGCGACGCCAGCCCGCCGGCCTTCTTTCGGCCGTGCTTCTGCCGCAACGCCCCGAGCAGGTGCTGCAGGTACATGCCGTTGGCCGGATCCGCCACCACGCAGGTCGAGAACATCTCGATGGCGTAGTCGACGTCCTTGGCGAGGCTCTGCGAACCCCGCTGAAAGCACTGCGCGAGCCGCGAGCGCTCGGCCGGCGAGACCGACGACGACGGGTGCGGCGCTGAGGCGGCCGAGCCGGCCGCAGGAGTCTCGTTGGGCATGGAACTGTGAATCGCGAGGGAACCCCCCGGGTGAGATTCACCGGACACCGGTCCGGCAAACCCCGCCGGCACGGTATGCTGCCGACTGCACGAGAAACGCAGCCGCCATGCCGCGGTCAGGTGCCAGAGTGTAGCCCCCGGAGGCCGCGGGCTCAAAGGTCTGCGGCCCCATCACCCGTAATCGTTCGATGACCACGCCGATGCCGCCTGCTTCCGCCCCGCCTTCCGGTCGCCATGGACGCGTGGCGTTCGTCGGCGCCGGCCCCGGTGACCCGGCGCTGCTCACCGTCCGCGGCGTCGATTGCCTCCGGCAGGCCGATGTGGTGGTGTATGACACGCTCGTCCCGGCGGCGGTGCTTGACCTCGCCCCCCCCGCCGCGGAACGGCTGGTGGCCCCGCGGGATGGCAGGGAAGGGGATGGCGACCCGGGCGAAGCCACAGGACGGATGCTCCTGCGGCTGGCACTCGAGGGCTGCGCAGTCGTCCGACTGAAGGGGGGCGATCCGGCGGTGTTCGGCCGGCTCAGCGAGGAGATGAGCCCGCTGCGGGAGGCCGGCGTCCCGGTGGAGATCGTGCCGGGCGTCACCGCGGCGGCGGCGGCGGCCGCCGCCGCCGGAGTGCCGCTCACCTGCCGCTCGGCGGCGTCGAGCCTCACGATCCTCACCGGTCACGAGGCCTCCGAGAAACGCGACGTGATCGACTTCGCGGCGATCGCCGCGCTGCCCGGCACGCTGGCGATCTACATGGGCGTGGAACAGGTCGAACGGTGGTCGAGCGGACTTTTGTCGGCCGGCAAGCCGGCCGACACCCCGATCACGATCGTCAGCCACTGTTCCTGGCCCGACCAACGCATCGGCACGAGCACGTTGGCCCGCTGTGCCGCCGACTTCAAACGGCACGAATGGCCCGCGCCGGCCGTGGTGATCGTCGGCGAGGTGGCCCAGCCGGCCGAAGCGGCCCGGGCGGTCGTGGGCCGCGGCCCGCTCGCCGGCCGCCGGGTGCTCAACACGCGGCCGGCCGTCCCGGCCTCCGGCCCGGCCCGTCAAGCCGACGAGTTCGACATGCGGGTGCGGGCGGCCGGCGGCACGTGCCTGCACGTGCCCGCGATCCGCATCACTCCGCCGGAGTCATGGGCCCCGCTCGACGAGGCGATCAGGCAGGCCGACACCTTCGACTGGATCGTGTTCGCAAGCGCCAACGGCGTGCGCAGCTTCGCGGACCGCCTGCGGACGGCGGGCCGCGACGGCCGGGCACTCGGCGCGGCCCGGCTGGCTGCCATCGGTCCCTCCACCCGGCAGGCGCTGGAGCGGGCCGGCCTCGCCTGTGACCTCGTGCCCGGGCGGTTCCGCTCGGAGGGCATCGTCGACGCCCTCGGCGCGACGCCCGCTCCGGCACGATTTCTGCTGGTGCGGGCCAACCGCGGCCGCGATCTCATGCGGCGGGAACTCGAAGCCAAAGGGCACTTCGTGCGTGAAGTGGCCGCCTACTCGAGCGAACCGGTCACGGCTCTCGACGCGGCCACCGTGGCGTCGATCGACCAGGCAGCCATCGACTGGATCACCATCACGAGTTCCCTGATCGCCGACGCCTCCGCCCGGCTGTTCGGCCCGCGGATGCATGACTGGCGGGTGGCCAGCCTGAGCCCGATCACGTCCGCTGCCCTCCGCCAGCACGGCATCGCCCCGACCGTCGAGGCGACGGAGGCCACCGCGGAAAACCTGGTCGCGGCGATGGCGGCATGGGAAACCGCCCAGGCCTCACGGTCTGCCTGACCGCACCGGCTGCCTGCGGCGGGGAAATTCCAGAACCTGGGAAACACCCGTCGATACCAGAGCAGGCAGGATGGCCACGGAGGGAGCCGTGGCTGGGACGGAGGAGACGGGGGGACTACCGGAATGGGCCGATCGGGTCTGCCAGCGACGCTGGTCATCTGCGCACCGCTTCCGAACGGAATGCCGGCCACTTCGGCCGAGTCGTGCCTGGAAGAGGTCGGCCGCCGCGCCGGCGTGCCGCTCACGTGGGTCGCGACGATCGACAGTCTCCCGCTTGCCGTCCGGCACCGTGGCGCCGCGGCGACTCCGTCGGGCGTCGCGCTCGACATTCCCGGCACGCCGACCCGCCAGGAACTGCGTCAGATCATCGCCCGGGCCGCGGCCGAAGCCCCCGGCCTCGATGCCGTCGTCATCCGCGGCCCGCTTCCGGCCGACCATCGGCGGGTGCTCGTCGATGGCGGCATCCGCGTGGCCTGCCGCGACCGGTTCGACGACGTATCCCGCGGCGCCCGGCGGCCCGCTCCCGCGGGCTGGCCCTGCCGCAGCTCGCTCTGGGGGCTCTGGGAGGTGACGATGGCTCGGGCCACGCCGCCCGGCATCGTCGACCACCTGCTGCCGTGGAGGGCCGGCACGACTTCGTGGTCTGGCTCGCTCAGTGTCATCGACGCCACCGGCGCGGGGCCCGCCCCCGACGCGGCGACCATCCGCTGCCGCATCGAATCCTGGAAAACCTGGGCCGCCCGGCGACGAGGGCCGGGCCAGCCCGTGTTCGCCACGCTCTCCGACCTCCCGAGCCTGATCGCCGGTGCCGGCCGCCTCGCCATGGGTGGCTCCATCCTGAAGGCGGCGTGAAGCCGTGTTGGCGGGTGGGAAGCGTGTCTTGGCCCCGTCCCGTCGCTTCCGCTCCGGGCTTTTCTTCGGAAGGGGCGCAACCGCTGGTGGCGGCGCGTCAGCGGCGCGGGCGATCCATGATCGACCAGCTCATGTAGGCCAGGATCGCGCCGGCGACGATGAAGCCGACGTCGCCCGGGATCGTGACCCGCTGAAACGGAAACCCGGCGGCCAGGTCGGCGAGAAAGAGGATCACCACGAGCCCCGACACGCCCATCCCGATAAACGGCATCGCTTTGGACACGGGATCCCTACCTCCGGCATGCAGGCATAGGCAACAAGCTCATTTGCCTTACGATATCGGTTATCCCGCCGGATGCCACCGGTCCACGTCCCCCCGGCCGCGTGGCCCATTTCCTCGACGATCCCCGGAGTTCCTACCAGTGGTCCCCGATGCCCCTCCGCGGCGCACCGCCGTCTACACCGGCTCGTTCGATCCGATCACGCTCGGCCACCTCGACGTGATCCAGCGGGCCAGCCGTGTCTTCGAGGCGATCGTCGTCGGCGTCGGCATCAACCCCGAAAAACAGCCGATCTTTTCCCTGGCCGAACGCGTGCAGCTGGTGCGGGAGTCGGTCGCCGACCTGCTGAACGTGCGGGTGGAGCTGTTCAGCGGGCTGTCGGTGGCCTTCGTGCGGGAGCAGGGGGCCCACGTGCTCCTGCGGGGCGTGCGGTCGCTGACCGACACCGACGCCGAATTCACGATGACGCTGGCCAACCGGAAGCTCGACCCCGGCGTGGAGACGGTGTTCCTCATGGCCGACGCCCAATATTCGCACATCTCGTCGTCGCTGCTCAAGCAGATCACGCCGCTGGCCGACGACGAGGCGCTGCTCAAGTTCGTGCCGCCGCCCGTCGTGGCCCCCCTCCGCCGCGCGCTCTCCGGACCGTGAACTCCGTCAGTTCACGTTCTGCCCGCCGGCTTCGAAGTGCTGCCGCAGGTAGCGGGCCCGCTCGATGTTGCGGTCTTTCGTGTCGAGCTCGACGCCGCGGAGCTTCTGCAGGTGCGCCGACTGCGTGCGGACGAGAAGCGAATTGATGTCGGCGATCTTCACGTCGCCGATCAGCCCGAGCAGCACGCCCATCCGCACCCGCGACAGAAGCTGCATCGTCTCCTCCGCACTGATCGTCTGGGCCGTCCGCAGGATGCCGTAGGCACGGCTCACCTGGTCGTGCACGTTCTGCTCCGTCTCGCGGACGAGGAACTCCCGGGCCCGCCGCTCATAGTCGATGAGCACCGGCACCACGTCGCCCACCTGCTCGACGAGCTGCTCCTCCGACTTGCCCAGCGTGGTCTGATTGGAGATCTGGTAGAAGTCGCCCATCGCCTGCGAACCTTCGCCGTAGAGCCCGCGGACCGCCAGCGAAATCTTGTGCAGGCTGCGAAACACCTTGTCGATCTGCCGCGTGATCACGAGCGCCGGCAGGTGGAGCATCACGCTCACCCTGATCCCGGTGCCCACGTTGGTGGGACAGGCGGTGAGGTAGCCGAACCGCGGGTGAAAGGCGTACGGCACGAACTGACCGATCTGCTCGTCGACCACGCTGATCTGCTCCCAGACACCCCGCAGGTCGAGGCCGCTGTGGATGCACTGGATGCGGAGATGATCCTCCTCGTTGATCATCAGGCTGATCTGCTCGAGCGGGTCGATCGCCACGCTCCGCGCGCCCTGGGCGTCGGCGTGCTCCCGACTGATCAACTGCCGCTCGACGAGAAACTGCCGGTCGATCTCCTCGAGCCGCCCCACGTCGATCGACTCGAGGCTGCGGCCCACCGGGGCCAGGGCGATCCGCTCCCGCAGGAACCGCTCGATCTCGGCCCGGTCCTGCTCCGAGGCGCGGCTCACGAACGGATACTGCGGCAGGTTGCGGGCCAGCCGCACGCGGCTGCTCATCACGATGTCCGATTCCGGACCCGTGCCACGGAGCCACTCGCCGATCGTCTGGGCCAGCATGTCGAGTCTCATGGTCTGCATCCGGCGACGCCCCGGGGCGTGGCCGTCACTCCTGTGCTTCCGGGCGGACGGGGGGAATCCAGCGGTCCTCGATCGCCCGGATCGCGTCCCGGTCTTCCTTCGCTTTTTCGTAGTCCTCGCGGACGATCGCCTCTTTCATCTCGCGGCGCAGCCCGATCACCCGCGTCAACTCCCCGGTGCCCTCGGTGGCCTGCGGCGGCCGCGCCGGCCGGCGGCCGGCGTGCTCCGTCGAGCCGTGGATGTTGGAGATCAGCGGCTCGAGTTCCTTCGCGAACTGCTCGTAGTCGTGCGGGCAGCCCAGCCGGCCCTGATTGCGAAACTCGAAGAAGGTGATGCCGCACATGTCACATGCCTTCTGGTCGAGCAAGGCGAGGTCGTCCGCCGTCTGCCCGACGCCCAGCGGCCCGCCCGCGCCGCCGGGGGCGGCCGACTCCTCGACCGATTCGCCGGTACTTCCGCCCTCGCCTTGATTGAGGTACACCCGCGCATGATCCTCGCAAAGGTGGAGTTCGCGGACCGCTCCGGTCTCGAGTTCCGTGATGTGAAACACCGCCTGCTTGTCGCACTGCTGACACTTCATCGCCGGGACTTCCTGCTGGGGTTCGAGCGGGCGACCGGGGCGCTGCCCACCGTCGGCGTCGCGAGCAGCGACCACCTGGTGAATCATAGCGGGCGGCGGCTGGAAGGTCGCCCTAGCTGTCTGCGGAAAAAGTCATCCATGACCCGATCAGCCGCGAAGCGGCGTGAAATCCAGTTCCACGAAGTCGACCGCAGGAAACGCCCCAGTCGAGAGGTATGGCTGGCGTTTCCCGGGTCGACTGCCGCCGCATCCAGCGGCGGTCGACTTTATCCACGGGCTGCTGGCCCGGGCCGCGGCGAGGCCCATTCCCGCCGACGGCTCCCGGCAAACCTTCGCCTGCTTGTTGCCCGCCGGTGCCGGTCGGTACGCTCTGACGGTTCCCGGCCGGGAGACGCTTGAGCCTGAGCCGTCCCGCAGTGTCCATCCGCCCATGTCGCACCTTCCGGACCGGCAACGCTTCGACGCCCTGGCGAAGTCGTTTCGCCTCGTGCCGGTCTACCGCCGGCTCTTCGCCGACGGGCTCACCCCGCTGTCGGCCTTTGCCCGGATCGACGCGGGGGACTCCGCCTGCCTGTTCGAGAGCGTGGTCGGCGGCGAGAAGGTGGGCCGCTACAGCTTCCTCGGAGCCGATCCCTTCATGCGGTTCGAGGCGTTCGGACGGAAGGTGCGGGTCACGCGGGCCGGCTCGTCCGCCGTGGAGGAATTCGAATCGGCCGATCCGCTGGCCGAACTCGAGCGGCGGATGGCCGAGTACCAGCCGGCGCGCCTGGAACAGTTGCCGCCTTTCACGAGCGGCGCCGTGGGCTATGCCGCCTACGATTCCATCCGGTATGCAGAGCGGCTGCCGCACCCGCCGACCGACGATCTCCATCTGCCCGACCTCTGCTTCGCCTTCTACGACCGGCTGCTCGTCTTCGACAACGTCACCAAGTCGCTCGACGTCGTCGTGCTGGCACACGTGCGGGAAGGGTCTGGGGACGCCGGCTTGCCCGTGGCCCGCGGCTACGAGGAGGCCTGCCGTCGCATCGACGCGACGATCGAACAGCTCTTTTGCGCGAGCCCCTGGCCTCCGGCGGCCGACATCGGCCCGCGGCACGAACCCCACTGCCTGGCCGATGGCACGGCCCGGGCCGCATCGACCCGCGAAGAGTTCCTGGCCGCCACCGAAAAGGCGATCGAATACATCCGTGCCGGCGACATCTTCCAGGTGGTGCTCAGCCGCCGGCTCGAACTGCCCTTCGACCTGCCGCCACTCGAACTCTACCGGACGCTGCGGGTCGTGAACCCGAGCCCGTTCATGTTCTACCTCCGCACGCCCACGGCCACGCTGGTGGGCAGTTCGCCGGAGATCATGGTCCGCGTGGTGGACGGACACGTCACGGTGCGGCCGCTGGCCGGCACCCGGCCGCGGGGCCGGACGCCGGAGGAGGACACGGCCCTCGCGGAGGGCCTCCTGGCCGACCCCAAGGAGCGGGCGGAGCACGTCATGCTCATCGACCTGGGCCGCAACGACGTGGGGCGCGTGTCGAGCATCGGCTCGGTGGTGCTCAGCGACGTGATGTCGATCGAGCGGTACAGCCACGTCATGCACATCACGAGCAACGTGACCGGCCGGCTTTCACCCGGCACGACGGCCTTCGACGCCCTGCGGGCCTGCCTTCCCGCCGGTACCGTCTCGGGGGCCCCCAAGATCCGGGCGATGGAGATCATCGACGAACTGGAGCCCCGCAAGCGCGGCCCCTACGCCGGTGCCGTGGGCTACATCGACTTCAGCGGCGCGATGGACACCTGCATCGCCCTGAGGACCGTGGTCATCACCGGCGGCACGGCCTACGTGCAGTCGGGCGCGGGGATCGTGGCCGACAGCGTACCGGAGAGCGAGTTCCAGGAGACGCTCAACAAGGCGAAGGGGCTGCTCGTGTCGCTCGAGATGACGGCCGAACGGCTCGGGCGGGGCGGCTCCGCCCGCGGGTGACGAGACCTGCCGCAGGACAGCCCCGTGAAACGGGAGACGAGGCCGGCATGATTCGCTGCGACCGCGTCATCGTCGAACGCTCCGGGCGCATGGTGATCGACCGCCTCTCCCTGTCGGTCGGGGCGGGGGAGACGCTGGCGGTCATCGGCCGGTCGGGATCCGGCAAGACCACGCTCCTGGAGGCGATGGCGACGGCGCTGCCGGTGCGGGGGGGCGACCTCGTGATCGACGGCCACTCCGTCCGCCGCGACCCTGACGCCGTGCGGGCCCGCATCGGCTACGTGCCGTCGCACCTGACGGCGTGGCCGAACGTGCGGGCCGACGAGTTCCTCGCGCTCTTCGCCCGGTCGGCCGGGCTCGCCGGACTGGCTGGGCTCGCTGAAACGACTGGGCATGGCCTCCAGGCCGCGGTGAACCGGGCGCTTGCCCTCGCGGGCCTGGATGGCCGGGGCGAAGCGCCGATCGACGGCCTCCCGGACGGGCAGGCGAAGCTCCTGCTCGTCGGCCGGGCGCTCCTGCACGCGCCCGACGTGCTCGTGCTCGACGATCCCTTCGGCAATCTCGATCCGGCTCAGCGGCTGGCCGTGGAGCGCCTGATCAGCGACATGCAGATCGGCGGCCGTTGTGTCGTCGCCGCGATCGACGACGCCCATGTGCCGGACTGCTTCACGCACCTGGCGGTGCTCGCGGAGGGACGGATCGTGGAGCAGCGGCCGGCGACCTTCGCCGCCTTCGCCGGCGGCCGCCCATGGCGGTATCGCCTCCGCTGCCCGGGGCGGGCCGAGACGGCCGCGATCGTCGTCGGCCGGCTCGCCGAGCGGGTCGAGGCGAGCGATGCCGACACGCTCGACTGCACGCTCTCCGCCGGGCGGCAGGCTTCCAGTCCCGCCATCGCCGCGGTCATCGAAACGCTCGTGCAGGCCGGCATCTCCCTCGAGGACGTCCGCCTCCACCCGGACTGGACGGCCCAGCTGCTCGAAGCCACCGCCTGACGCGGATGGGACCGGGCCAAGAAAGGCCTGCCATTTCGCCCCCGCTGCGCCGGTCGGGGGCACCTGCTCGCCGCCGGCGGACTCTGCTACAGGAGGCTCATGGATGATGGTTCGTCGCTCGTGAGTCGCAGAGTTCACCGGCGTCTGCGCGCGGCCCCCGACCAGCTCCGCTCGTCCTCTGTGCCCGAGGCGTCACGATCGCATAAAAGCCCGGAGCGGAAGCGATGGGACGGGGCCAGGAACCGGCTGCCATTTCCCACGGCTGCGCCGGCCAAGCCGGGGCGGGCACGATGCCGAGCCTTGCCGTAAAACCGTCATTCGCCCCAGGCGCGGCGGACCTCGGCGAGGCCGGCGACGCAGACGTCGTATTCGTAGCTCAGCCGCTCGAGCAGGAGCCGCTCGTCGGCGGCGTCCTCCGGCTCCAGCGTGCTGGCGATCCAGTAGGCCTGCTTGCCGGCCAGACGGTAGTCGAGCTGCTGCACGCGCCGCAGCGCCTCCGGATAGAGGCCCGTCCAGAAGAGCGTATAGTCGCCGATGTGGCGGTAGTCGTCGACGGCCGCGTCGGCCGCGGCCTCCGGCACGCTCCCGAGCATCCGCGACAGCCTGCCGCCGGTCACCGCGTCGGCGGCGGGAAGGGGACGCAGCCCCTCGGCCCGCATGAACCGCACGAGCAGCGACGAGACATACTCCACGAGGGGCGGATCGACCACGCCGAGCTGCCCATGAAACGCGTGCTCGGCGAGGCCACGGAAGAAGCGGTCGAGATCGGCCGGGTCTCGCGCGGAAAACATGTTCGAGCAACCTCCCTGGGCCCTCACACGCTCATGCTGCCTGCGACCTCATTCTATACCCGCGCCGGGCCGACGGCCGCGGCCAGGTCGCCGACGTAGCCCTCGAGCCCGCGGAGGACGGCCTCGCGAGGCTGGCTCGCCGCCTCGGCGAGATGCCGCACCACGGCCGAGCCCACGATCACGCCGTCGGCCACCCGGGCCACGGCCCGCGCCTGCTCGGGGCTCGAGATTCCGAAGCCCACGAGGATCGGCACGTCGGTCCTGGTCCGCAGCCACTGCACCCGCTCGATCAGTCCGGCCGGGAGTTCCGAGCGGGCGCCCGTCACCCCCGCCACCGACACGCAGTACAGGAAGCCGGTCGACCGGCGGGCGATCGCCTCGGCCCGCTCGGGCGGCGTGGTGGGCGTCACCAGACGGACGAGCGCCAGGCCCGCCTGCCGGCAGGCCGCGTCGAGCTGGTCCGATTCCTCGAGCGGCAGATCGGGCACGACGAACCCCGCCAGGCCCGCCGCCCGCGCGTCGCCCACGAAGCGGTCGATACCCCGGCGAAAGATCAGCGAATAGCTCGCCATCGCCAGGATCGGCATCCGCACCCGCTGCGTCGCCGCGCGGGCCATTTCGAAGAGCCGCTCCAGCGTGAATCCCGCGGCCAACGCCCGCGTGTAGGACGACTGGATCACCGGGCCGTCGGCGATCGGATCGCTGTACGGCACTCCGAGTTCCACGAGCGACGCCCCCGCCCGGTCGAGCGATTCGAGCACGGCGAGCGTCGCGTCCATGTCAGGGTCGCCGGCCGTGACGAAGGGTGCCAGGGCCGCCCGGCCCTCCCGCTCGAGTGCGGCAAACAGCTCCCCGAGCAGGGCGACTTTGGATGGACCGGCGACCGTGGTCGGGGCTGTCATGGATCGTTTCCTGAAAGGCTCTTGTGCGCTGCGCGTGGGTGATTGGTGAGGGTTGCGAGGCCATCGAGGATCGAGGCCCGCGTCAGCTCGACGCGGCCGCGAGCCCGCGCAGCCGGGCGATTTCGGCGGCATCCTTGTCGCCGCGGCCCGACAGGCAGACGACGACGATCTCGCGCGCGGGCCGCCGCGCGGCCTCCTGCACGGCCCAGGACAGGGCATGCGAGGTTTCCAGCGCGGGCAGAATGCCCTCCCGCGTGGCCACGAGATCGAAGGCGTCGAGCGCCTCGGCGTCGGTCACGCTCGTGTAGGCCACCCGGCCGGCGTCCCGCCAATAGCTGTGCTCGGGGCCCACGCCCGGATAGTCGAGGCCGGCCGAGACGGAATGCACGTCGGAGGTCTGGCCGTCGGCATCCTGGAGCACGTAGCTCAGGCTGCCGTGGAGAATGCCGGGGCTGCCGTAGCTCAGGCTCGCCGCATGGTCGCCCGGCTGGCCCGACCGGCCGCCCGCCTCGACGCCCACGAGCCGCACCTCCGGGAAGTCGACGAACGGATAGAACATGCCGGCGGCGTTGCTGCCGCCGCCGACGCAGGCCACGACCGTATCGGGCAGGCGGCCGAGCTGCCGGCGGCACTGGTCCACCGTCTCGCGGCCGATCACCGACTGGAAATCCCGCACGATGCGGGGAAACGGATGCGGCCCCACCACCGAGCCGATGATGTAGTGCGTGGTCTCGACCGATCCCATCCAGTCTCGCATCGCCTCGTTGATCGCATCGCGCAGGGTGCGCGAACCGCTCTCCACGGGTCGCACCTCCGCCCCCATGAACCGCATGTTGCGGACGTTGGGAGCCTGCCGCCGCACGTCCTCGGCACCCATGTAGACGACGCACTCGAGGCCGAAGCGGGCGCAGGCGGTGGCGGTGGCCACGCCGTGCTGCCCGGCGCCGGTCTCGGCGATGATCCGCCGCTTGCCCATGCGGATCGCCAGCAGCCCCTGGCCGAGCGTGTTGTTGATCTTGTGGGCGCCCGTATGGCTGAGATCCTCCCGCTTGAAGTAGATCTGCGCGCCGCCGGCGAACTCGGTGAGCCGCCGCGCGAAGAGCAGGGGAGTGGGCCGGCCGACGAACGCTCCCAGCAGGCCGTCGAGCTCGGCGGCGAACGCCGAATCTGCCCGCGCCTCGTCGTAGGCCTGCTCCAGCTGCTCGAGCGCCGCGGAGAGCGTCTCGGGAACGTACCGACCTCCGTAGCGGCCGAAGCGACCCAGGGCATCCGGCACCTGCGAGAGCGGAGGAGAGGCGGCGGAGGTGGCTGGTGTCATGGGGGTGGCGTGGGGCTCGGGGACGGATGCGGTGCCGGGGCGATCTCGATTGTAGCCTCCACCGACGGTGCTACCATCGCAAGACTGGTGAAACCATGCCCGAATTGCCCGAAGTCGAGACGATGCGCCGCGGGATCGAGCACCTGGTGGGGCTGCGGATCGGCTCCGTCGCCTTTCCGCGCGGCACCGTGCGGCCGATCTCGATCCGGCCCGGCCCGCGCGCGGTGGCCCGGCGGATCACCGGGCGGACGATCGCCGCGGTCCACCGCTTCGGCAAGCGCGTGGCCGTCGAACTCGCGCCCGCCGACCGGGCGGGCCGCGAGTGGCTGGTCATCGAACCGCGGATGACGGGCCTCATGCTGGTGGCCGATCCCCCGACGCCCGCCCACGTGCGGCTCGAGATCGCGCTGGAGCCGCTGCGGCAACGGCTCCTGTTCTGGGACCGCCGTGGGCTCGGCACGATACGGCTGCTCGACGAGCGGGGCCTCGCCGCCGCCTGTGGTTCTGAAAAACTCGGTCCGGACGGGCTCGCCGTCACGGGCGACGAATTGCGAGACCGGCTAGGACGCTCGCGCCGCGCGGTGAAGGTGGCGCTGCTCGATCAGCACGCGGTGGCGGGCATCGGCAACATCTACGCCGCCGAGATCCTGTTCGAGGCGGGCATCGACCCGCGGGTGCCGTGCCGCCGCCTGGGTGCCGTCCGTTGGGAGCAGGTTGCGGCGGCGGCACGGCGCATCCTGGCCGAAGCCGTCCGCCTCGAGGGTTCGACGATCGGCGACGAGACCTACAAGACCGCCGACAACCGCTCCGGCCGGTTCCAGTCGCGGCATCGTGCCTACGGCCGCGAGGGCAAGCCATGCGGCCGCTGCGGCACGAGCATCGTGCGGATCGTGCAGGCGCAGCGGTCCACCTTTTTCTGCCCGCACTGTCAGTGGCACCACCGCCGGCGATCCAATACGCTTGCGGGGCGTCCATAAAAGCTCCCGGCGCAAGCCGGGGGATATGCCCAAAAACACTCGTTCATTTCCTCGGAGGCATGACCATGCACAGCTTCCCCCATGTCCTGCCACGACGGCACTTCCTCGCCGGAGGGGTCGGCGGCGCGGCGGCCGGCCTTGCCGGCCCTCACCTGCTGCGGGCGGCCGAGCCGCAGCCCGGCGCCGTGCCGGCGGCGGAAGTCGAACCATCCGCCGAGACGCTCGCCGGGCGGCTGCATGCCTCGCTCTCGCCGCGGCAGCGGGAGAAGGTCTGCTTCGCCTGGGATTACGTCCATCCGAAGTTCGGCCTGCTCCGCACGCGGGTGGCCAACAACTGGAACGCCACCGAGCCGACGCTGGCGGGCGACTTCTTCACCGGCGAGCAGCGGCGGCTCGTCCGCGACATCTTCGAACAGCTGGTGACTCCCGAGTGGCACGCCCGATTCGACAAGCAGATGGAGGACGACTGCGGCGGGTTCGGCCACGACCAGTCGATCGCCCTGATCGGCGCGCCGGGATCGGGCCGATTCCAGTTCCTGCTCACCGGCCGGCACATGACGCTGCGGTGCGACGGCGACTCCGCCGAGCACGTCGCCTTCGGCGGGCCGATCTTCTACGGCCACGATGCCGGCGGCGACACGGAGGAGCCGAACCATCCCGGCAACGTCTTCTGGCCCCAGGCCCTGGCGGCCAACGGCGTGTTCGGCATGCTCGACGGGCGGCAGCGAAAGCAGGCCCTCGTCGACACGCTGCCCCGCGAGAACGCGGTGGCCTTCCGGGCCCGTGGCGTCGTGCCGGCGGGCATCGCCGTGACCGATCTCTCCGCCGACCAGCGGGCCGAACTGGAGCGGGTGCTCGGCCTCCTGCTCGAGCCGTTCCGCGCCGGCGACCGTGCGGAGACGCGAAAATGCCTCGCCGCGCAGGGCGGCCTCGACACCTGCCGGCTGGCCTTCTACCGGCAGGGCGACCTCGGCAACGACGGCGTCTGGGACTGCTGGCGGCTCGAGGGTCCGTCGTTCGTCTGGCACTTCCGCGGCGCGCCCCACGTGCATGTCTGGGTGAACATCGCCGACTCCCCCGACGTCGCCACCAACGCCTGACCCCCGGCAACGTCCATCCTTCGGGGGAATCTTCGTCGTCATGACAGACTGCTGCATCATCGGCGCTGGCATCGTCGGGCTGTCGATCGCCCGCGAACTCGCCGGCCGCGGGCTCTCGGTCCGCGTGCTCTCCCGCGAGAGCGGTCGCGACACCGCCTCCTGGGCGGCGGCGGGGATTTTTCCACCGGCGCCGGAGCATCCCGCCGCCACGGTGAACGAGAGGCTCACGATCGCCTCCGACCGCCTGCACCGCACGTGGGCCGAGGAACTCCGCGAGGAGACGGGGATCGACAATGAATTGCAGCGGTGCGGCGGACTTCATCTGGCGGCCGACGAGCGGGCCGCGGCAAGGCTCCGCGAGGCCGAGACGTCGTGGATCGCCAAGGGGGCGACGTGCGAGCGGCTGACGGCCGGCGACGTGGCCACGCACGAACCGGTGCTCCAGGCGGCCGTCGAACAGGGCCGCATCATCGGCGGCCTGCTCTTGCCCGACGAGATGAGGATTCGTCCGCCTCGGCACCTGGAAGCGCTCCGTGAGTCGTGCCGCCTCCGCGGCGTGGAGATCACGCCCGCCGCCGAGGTGCGGTCGATCAACGTGCGCGACGGTCGGATCGAGAGCCTCGGCATCGCCGTCGGCGCGGCCACCACCGAAGCGGTGCGGGCGGACCGCTACTGCCTCGCCGCCGGCGCCTGGTCGGGCCACCTCGCGGAGGCGCTCGGCCTGCACATCGACACGCGGCCGATCCGTGGTCAGATCGCGCTGTTGCGACTGCCCGAGCAGGTGCTCGCGCGGGTGGTGAACGTCGGCCTCGACTATCTCGTACCCCGCACCGATGGCCGGCTGCTGGTGGGTTCGACCATCGAGGATGCGGGCTTTGAAAAGGTCACGACGCCACGGACGATCGCGCGGCTGCTCGCGTTCGCGCATCACCTGATGGGTCCGCTTCCCGCCGC
>JBIIYN010000425.1:0-2738 GCA_044346795.1 Pirellulales bacterium
CTGCTCGCGGCCCCGGGTCCCGACGGGAAGCCGCCGGCTGACGGCAATGCCGCCACGGCCCGGCTTGCCGACCTCGCGCAGGTGCTCGTCTGCGGCAACGAGTTTTTCCATGTCGAGTGAGGTGCAGCCATGACGGTCCAACCTGCTTTCCGGCCCTCCCGCCGCGATCTGCTCGCCATGAGCGGCGGCGGCCTGGGGCTCCTCGCGCTCGGCGACCTGCTGGCGGCGGAGGCGGGAAAGTCACCGCCGACAGCCAGCCTCGGCGCGGCGAAGGGCCCGCCCGCGCTGCCGCACCATCCGGCCCGGGCGAAGCGAGTGATCTTTTTATACATGCCCGGCGGCCCCTCGCACATCGACCTGCTCGATCCGAAGCCCCGCGTCACGGCCGACGACGGCAAGCCCCTCCCCTTCGAGATGCCGAAGCTTCAGCGAACCAAGACCGGCAACCTGCTCGCGAGCCCGTGGAAGTTCGCCCGCCACGGCCAGGCGGGGATCGAGGTGAGCGAACTGCTCCCGGGGCTCGCCTCGCGGATCGACGACGTCTGCGTGATCCGCTCGATGGTGGCCGACAACATCAACCACACCGGGGCCGCCCTGCAGATATGCACCGGTGAGCAGACCTTCTCGCGGCCGAGCATGGGCTCGTGGATCACCTACGGACTGGGCACTGAGAACGCCAACCTGCCGGCCTTCGTCGTGATGAGCCCGGCGAGTGTCTTCCAGGGGGCGCCGCTTTACTCGGGGAGCTTCCTGCCCGGAGGCTGTTCCGGCACGCTCATCCGGGATCTCGACCGGCCGATCGCGAACCTCGCCGACCCAGGCGCCGTCGGCCCGCGGCAGCGGCGGCAGCTCGACGCGCTTGCCGCGCTCGACCGGCTCGGCCGCGGTGGCCCCCGGCCCGATGCGGCGGCGCTCGACGCCCGGATCGCGTCGTTCGAGCTGGCCTTCCGGATGCAGGCCGAGGCCCCCGAGGCCTTCGACCTCACGCGGGAAAGCAAGGCGATGCATGCCCTCTACGGCACCGAAGAGGCCGAGACGCGGCTCTTCGGCCGGCAGTGCCTCCTGGCCCGGCGGCTCGTGGAGCGGGGTGTGAGGTTCGTGCACGTCTTCGACGCACCGGCCAACAACAAGTGGGACCAGCACGGTGGCCTGGCCGCCACGCTGCCGAAGAACTGTCGGAGCATCGACCGGCCCGTCGCGGCACTGCTCGCGGATCTGCGGGCCCGCGGCCTCCTCGACGACACGCTCGTCGTCTGGGGGGGCGAGTTCGGCCGCACGCCCACGGCCGAGGGCAAGGACGGCCGCGAGCACCACCCCTTCGGCTTCTCGATGTGGATGGCCGGCGGCGGCATCCGCGGCGGCATGGTGCACGGTGCCACCGACGACTACGGCTGGCACGCCGTGCAGGACAAGGTGCACGTGCACGACCTGCATGCCACGATCCTCCACCTTCTCGGCATCGACCACGAGCGGCACACCTACCGCTACGGCGGCCGCGACTACCGCCTCACCGACGTCCACGGCCGCGTCGTGCGGGAGATCATCGCATGATCGCTCCAACGGCCACGAACAACCTAACACACTCCGGAGACCCCCCGTCCATGACCAAGAAGACCGTGCCGTCCCGAGCGGGCGCCGCCGCGCCGGCCCGGCCCACTTCGATCGCCAAGCGCGTCCAGCGGATCCTCGAGCAGGAGATCGTTGCCGGCACGCTCGACGGGGGGGCGAAGATCGCCGAGCAGGCGACGGCCGCGCGGCTCGGAGTCAGCCGCGTGCCGGTACGCGAGGCGATTCTCGAACTCGAGCGGGCGGGGCTCGTCGTCCGCTCCGCCACGGGCCGGCTGCGGGTGCAGAGCCTCGCCGACGGCGACATGGACGAGATCATCGACGTGCGGCGGATCATCGAGCCGGCGGTGATCCGCGCGGCCGCGGAGCGGCATCTGCCGGCCGATCTCGAGCCGCTCGAGCGGAATGTCTCGGGGCTCGCCGTCGCCCGCGACCTGCCCCGGATCTCACTGCTCGACGCCGAATTCCACGATCTCGTGGCCGCCGCGAGCCGTCAGCCGCGGTTGATCCAGGTCTGGAGCCTCCTGCGCGGGCAGTTCCTCCTCTGGATCGCCGTGTCCCAGCGGCGGCTCGGCATCACGACCGACGAGGTCCGCCGCACGACGCTCGTCCACCACACGGCGATGCTCGCGCGGCTCCGGGCCCGCGACGCCGAGGGCGCCGAGCGGTACGTCCGCGACCTGCTCGCATCCTCACCCCGATGGTGCGCCCCGCCGGACACCCCTGCCGGACGCAGCTCTGACGAAAGGCCGCTCTGATGGAAGGCACTTCTGCCAGAAGGCACCGCATGATTCGGTCAGCGCTGCTGTCGGCCGCGGTCATGCTCCAGTTGGGGGGAGCTCTCGGCACGGGTCTGGCGGCGGTGCCGCCGCCGGTCGAGGTGTTTTTCACGACCCACTGCGTCCGCTGCCACGGCGACGCCGCCCAGGAAGGGCAGTTTCGCATCGACACGCTCCCCCGCGAGTTCACCAAGCTCGGCGCGTCCCAGACCTGGGCGGAGGTGATGACCCGGATCAACGCCGGAGAGATGCCGCCGGCGGAAGAGACCCGGCCCACGAACGATGAGATAAGGATAGGTCGGCCAATGGCACTTCGGCAAGCGTCGGCCGAGCGGGGCGGATCATGAGGAGCAACCGCCGGAGCTGATCGGACTGGATGCGACCCGATCGTGG
>JBIIYN010000139.1:0-9808 GCA_044346795.1 Pirellulales bacterium
CCGCTCCTCAGCATCAAGGGATTCTCGCCTCGTCAGCGTCAGGCCTTGGGGGCCGGGTTTGAAGAACAGGCAACCGGCAGGCTCCCCGAACACCCAAGCGAGCATGAGGGCGCCTCGGCGGAGAGGGCGCTCCATCATCCACGAGTGGTTCGCCGAGCCGCCCAGCGAGCGCAGCGTGTTCGGGGAGCCTGCCCGGCGCACCTCTCGAGCACCACCCCATTGAAATCCCGCAGGGGTGGCCAGACAATCCGGGCTCTCGAGCCTCCCTCCCCCCTGCACGCACAGGCCGTCATGCCCGCCGACCAGCAGTCGTTCCGCATCGAATCCGACAGCATGGGCGAGGTGAAAGTCCCCGCCGACCGCTACTGGGGCGCCCAGACCGAGCGGTCCCGCGACAACTTCAGGATCGGCACCGACCGCTTCCAGTGGGGGCGGGCGGTCAAGAAGGCCCTCGGCATTCTCAAGAAGTGCGCGGCGCAGGCCAACGGCGAGCTCGGACAGCTGCCGGCCGCCACGGTGAAGCTGATCGTGCAGGCGGCCGACGAGGTGATCGCCGGCAAGCTCGACGACCACTTCCCGCTCGTGGTCTTCCAGACCGGCAGCGGCACGCAGTCGAACATGAACGCCAACGAGGTGATCTCCAACCGCGCGATCGAGATCGCCGGCGGCGTGATGGGCTCGAAGAAACCGGTGCATCCCAACGACGACGTCAACCGCGGCCAGTCGTCGAACGACACCTTCCCCACTGCCATGCACATCGCCGCCGTGGAGGTGATCCACGACCGGCTGCTGCCGGCCGTGCGGCAGCTCCGCGACGTGTTCCTCGCGCTCGAGAAGAAGCACGCGGATCTCGTGAAGATCGGCCGCACGCACCTGCAGGACGCCACCCCGATCACGCTCGGCCAGGAGGTCTCCAGCTGGCGGGCACAGCTCGACGACCGGCTCGCTAGTGTAGAGCGGGCGCTGCCGGGCCTCTACGAGTTGGCGATCGGCGGCACGGCCGTCGGCACGGGGCTCAACGCCCACGCCCGGTTCGGCGACGTGGCCGCCTCCTTCATCGCGAAGGAGACCGGCCATCCGTTCGTGTCGGCGGCCAACAAGTTCGCGGCCCTCTCGGCCCACGACGCGCTCGTCGAGATGAGCGCGGCGGAACGGGGCCTGGCGATGGCCCTGCTCAAGATCGCCAACGACATCCGCTGGCTCGCGTCGGGGCCCCGGTGCGGGATCGGCGAGATCTCGATCCCCGAGAACGAGCCGGGCAGCTCGATCATGCCGGGCAAGGTGAATCCCACGCAGTGCGAGGCGATGACGATGGTCTGCGCCCAGGTCTTCGGCAACGACGCCGCGGTGGCCTTCGCCGGCTCGCAGGGGAATTTTCAGCTCAACGTCTACAAGCCCGTGATGATCCACAACGTGCTCGAATCGGCCGACCTGATCGCCGACGCCTGCGACTCGATGCGGGTGCACTGCGCCACGGGGATCGAGCCCAACCTGGCCCGGATCCGGCAGCACCTCGACGAATCGCTGATGCTCGTGACGGCGCTCAACACGCACATCGGCTACGAGAAGGCGGCGAAGATCGCCAAGAAGGCCCACGTCGAGGGGACGAGCCTGAAGGAGGCCGCCGCCGCTCTTGGCTACGTGACGCCCGAGCAGTATGACCAGTGGGTGGTGCCGGTGGAGATGACCCGGCCGCTCGCATCCTGAAGCGGAGGAGTATTCCATGCCCCATGAATCAGCCGCCTGCGATCGCTCTCCCCGCCTGACCCGCCGGGCCTTCGGCCTCACGGCCGGCCTGGCCGCCGCGGCCGCAGCCACGCCCGCGTTGGCAAAGGCCCGCCGCGTGGGCGGCGAGACGATCATCGGCGAGGGAGCCCATCGCTTTCGGGTCCGTCACCACTTCCCGCAGCTGCCCGACCGCTTCACCTGGCAGACCACCCACAACGTGGCGGTCGATTCCGCCGGCAACCTCTACGTGATCCACGAGGGGAAGAAGGAGCAGAAGGATCATCCGGCGATCTTCGTCTTCGATTCGGAAGGAAAATTCGTCCGGGCGTTCGGCAGCGAGTTCCAGGGGGGTGGCCACGGCATCGAGGTCCGCCGGGAGGGGAACGAGGACTTTCTCTATGTCTGCGGCTACCAGCAGGTGAAGAGCTTCGCGAAGCTCACGCCCACCGGCGAGATCGTCTGGTATCGCAAGGCGCCGATGGAATCGGGGGCCTACGCGGCGGGCGAAGACACCTCGACCGCGGCCAACTGGACCCGCCAGGGCTTCCTGCCGACCAACTTCGCCTTTCTCGACGACGGCGGCTTCCTGGTCGCCGACGGCTACGGCTCGTTCAAGATCCATCGCTACGACAAGGACGCGAAGTGGCTGAGCTGCTTCGGCGGCGCCGGCGACGGCAAGGGCACCTTCAACACGCCGCACGGCATCTGGATCGACCGCCGCGCCGCCGCCGACGGCACGGCGAAGGACCCCACGATCGTGATTTGCGACCGGGCGCACGACACGCTGCAGGTGTTCGGGATGGACGGCACCTACCGGGAGACGGTGTCGGGCTTCGGCCTGCCGGCCAACCTCGACACCTGGAAAAACCTGATGGTGGTGCCGGAGCTGAAGGCCTGCGTCACGCTGCTCGACGAGCAGAACAAGGTCGTGGCCCGACTGGGACACGCGGCCGAACGGCTCGGCGCGATCAAGAACCTGCGCGGCCAGCCCGAGCAGTGGAAGGACGGCGAGTTCGTGCATCCGCACGACGCCTGCTTCACGCCCGCGGGCGACATCTTCGTGGCCGAGTGGGTGGCCACGGGCCGCGTCACGAAGCTCGAACGGGTGTCGTAGCCGGTCGGCCGGTCACCGCATCGTGCGATCGAGGAACTCGCGGACCGACTGGCGGATCGTGCCGCCCGCGAACGCCCGGAGGCTCATGGAGGCTAACGGAGGATCGTGTGGCCGGTGGATCACCGGGGTTTCAAGCCCGCCACTACTTCCCGCCGTTTGCTGCCGGCGCGCCGGTGTCGGTGCGGAACGGGGAGGCCGGCAGGCCTTCGCGGTTGAAGAGGGTGCAGTCCGGGTTGACGAATTGGGCATAGGCGTAGCGGGCCGCCACCGGCGCCGGGACGGATGCGGCCGTCAGCACCACGGTGTTGCCGTCGATCACCGCCTCGGCGGGCACGAATTTCCCGTCGGCTCCCGCCACGGTGAAGCCGACGAGCTTGTCGCCGCGGGCGACGAGCCCGCCGCCGACGGAGTCGAAGGCGACCCGCAGCCTGCCTCCCTCCACCTTCGACGACTTGTAGCGGGGCCCGGAGCCGACCACCCGCTCTCCATACACCATCTGCCGCGCTGCCAGGGCGTTGCGCTCCCCGACCTCGCGCTTGCGGATCGGGTGGATCGAGTGCGTCCCCAGGCCATACCAGCTGTCGGCGTCCCCCGGCTTGTCGGCGAGGTCGATCGTCACCACCAGCGCGGTGTTGGGGATTGTCTCCGTGACGCGCCGCTGCGCCTCGCGGACGACCGCAAAATCGTGAGGCCCTTTTTCGTATTCCGTATTCCAGTTGCACAGCTGCGTGACGACGAACGGGAGGTTCGGATCGCCGGACCGCGCCCGCCAGTCGGCGATCAGGGCCGCGAGCTTCGCCTCGTAGTGCGGGTCGCGGGAGTTGTGCTCGCCCTGGTACCAGAGCACGCCGCGGACGGCGAAGGGAAACACCGGAGCCACGATGCCGTTGAACGCGGCGGTCGCATAATTCAAGTCCTTCTGCGGCCCGCCGTTGGCGGTGCGGAGGGCCTCGGCGAAGGCCGCCGTCGCGGGCTTCGCCCCTTCCGGCAACGGCGGCAGCGGCGTCGTCTCGACCTTTTTTTCGGCCATGGCCGAAATCGGCGGGATCACCCACTGCTCACGAGGAATCTTCGCCAGCGCCTCGGCGCTCATCCAGGCCTCGATCGCCGAGCCGCCGTGGGCGAGTTCCATCAGGCCGACGGCCACCTTCTGGCTCTTCTCGATCTCCGCCCCGAAGAAGTAGCCGAGGGCGGAGAATCCGCCCCAGTGCCCCACGCCCACGGTGTCGGGCGCGCAGGGATTCCAGGCAGCCTGGTGCGGCACCGGGCCGTTTTGCCGCACCACGTAGGCCCGGGCGGGCTCGGCGCTGAACTGCTTCGCCGCGTGCCACAGCCGGATCCGCGGATGATTGGCCGCGGCGACGATCTCGGTCGCATGCTTCCATTCCCCGAGCAGCAGATCCACGCCCATCTCCATGTTGGACTGGCCGGAGCAGATCCAGACGTCGCCGAGCATCACGTCGCAGGCGGCCACGCGGCCGTCGAGTTCGATCACGTGGGGACCGCCCGCCGGGATCGGGTCGAAGCTCACGCTCCAGCGGCCGTCGGGGCCGGAGGTGGCCGTCCGGGTCTGGCCCACGAGTTTGACGGTCACCTTCTGCCCGGGATTCTCGGTCCAGCCCCAGACGGGCAGCTTCTTGTCGCGCTGCAGCACCATGTGGTCGCCGAACACGTCCGCCAGCCCGCTCGAGAGCCGGACGATGCTGGCGTCGTCGAAGAACACGAGCGGGTCCTTGGGCTGCCCCTGCTCACCCTCGGGCCAGACGTGGACGATGTTTCCGGGCTGATAGGGACGGCTCTCCTTGAGCCAGGCCGTGATCCTGACCTTCCGCCAGCGGTCGGAAGTCAGCGAGAAGTGGGCGGCTCCCGGTCCGCCGCTGCGATCCGGCCCGAGTTGATACGAACCGAACAACCCGCGTGTCCCGGGCCGGCCCCGCACCCAGGCCGACATCTCGTAGAGCCCGGGCGAGAGCGACCGCGACGGTTCGCCCGGGTATTCGAGCCCGACGACCCGCCGCTGCGGCGAGAGCCGCACGCACCGCCTGCCGGAATGGCTCTGGGCTGGGTCGTCGATCACGGCCAACTCGGCGGAATCGAGGCCCGGTTCCGTATCCTTGCCGCGGAACTTCACCCGGTACCCCGGCACCAGCGCCTCGTCTTTGCCGCCGCCTGCGGTCTCTTCGAACGACGGGTTGGCGAGCAGGTTGACGCTGGAGGAAGGTTCCTGTGCACCCGAGATGCCGCAGAGCACGCCGACCACGCCCACCAATGCCAGCCAGCCGGAAAGCGTCCGCAAAGTGTGCATGAGTCTTCCCGTTTTTGACCTGACCCTTCTTATCGTGCTCAGCGACTCGGATTCAAACCCGAGACCGCCGGGCACGTTAACGACTAGGAACCCGAATCACAAGCCGCCCGCCGCGAGGGCCGGCCCGAAGGGCGGTGACCAGTTTCAGGGACGAGCAGTCCGGGCTCTGCTCCCATCCCCACAAGCCCTGGGACGACGGCAACCCGGTGACGACCCTCGTCGGCTGCCATCCGCCGAATCCGTGGGGACTGCACGAGGTGTCCCCCGCGTCAGCCGGCAGGCGGGAGTCGGAGCCTCAGGCCGTAGATGTCGCTGGGTCCGGCGACCTGGCCGCAGTAGAACGTGACGAGCCACTCTCCTCCTCCTACGGGTGCCATCCAGCCGTAGGTGATGTCGTTCCGATTTCCCAACGGAGTGGGAAACCGTGCGACCTCGCCGATCTTCCTCCACTCGAGACTCTTCGCCTCGGCGGTCCAGAGCACGAGCCGGCCGCACCAGCCCGCCTCGCTGCCCAACAAATGCGTTCCATGTTTCCACCACGGGTGAGAGGGATCGACCACATGCGTCAATCCTGTCTCATTATCGATCACGGGCAGTTCGTCGGGTGACGTTGATCCGAATCGCACCGAGTTCTGCTTCACCGGTACCGGCCGGTCACCGCATCGTGCGATCGAGGAACTCGCGGACCGACTGGCGGATCGTGCGGCCCGCGACGACCTGGTCGAGACCGAGCGTGTGGCCGCCGTTCTCCACCCGCACGAGTTCCGTGCGCACGCCCACGCGGCGGGCCGCCGCCACGAGCGCCTCGGCCTGCGAGTAGGGCACCGTGCGGTCGGCCGTGCCGTGCACCACGAGCACCGGCGGGTCGCCCGCCCGCAGCGACCGCTCGCGGCCGTACATGCCCCCCCAGAGATTGATCACCGCCCGCGGCCGCACCCGCACGCGATCGGGGCCGTAGGCCGCCAGGAGCGCCGTGATCGCACCGGCCGAGCCGCCGCCGACCGCCACCCGCGAAGCGTCCACACCGTAGGCCGCCGCCTGCGAGACGACGTGGTCGACCGCGCGGCCGAGATCCTCGCGGGCCGCGTTCATGGCGCGGTCGAGCGTGGCCCCCCGCCCGAGATCGCCGAGCAGCCGGTAATTGATGTCAAAGACGGCGTAGCCCGCGGCGGCGAGCGACCGGGCCAGGTCGCCGGTGTAGCCCCCCTTCGAGCCGCCGGTGAAGCCGCCGCCGTGCGCGAGCACGACAGCCGGGAAGGGCCCCGCGCCCGCGGGTCGATAGGCGTCGAGCAGGAGCGTGCGGCTCCCCACCGTCGCATAGGGGATGTCGCGGGTGAGCGTGATGGCCGGGGCCGCGACGTCGTCGTTGGTGATCGTGCCGGTGGCGAAGGCGGCCGCGAGCGTGGCGTTCTGCGGCCGGGCCAGTTGCACTTTGAAGGTCTCGTCAGCCTCGACCGCGGTGTCTCCGATCACCGGCACGACGACCGTGCGGCTCGTCTGCCCGGGGGCGAAGACCACCTGGCCCGATCGAGGCGAATAGTCGGAGCCGCCGATCGCCGTGCCGTTGGCCGTGCTCCAGTTGACGCTCACCGGCAGCATCTGTGCCGCCGAGAGCGTGATCGTGAAGGCGAGGTCGCGGAGCCCGGAGTTCCCTTCGGACGTCGAGGCGCTCGCAATCGAGAGGGTCGGTGGCGGTGGCGGTGGCGACGGCGGTGGCACGACGCCGTCCCACAGCGAGCCGTTTGCGGCCGCGACGACCGCGTTGTAGAGGTGCGCGGTGGCCAGCGGCTCGTCCATCCGGTGGAGCTTCGCGAAGTCGCCCCACTGCGATGCGCCCCCGCGGCCGGTGAAGGTGAAGTCGACGTAGAGGTCCATGCCGGCCGCATCGAGCCGCCGCAGGTAATCACGGTAGAGGTCCCCCATCCGCGGATCGCGGCCCGCCGCGTAGAAGACGTTCTGATAGGGGGCATTGCGGCCGTCGAGGTGGTGGCCTCCCTCGTAGGCGAGCAGCTTCACGTCGCGGCCGAGCCGAGTCGTCCACGTGTCGGCCAGCCGCTGGTGGGCGTTGACCTGCCCCACCGAGCCGTCGATCGCGGCCCGCGTGTCGGCGAGCACCTGGTCCACGCTCGTGGCGGCCGTGTAGGCGGCCCGCTGCGGGCCCGAAGGGCTGAAGTAGGGGGCGATCGCGATCGCGTCGAAGGAGCCCTGCATCGCGTCGGCGATCCGGGCCGTCACCCAGTCGTTGCCCGACTGGCCGGCGGCCACCCGCACGATCCGGTCGGTCTGGCCGGCGAAGACGTCGCTCCAGATGTCGAGATCCCGCTTCGCCTCGCGGCCGGCGATCTGCCAGTGCGTGAGCCCGGCGTTGGCGGGGAGCCGCGTCTGCTCCGCCACCCACTGCGTCGCCTCGAAGCCCCAGGCGAAGTTCCAGATCTCGTTCGACCACTCCACGTAGGCCTTGCGGCCCGGCTCGAGGTTGTCGCGGACGTAGATCGCGAAGTTCCGCACGAACGTGTCGTCGGCCATGTGCGGCATGTTGAACCAGGGATCCGCGTCGAGATCGTTGGCGAGCTGCACCATGTGCTCCACCGACATGCCGTTGGCCAGCGGCTCGCTCCAGGAACCGTTGATGCCGGAGCTCTGGCGGATGTCTCGCGCGTCGCGGCGATCGGCCCAGGTGCGGATGTCGGAGGTGTTCGTCTCCTGTGGCATCATGAAGCGGATCACGCCGAACGGCGCGAGCCGCTCGCGGAAGAGGGGATGAAACGGAGAGAAGGGGGCCCCCGGCTGCCACCGCTGCCCGGCGAACGACTGCCCCTGCCAGTCGGGCATCCAGACGCGGAAGTTGCGGACCGGGTCGGCCGCGCTCGTCTCCTCGATCCGCAGGTAGATGCCGCCGTTGCCCGGCGTGACCTGCAGATCGGCGTAATTCATCCCGGCCGCCGTCCGGCCGCTCGCGGCCGCCCGCGCATCCATCCCGAAGCTCACCCGGCCGGTGCCTTCCCACTCGGCCCGGTAGGTGCCGCCCGGATAGCCGCCATTGAGTTCACGGAACATGAGCGTGCCGGCCATCTGCCGCATCGTGCGGCCCGCGGCATTCGTGAACGTGGCCAGGCCGGCGACGTTGCCATTGGCGTCCACCCGCACGGGGTTCGTCTGGCCGACGTCCCAGGTCATCTGCCCGGTGACCGTGTCGACCGCGTGGGTGATCCAGCCGCGGGACGACTGGAACGCATCGGTGAACGTCCAGGCCGGCGACCAGTCCACGATGTTTTCGAGATTCATCCCTACGCCCATGTGGCCGGTCGGGGTGGCCGCCATCATCTGCCGCCCCTCGAGTGCCTCGACGGCGAGGGCCCGACCCGAGTGGGCGCGGCGTTTTGCAACGCGCGGAGCATTCTGTGACGACCGGTGCGAGCGGAGAAAGAACATGGGGCACCTCCGATGCGGGCGGTTTCGTGGGTGTTTGCCTGGGTTTTCGGGCGGCCCGCGGGGCAAGGGCTCGGGGTCGCCGATGCGGCTAACCATCCCGGTTGCACTGCAAACGCCGTACCACGCGTGAGCCGAAACGGCCGATGGCTTGGTGAGATCTTCGTCGGTCACGGGCAGACGATGAAGCCGCGGCTCCCGGCCATGACGGAGGCTGTGACAAGTTGCATCGTATCGGCCGCCCGCAGCGGGACGGCAAAAAGGTGTCAGGACTCTTTTCTGTAAAGCACCTTGGCCGGCGATGCCGGCCAAGGCCGTGTCGCCTCCGGCGACCGGGAAAAGAGTCCTGACACCTTTTTGTCCGAACCATCATCATCTACCATGCGGGGCATGCTCGTTCCCCGCGCGGCCGGCCTGCTGTTGCTCCTGCATCTGTCGATGGCCCTGCCGACGGCTCGGGCGGAGGAATCGCCCGCCAACTACGACGAGGCGGCCGTCCGCAGCTACACGCTGCCCGACGTGCTCGCCGGGCCGGACGGCAGGCCGGTCGCCTCGGCCGAGGCCTGGCGGACGACCGCCCGGCCGCACCATTTCGAACAGCTCGAGAAATTCGTCTACGGCCGGCGGCTGCCGCCGGTGCCTGTGACGGTGACGGGCACCGTGGAACGGGCCGACGTCATGCTGCCGGGCGACGTGCCGGCGGTGCGGCTGCAGGCCACGCTCACGCTGGGCGACGCGGCCGACGCGCCGACCACGGAGGTGCTGCTCTATCTGCCCGTGCTTCCTCGGCTTCCCGAGGCTCAGCCCGCAGCGGGCTCCGGCTCTGGAAACCGCGTGCCGGTTTTCCTCAACCTCAACTTCCGCGGCAACCACGCCCAGCATGCCGATCCGGCCATCCGGCTCTCGAACCGCTGGATGCCCGACGACCGGGCCGCGGCCATCGTCGACCACCGCGCCACCGAAGCCTCCCGCGGCACGAGCGGCCGACGCTGGCCGGTCGAGTCGATGCTGGCCCGCGGCTACGGGATGGCAACCGCCTACTACGGCGACGTCTTCCCCGACCGGCCCGACGGCCGGCCGACGAGCGTTCTCAAATCACTCGGCCGGCCCGTCGAAGGCACGCTGCCGCCGGACGAGCCGGGTGCGATCGCCACCTGGGCCTGGCAGCTCTCCCGCATCCTCGACTGGCTCGTGACCCTGCCGGAGGTCGATCCCGCACGCGTGATCGTGGT
>JBIIYN010000427.1:0-2730 GCA_044346795.1 Pirellulales bacterium
AAGTGCGACCGAAGTGCGTCTGCGGTTCATCGAACTCGCGTTCGGGCCCGCGCTGGGCGCCGCTGTGGGCCGGTGGCTGCAGGAACGTGACGGATGAGCGAAGCCGACGATCTCGTCGCGGCGCTCACGCCCGTCGCCGCCGCGTTTGAACGGCTCCGCGTCCGGCACTCCATCGGCGGCAGCGTCGCGAGCACCATGCACGGCGCGATCCGATCGACGATGGATGTCGATGTCGTCTGTGATCTTCGGGCGGTGCGCTCGACATCGCCCACATGCGGTGCATGGCGGAGTCGGTGGGCGTGGCCGATTTGCTCGAGCGGCTGCTCCGCTCCGGGGGACTTGCGCAACGGAGCCGGTGCGAGAAGCCGTCATGCGAACGGCCGGATGGTGATGGCGGGCGTCATCCCCTCGCTGCCGCGAGGGGCTTTTGGAGTGCGTCTGGAACGTGGCTAGAACGCGACGATGGCGCGTTTGCCGCCGCCGACCTTCCATCCCTCGGGACCGGCGCCGCCGAAGGACCCCTTGGGATCGGCCGCGTGCGTGGACCAGACAACCACCATCCCCTCGCGGGTGAAACAGGGGGAGGCGTAGACGTTTTGCCGGTCGCGTTTCTCCGTGCCCGACGCATCGATCACGATCGGCGGCGACCAGGTCGCACCGTCGTCGGACGACGTCGCGTAGACGAGGGGCGTTCGTGGGAAAAACGCCCCTTCGTCGAGTGGCTTCACGTGGTTGTAGAGGCAGACGAGCCGACCGTCGGGGGCGCGGCGGAGCGTGAGCGACGAGCAGGGCGATTCGAGCGTCGTCGGCTCGGGCGCCGACCAGGTCTCCCCGCCGTCGGCCGAGAGCGACGAATGGATGAAGCCCGCGCCGGTCCGGGCCAGCAGCCGCACGCGGCCGTCGGCGAGTTCCACCGCACAGGGCTCCTGCATGCCGCGGGCCGTCGCCAGCCGCACGCGGCCCCGCGACAGCCGCCACGATTCGCCACCGTCGTCGGAGAGCATCGCGAGCGCCTCGTCCTGGTCGCCCTCGTGCTTCCCTACCTTCCGCGCGACGGGGAGGAGCAGCCGGCCCGACTCGAGCTGGAGCAGTCGGTCGTTCATCACGAAGTAGGCGTCGTCCGGCTCCACGAGCATCTTCGCCGCCGACCAGGTCGCCCCATCGTCGTGCGAAAACGAGATCGCGGGCACGCCGCCGCCGTGCAGCCCCAGCACGTGCCGCGGCAGGATCGCCGCCAGCCGCCCGTCCTTCAGCCGCAGAAAGCTGATCCCCTGATCGCTCACCATTCCCTTGAGCGGCCACTCCATCTTGAAGCGGCCCGCCGTCGCCCACGTGCGGCCGCCGTCGGTGCTGCGGTAGAGCGGCGGCACCGGAAACGTCGCCGCGAGCTGCTCGAAATTCGCCGGCGGCCGGCCCCAGGGTGCGGCCATGAGGATGTCGCCGTTTTCGAGCACGATCGTGCCGGGGCCGATGAAGCTCCGCTCGGGCGTGTGCGCGACGAACGTCTCCGGCGGCACGACGAACCGGGCCACGGCGACCGGCTCCACGGCAGGCGCGATCGCCGGGAGCACCGATGCCACAAGGCAGAGAAGTGGATTCAGGGGATGCATCTTCATCGGCGGATCTCCTCGGGCGTAGAGCCCGTGCCTACCACTCGCCGGACCGGTGGAATTCCCGCTCGGCGGCCTCGCGGAATCGTTTCGCCGCGGCGCTGATCCCGGCGAGGATCGCCTCGGCCGGCATGCCGCTCGTGCCCCGGGCCGCCTCGATCACGGTGCGGCATTCGTTGGCATCCATGAACGCGGCGGCCGCCAGCAGCCGCTCCTCGTCCTCCGGCGGGATGGCGAGGAAGCCGTGCTTGTCGGCATGGACGAGCTGACCCGGCTGCACCTCGCGGCCAAACACCGTCACCGGCACGCCCCACCGCACGGGCGTCACGTGCGCATGGCTCACGCAGAGCCGACGGGCGATCGCCTTGAAACCGGCCGCCGTCATCTCGTCCACGTCGCGGATCGCGCCGTCGGTGATCGTGCCCACGCAGCCCAGGGCGCGGTGGATGTTGGCATTCACTTCACCCCAGAACGAGCCGATCGTCCGCGGCTTGTCGAGGTCCTGCACGACCACGATCTTCGGCCCGGCGACGCCCGCCACGTAGCGGCGGTACTCGTCCCAGGCGGAGGCATTGGCCTTGTGGGCGGGCGACGAGGGCTCGATCACGAGCGTCACCGCGTAGCCGGCCATCGGCCCCATCTGTGGCATGAAGTCGCGGGTCTCGTCGAGATTGAAGCCCTCGGCGGCGGCATCGTGGGAGGTGATCTGTTCCCAGCCGTTGCTGATCGTAGGCGTGTTCCAGCGGGCGAGCTGCAGGAGGGCGGCGAGCGGGAGCGGCATGCGGGAGCTTCCGTATGAGGGCTTGTGCGTGAGATATATCAGATTGGGTCGCGGCGACCAAGCCCCGGAAGCGGGGCGTGATTGCCGGAGCAGCCGGGCTGTCACTCTGCCGGCAGGACGTTGAGCATGGCCGGCAGCGAGGCCTCGCTGCTGCCCGAAGTCTGCCGTTGGAGCCGCGAGACGCGGAGGTGGAAGAGCCTGCGGCCGGGGGGCGTCTTCGGAGCGGCCGTGATGAAAAACTCCCGCTCGCTCTTCCCCTCGTCGACGAGCAGCCCGTTCAGGCCGAGGTTGTCGATGAACACGCCATGCGGCATGTTTCGGCCTGCACCCTCCTTGCCG
>JBIIYN010000426.1:0-2730 GCA_044346795.1 Pirellulales bacterium
TGTCGCGGGTCTTGCCGCTCAACACCAGATGGTCCACGCGTCGATGCAGCGCCGCCGCCACCTCGTTTCGTGTCGCTGGTCCTTCGTGTTCCATCATGGGTACCTGTCCGTATGTCCTTCATCAGGCGAAATGGTTCAATTCTTCCGGAAGCAGTGAGCGAAGATGCTTTCTTGCGTAGTGCAGGCGGGACTTCACCGTGCCGCTCCCGACCCGCAGTTGTCTGGCGATGTCGTCGACGGGCATGTTCTCGTAGTAGTGGAGCACGATGACCTCCCGGTGTTTGACGGAAAGCTGCCGCAACGCTTCCGAAACGAGGACGGCGGTGGCGGCCGCATCCACCGACAAGGCGGGCCCGACCAGGGCCTGGGCCTCTCGCTCGGGCACCTGATCCGTGAAGATCAGTCGGAAGATGGTGCGGCTGCGCTTCCGGTTGACGTTCAGGAGGATTCCGTAGAGCCAGGTGAACACGGCGGACTGGCCGCGGAATGTGGAAGCCGCGCGAAAGGCACGGAGGAACGTCTCCTGAACCAGGTCCTCGGCGACCTGCTCGCTGCCGCCGAGCAGGACCGCCGAACGGAACAGCCTGTCGCCGTGAAGATCGACAATCGCCTCAAATGCTTCCGGTTTTCCCGCTCGGAACGCCTCTATGATACCGCGATCATCCATCGCACCGTGTGTACCCCGGCGCCGCTCGAGGTTCAATCGAGCGGAGGCCTCTCGCACCGGCCAGGGGGCATCGGATGCGGGGCACGACCAGAGCAATGGTGCATCGACGGCCATTCCCATCGCCGGGCTCGCGCCCGGGGCTTGTATGGGCCATACAAGCCCGAAGCGTCGGCGGCGGGATGGGCTTCAGCCCTCGCCGAGATACGCGTCGCGGACGCGGCGGTCGTGGGCCAGTTCCGCGCCGCTGCCGGTGAGCGTGATGCGGCCCGTCTCGAGCACGTAGCCGCGCGACGCGAGCCTGAGCGCCGCGCGGGCGTTCTGCTCCACGAGCACCACCGCGATGCCGCGGGCCGACAGCCCCGCGATCACCTCGAAGATCTTCGCGACGACCAGTGGCGCGAGGCCCAGCGACGGCTCGTCGAGCAAGAGCAGCCGCGGCCGGCCCACGAGCGCCCGGCCCAGCGCGAGCATCTGCTGCTCGCCGCCCGAGAGCGTGCCCCCCATCTGGCCCATCCGGCTGCCCAGCACCGGAAACAGCCCGCAGACCTCGTCGATGTCGCGGCGCATCTCGGCCCGGTCGGAGCGGGTGAAGCCGCCGAGCTCCAGGTTCTCCCGCACCGACAGCCGTGGAAAGATCCGGCGGCCCTCCGGGGAGTGGCCGATGCCGAGCCGCACGATCTCGTGCGCCGCGAGCCCCGTGGCCGGGCGGCCCTCGAACCGCACCTGCCCGCCCCGCACGGGCACCACGCCCGAAATCGCCATCAGCAGCGTCGTCTTGCCCGCGCCATTGGCGCCGATGATCGCCACGAGTTCGCCGGGGGCCACCGCGAGCGACACGCCGTCGAGCGCCTTGATCGGACCGTAGCCGGCCTCGAGGTTCTCCACCTCGAGCATCGGCGGCTCCATGCTGTTCGCTGCGGGAACGCTCATCACTCGCTGCCCAGGTAAGCCTCGATCACCTTCTCGTCCCGGCGCACCTCGGCCGGGGTGCCCTCGGCGATCTTCACGCCGTGATCGAGCACGGCCACGCGGTCGCTGATCCGCATCACCACGTTCATGTGGTGCTCGATGAGCACCACGGTCACGCCCCGATCCCGGATCCGTTCGACCAGGCGGGCCAGTTCGTCGGTCTCGGAGGGATTCATCCCGGCCGCCGGCTCGTCGAGCAGGATGAGCTTCGCGCCGGTCGCGACCGCCCGCGCGATCTCCAGCCGCCGCTGGTCGCCGTAGGGCAGCTGGCCGGCGATCCGGTTGGCGTCGCCGGCGAGGCCGACGAATTCGAGGCTCTCGATGGCCCGCCGCTGGGCCTCCGCCTCGGCCCGGCGATTCGCGGGGGAACGGAAGAGCATCGCCGGCACGCCGCCGGGGATCGTGCGGTCGAGGCCGACCAGCACGTTCTCGAGGACGGTCATGTTGGAAAAGAGGCGGATGTTCTGGAAGGTGCGGGAGATGCCGGCACGGGCCACGACGTGCGGCGACCGCCGGCCCCGCCTCCAGACGGCGATCGTGCCGGCCGCGCCGAGCAGCCAGCCGGCGACAAGGCCCGCCCAGCCCCGGCGGCGGACCTTCGCCTTGCCCGCCGCGAGCCGATCGAGCACCTCCTCCTTCACGTGCGGCCTGCCCGCCGCCGCGTCCGCCACGCCGGCGAAGTCGGTCTTGTCGGGCACCGTGCCCGGGCCGGCACGGCGGGCCGTCACCTCGGCCTGCAGGGCGTCCCGCACCGCCTTCGCCTCCGCGAGGCTGCGCTTGATCGCCAGCACGTCGGTGCCGTCGGCACTGACCACCCGCCACTTGCCGGCCATCTGGTCGATCGCGAGTTCGGCACGGAAATAGCCGCGCAGCCGGTCCGCGGCGCCCGCAAGCGTGAACCGCTCGCCCGTGATCATGCCCCGCTTCACGACGGCCAGCCAGAGGCGGTCGACGTCGACGGCGGCGGCGGCGAAGAGCAGGCCGGTGAGCAGGCCGATGCCGACCGCCGACCAGAACGTGGCCGCGGTGAACGAACGCTCGAGCCTGTGCCCCTCGAACCGCACCGAGCCGCTCGTGGGAGAATAGATGCCGCT
>JBIIYN010000140.1:0-9779 GCA_044346795.1 Pirellulales bacterium
CGGCGCAAGCATCTGCTTTTGCGCCATCCGCATTTCCTGGCCGAACGACATCCGCATGGCAGTTCCTCTCGACGCGCGGCCGCCGGGAAAAGGCGGCCCCTGCAGCGTCAAGGATACCCTTTTTCGGCCCGCCCTACAGCTTCTGCCGGCTCGAGATCGCGTCGGCGAGCATTTCCCGGTTGGCCTGCTGCAGCGACGCGCCCACCGTCAGGCCGCGGGCCAGCTTGGTGAGCGCGACCGGAAGCCCCGCCAACCGGCCGGCGATCACGAGCGCCGTGCCATCCCCCTCCACGTTCGGCGTGGTCGCCATGATCACTTCGCGGAAGCCTCCCTGCCGCACCCGCTCGACGAGCCTGTCGATGGTGAGCCCGTCCGGACCGGTGCCCTCGAGCGGCGCGACCCTGCCCTGCAGCACATGGTAGAGCCCCCGGTAACCGCCGGCCTCCTCGAGCGCGAGCAGGTCGCGAACCTGCTCCACGACGCACAGCAGGCTGCGGTCACGCTTTGGATCGAGGCAGATGCCGCACTCTTCCCCTTCGGTCAGGTTGAAGCAGACGCGGCAGGGGCGGAGGTTTTCCTTGACGGCGCGGATGCAATCGGCGAACGCCAACGCCTCCGCCCGCGACATGCCGAGCACGTGATAGGCCAGCCGCTCGGCCGACTTGCGGCCGATCCCGGGCAGGTCGGCGAAATAATCGATCAGCCGCGTGACCGGCCCCCGTTCACCAGCCATCCATGCCTCCTTAGCCTTGCGCACCCGCATCGCCGGCCGCATGATCCCGTTCATCCTCGTCGGCGACGACGGCGGGGGACGACGCGTCGGCCGACCGACCGTCGGCAGCCTCGACCGGTCCGGCCACCGGCCGTGGCCGTGGCGGCTCCACCTTGCGAACGGCGGCGTCGAAGACCGAACGGACGTGCAGCACGAGCGGATGCTCGGCCGCCTCCCGCAAGAGCGCCGCCTGCGACGCGGCGGGCCGGCCCCGTTCCGCCGTCACCGGGCCGCGACCGTTGCCACCCACCGGCGGCTCCGTCTCGCCGGCTGCCTCGATCACGAGGCCGTGCCGCACGGGCCGCCCGGCCAGTTCGGACAGCACGCGCGTGAGCCCCGAGGCGATCTCGGGCCGTCGCAGAAACGAGGCGGCATTGCCGGCCGTCGCCGGCAGCACGACCTCCAAAAGATCGTCTCTCCACTCCGCTCCGCCAGCGAGCGCCGCGAAATCGGCCGCCAGCCCGCCGACGGTCTCGGCTCCCCGTCGCCACAGGTCGAGCGGATCGACCGTCGACATGTTCGCGGCGGCGGCCAAGGACGGCGGCGGCTCAGCGGCGGCCGGCGCCGCCGGCGTCAGGTCGGTCGTTTTTTTTTCGCGCCCCGGCTCGGGCGGCCGTGGGGCGGCCGCCGCCGGCATCTCGCGGCGTACCGGTGCCGCACCTGCCTGGCCACTCTGCTGGCCACTCTGCTGGCCACTCTGCTGGCCACTCTGCTGGCCACCCTGCTGGCCACCCTGTTGGCCACCACCAGTCACCCCCACCCGGTCGATCGCCTCGGCGAGGCTGTCGAGGTCTTCGAGGCTCGCAAGCCTTACGATCGCCATCTCGGCGAGCACGGCCGCATGACCGCTCGACCGCATCCGGCTCAGGGCCTGGTCGATGATCTGCAGCATCGCCAGCAGCGTCACGGTGCCCGTCTCGCGGCCGAGGGCAGCCAGATCCACGCCGAGCCCGTCCCCCTGCAGCATGAGTTCCGCGCCGCAGCCGACGCTGGCCAGCAGACTGTCGCGCAGGGCGGCCAGCACCTGCTCCAGCACGCCGCCCGGATCGGCGCCGCCGGCCGTGGCCGCGTCGAAGGCCGCGATCGCCCCGCGGGCATCCCGCGCCGCCAGGCAGGCGACGATCGCGCCCACCTTCTCCTCGCGACCGGTACCGATGACGGCGTGCACGTCGTCCACGCCGATCGCGCCGGCGGCCGACCCGAGCAGCTGCTCGAGCAGCGACTGGCTGTCCCGCATGCTGCCGGCGGCACGGCGGGCGATCAGGGAGAGCGCCTCGGGCGACACCTGCGCCCCCTCGGCTTCCACGATCTGCGCGAGCCGGCGGGCGATCGCCGGCGCGTCGACCGTCTGGAAATCGAACCGCTGGCACCGGGAGAGGATCGTGATCGGCAGCTTGTCGGGCTCGGTGGTGCAGAGCACGAACTTCACGTGCGCCGGCGGCTCCTCCAGGGTCTTGAGCAGCGCGTTGAACGCCTCCCGGGTGAGCATGTGCACTTCGTCGATGATGTAGATCTTGTAGCGGCCCCGCGCCGGCCGCACCGCGACGTTCTGCCGCAGCTGCCGCATCTCGTCGATGCCGCGGTTGCTGGCGGCGTCGATCTCCACCACGTCGACGTCCTGACCGGCCGCGATCGCCAGGCAGCTGTCGCAGGCGTTGCAGGGCTCACCGCCCGCACGATGGCCGCAGGCGAGCGCCTTGGCGTAGATCCGCGCGGCGCTGGTCTTGCCGACCCCGCGGGCGCCGGTGAAGAGGTAGGCATGGCCGATGCGGCCCGACTCGATCGCCCCGGAGAGCCCGCGGGCGACGTGCTCCTGACCGACGAGTTCGTCGAACCGCTGCGGCCGATACCGGCGGGCCACCACCTGGTAGCCGGTCGTCGCGGCGTCGGCGGAGGCTGGTGAACTCGGGGCCATAGAGTGCGCTCGCTGGGGTGCGCTCGATCGGGTGCGCCGGAGCACGCGGTGCGGTGGAACGGGCCGGACGCCGATGAGAGGCCCACCGCACAAAGGAGCGACTGCTTATGGCTGCTGCGGTTAAGCCCTGACCAGGTTCACAGGCCCCCATCGCAGGGGCCTCTCATCGGCGCTCGCACCCGGTGTTTTGTACGCGGCATCGCGCGGGCGGTCAAAGGCTGCTACATTTTCCCGCCATGGCGTCTCCGATGATGCAGCAATTCGAGGCGGCGAAAGCCCGGTGCCCGGGGGCACTGGTGCTGTTTCGCATGGGAGATTTCTACGAGCTGTTCGGAGCCGACGCGCGGGAGGCGGCCGACCTTCTCGACCTCACGCTCACCAGCCGCGACAAGGGGCCAGACGCCCTGCCGATGGCCGGCTTTCCCCACCACCAGCTCGACGTGCAACTGGTGAAGCTCGTGGCGGCCGGCCGCCGCGTGGCCATCTGCGAACAGATCGACGGGCCGGCTTCGACGGATGGAAAGCCAACCAAGGGCCTGCTCCGCCGCGAGGTCACGCGGATCGTCACGCCCGGCATCGCGTCGGATGAATCGCTCCTCGACCCGACGCGGCGGAACTGGCTCGTGGCGATCGTGCCGCGGGCCGTCGCCACGCGGACGATCGCGGCCGAGGGGGGCGACGAGGAGCCTCCGGCTGGGATGGTCACCTGCGGGCTGGCCTGGATCGACGTGGCGGCGGGCCGCTTCGAGGCCGCGGTCGTGCTCCGGGACGACGTGCCCGATCTGCTCCTGCGGCTCGAGCCGACCGAGTGCCTCTGCGCGGAGAAGGATCTCGACGTGGTCGCCCGGCTCGTTCGCGAGGCGGGCGGCGGCATCCTTGCGGCCGGCTGCGCGGTCACGGCCCGGCCCGACTGGTGGTTCGAGGAGACCGCGGCGCGGACGGCGGTGGACCGGGTGCTCGCGCAGACGCGGCTCGAGGGGCTCGGCTTCGACCTGCCGGCCGACCTGCCCGGCATCGCTGCGGCCGGCGGCGTGGTGTCGTATCTCGAGGAGAACGAGCCGGCTGCGGTCGCCCGCATCGAAACGCTCTCCGCCTGGCGGCCCGGCCACCGCATGGAGATCGACGAGGCCTCCCGTCGCAGTCTGGAACTCGTCCGTTCGGCCGCCGGTGGCGGCAACCGCCGCGACGGCACGCTCGCGGGCGTGGTGGATCGCACGAAGTCGCCGATGGGCGCGCGGCTGCTCGTCGAGTGGCTCTCGGCCCCGCTCATCGACAAGCCCCAGATCGATGCCCGGCTCGACGCGGTGGCCACGCTCGTGGCCAACCAGTCACTCGCCGCGCGGCTCGCCGAGAAGCTCACCGGCATCGGCGACCTCGAGCGGCTCACCAGCCGCGTGATCTCCGGCCGCGCGGGGCCCCGCGATCTCGAACGGATCGGCCGGGCCACGGCGATCCTGCCCGACCTGATCGACGTGCTGGCAGGCTGCGGCGGCCTGCTCGGGGAGCTTCGCGACGCGATCGACCCCTGCGACGAGCTCTCGCGCCGCATCGGCGCCACGCTCCGCGAGGGCTGCCCGGTGTTCGCCCGCGACGGCGGCTTCGTCCGGCCGGGATTCGACGGCCGCCTCGACGAACTGGTGGAGATGGCGTCGGGCGGAAAGGCCTGGATCGCCCGCTACCAGGCGGAGCAGATCGAACGCACCGGCATCCCCACGCTCAAGGTCGGCTTCAACCGCGTCTTCGGATTCTTCCTGGAGGTGGGACGCGCGCAGGCCGCGAAGGTGCCGGCCGACTACGTCCGCAAGCAGACGGTGAAGAACGCCGAGCGCTACACCACCCCGGAGCTCGACGACCGCCAGCGGCAGGTGCTCGGCGCGGAGGAGGAGTCGCTGCGGCGCGAGATCGAACTGCTCGAAATCCTGCGGCTCTTCGTGGCGGAGCACCGCGCCAGCCTCGACCGCGTGGCCGCCATCCTGGCCACGCTCGACGTGCTGCGGTCACTGGCCGACGTCGCCCGCTCCCGCGGCTGGGTGCGGCCGGAGATCACGGACGGGGGCGAACTGTTCGTGGAGGCGGGCCGCCATCCGGTGCTTGAGGAGTTGCTTCCGGCCGGCACGCTCGTGGCCAACGACCTCTTGCTGTCGGCCCTGCCGGCCGCGGCCCCGGCGATCCTGCTCGTCACCGGCCCCAACATGGGCGGCAAGAGCACGTTCATCCGCCAGGCGGCGCTCGTGGCCGTGCTCGCGCAGGCCGGCAGCTTCGTGCCCGCGAAGCGGGCCCGCGTGGGCATCGTCGACCGGCTCTTCGCGCGGATCGGCGCCGGCGACGACCTCGCCCGCGGCGCGAGCACGTTTCTGGTGGAGATGTCGCAGACGGCGCGGATCCTCAACCGCGCCACGCCGCGGAGCCTCGTGATCCTCGACGAGGTGGGCCGCGGCACGAGCACGTTCGACGGGCTGGCCATCGCCCAGGCCGTGGTCGAGCACCTGCAATCGCGGGTGGGCTGCCGCACGCTGTTCGCCACGCACTATCTTCAGCTCGCCGCGCTCGACAGGCTTGCCGGGGTGAGCAACGTACAGGTGCTCGTGCGGCAGCACCACGATCAGCTCGTGTTTCTCCATCAGGTGGTGCCGGGAGCGGCCGACAAGAGCTGGGGCGTGCACGTGGCCCGGCTGGCGGGGGTGCCCGAGCAGGTGATCGCCCGCGCCCGCGACCTGCTCCTGGGCTTCGAGGCCAACGGCGGCGTTGCCGCGCCGGCGGCCCGACCGCGCCGCAAGGCCGAGCCCGCCGACCAGCTCTCGCTCTTCGGGGACTGAGCATGAAAGACGATTGCTACACGAACAACATCGCATCATGCGATGTTTTCTTGGTCCCGTCCCGTCGCTTCCGCTCCGGGCTTTTAGTCGAGCGTAGCGCAACCTCGGATGGTTGCGCTGCCATCTGCATAAAAGCCCCGGGTGGAAACCCGGGGACGGGGTGCGTGAGACTCGCCATGTCGTTCAGTCCGCCGAGGCCGCACGGGCCACGTGTCATCCCGCGCAGGCGTTCATCTTGTCCCGCGGCGTGCCCGCTCCCACGAGCTCCGGCGCCGGCTTCGCGAGCGGCACCACGCCCGAGTCGGCGGCGACCGTGACGGCGATCCGCTTGTAGGCGGGCGTCCGCGACAGCGGGTCGGCCGCCTTCGGCACGAGCACGTTGCTCTCGGGGTAATACATCGCCACGTTGCCCGGCCTGATCTGTTCGAAGGCCGACACCAGCTGGCCCCGCATCTCCCCGGTGCTGCTCGTGATCCGGCACTTCGCGCCGTCCGAGAGCCCCAGCCGCCGGATGTCGTCGGGATGCATGAGCACGATGTCCCGCCGCGTCTGGTTGCGGTAGAGATCCTCCTCCTCGTAGACGACGGTGTTGAACTGCCCCTCGCTGCGGATGGTCATCAACTGCATCCCCTCCGGCGCGGCGGGGAGGTCGTGCACGAAGAGGTGGGCCTTACCGTCGGCCGTGGGAAACGCCGGGTTGTCGAGCGCCCGGCCGGGGATCGAAAACTCCTTCTTCGTGCGGTCGATCGTGGCGATCTCCTCGAGCCCCGGCACGATCTTCGCGATCGCCTCGCGGATCGTGCTCGTGTGGGCCATCTGCCGCCAATCGACCGGGCTTCTGCCGCCGGCGGCAGCGGACTCGCCGCACACGCGGAGGGCCAGGTCGGCGATGATCTCCACCTCGCTCCGCGGGCCGACGTGCCGGGGCTTGCCGCCGTCGGAGAGGCGGACGTAACTGAACATGCTCTCCTGCGTGGAGGGCTCCGGCTCCTCGTCGCGGGCGAGCACGGGCAGGATGATCGTCTCCTCGGCGCCGGTGCCCGAGGCGTGCCCGGTGTTGAGCGACGTGCTCAGGTAGACGACCGTGTCGATCTTTCCCATCGCGGCGCGGGCATACGAGGCGTCGGGGCTCGCGCCGTAGAGGTTGCCGCCGAGGCAGAGGGCGAACCGCATCCGCCCGGCCTCGGCCGCGTCGAGGCATTCGAGCGTGTCGTAGCCCTTGGTCGTCGGCAGCTTCACGCCGTAGTGGCTTTCGAGCCGGTCGAAGATCGCCTTCTTGAGGGTGGGCGTGACGCCCACCGTGCCCATCCCCTGGATGTTGGAATGCCCACGGATCGGCTGCAGACCGGCGCCGGGCTTGCCCACCATGCGGCGCATGAGGGCCAGGCTCGCGATCGCCTGCACCGTGGCGGCCCCGTGCAGCTGGTGGGTCACGCCCATCGTCCAGGCGAAGATGGCCCGCTTCGAGGCGGCGTATTGGGCGGTGATGTCGTCGATCTGGGCCTTCGACACGCCCGACTTCGCCACGATCTCGTCCCAGGGAAGGGCCTCGAGCCGCGCGGCCAACTCGGGCCAGCCGGTGGCGTGCCGGGCGAGAAACTCCTCGTCCACGATCGGATCCAGCGCTCCCCCGGCGTGGCTGGGGCTTGCGCGGTGCAGCTCCAGGAGCCGCTTCATCATGCCATAGACGAGCGCGAGGTCGCCTCCGACGTGCGGCTGCACGTGGGTGCCGGCGATCTCGGCGCCGAAAAAGAGCGCCCAGGGATCGCTCGGCACCGAGAAATTCACCGTGCCCGTCTCGATGATCGGGTTGATCGACACGACCTTGCCGCCGCGGCGGCGGACCATCATGAGCGTCCGCATCAGACGCGGATGGTTGCTGGCCGGATTGCCGCCGATCAGGAAGACCATGTCGGCGTGCTCCATGTCGTCGAGCGTGACGGTGCCGGCGCCGGTGCCGATCACGCTCGTGAGCCCCACGCCGCTGGCCTGGTGGCAGTAGAAGCTGCAGTTGTTGACGTGGTTGGTGCCGTAGAGCCTGGCGAAGAGCTGGAGCAGGAAGCCCGCCTCGTTGCTCGACCGGCCGCTGAAGTAGAAGAAGCTCTCGTCGGGCGGGGTGGCCTGGAGCTTGCGGGCGATCCGCTCCATGGCGTCGGCCCACGCGATCGGCCGGAAGTGCTGCGCTCCCTTCTCGAGCACGACCGGCTGGACGAGCCGGCCGGAGTGCTCCATCTGGTGGGGCGTGAACAGGCGAAGCTGGGGCACGGAGTAGGTCTCGAAGAACGTCGGCTTCACGGCCCCCTGCATGTCGGCGACCATCGCCTGGAACGACTTCTTGCAGACCTCGGGGAAGTGGCCCGCCTCGTTGACCATGCCGCCGGACTGGCCGCCCATGCCCACCGCGCAGGTCTTGCAGGCGTTTTTCGTCCGCATGGCCTTCCAGAGCGCCCACAGGCCGCCCGCCTGGCGGGCCTTCTTGAACGTGTAGAGCACCGCCCGCCAGCCGCCGCCTGTTTTCACCCTGCCCATGCGATACTCCGTCGATTTTCACACCGAGCCGGTTTCGTCGTGCCGGCCGGTCCCACGAGACGCCCGAAACGTGAGACGCCCGAAAAGTTGCTGTGAAAATGGTACCTGCGATAGAATGAGGGCCGCAAGGATGATTCGGCGTGCACGGTGTCGCGCCGACATGGACTGACAGGCGGCGTTCCAGCCTCCTTTCCCAGGAGTTTTCAGCAATGTTTGCAGCGTATGCAGCGTGGTATCGGACGATGGCGGCGGTCGGCATCGCCGTGGCGGCGACAGCGTTGGCGGGAGCGGCCCGGGCCGAGGTCACGAGCGGCCACCAGGTGGGCGAATCGGTCGGCGCGATGACGGTGACGAAGGTCACGGGCAACGCCCTCGACGGCGTGCCCGACGGCAAGACGCTCTGCTACCGCTGCAAGATGGGGTCGCGGCCGGTGGTTATGGTGTTCGCCCGGACGGCCGACGACAAGCTCGCGAAGCTCCTCAAGAAGCTCGACGAGGAGATCGAGGAGCACGCGTCGGCCAAGCTCACGGGATTCGTGAACATGCTCGGCACCGACGCGGAGTCGCTCAAGAAGGATGCGGCCGAGTTCGTGAAGCTGCACGGCATCGAGCGGATCGCGTTCGTGGTGCCTGAGGAGGCTGCCAATGGTCCGGCCGACTACAAGATCGCTCCCGACGCCGACGTCACGGTCGTCTGCTTCAAGGGGGGCAAGGTGCAGGCCAATCATGCGATGGCCAAGGGGCAGCTTTCCGACGACAAGATCGACGCGATCGTCGAGGCTGCCTGCGCGATGACGGAGTGACTTTGCCGAAGCCTAGCCGACCGCGGCCGGGCAACGCGACGAGAACCACGGCGGCCGGGGTGAGTCTTCCCCCGGCCGCCGTTTTTTCCCGTTGTTTCGCACCGGCGGCTGACGGCCCGTGCCAGCCGCGTTATAGTTGCAGGCCGCGAACACGTCGCGATCGCCAGCCGCGGTCGGGCGGGTTCGGTGTTGGAAGCAAATATCAGTTGGCAGCGTAGCTCAGTTGGTTAGAGCACCGGCTTCATAAGCCGGGTGTCGCCGGTTCAAGTCCGCCCGCTGCTATTTCCGATCGCCCGGCCCCGGTCACCCGGGGTCCGGCGGTCATTCACCGCGTTGCAGCCACCGAGTACTTCGAGTGGCCGCAAACGTCGGCGAGTGACCTCAAGGAGTTTCACCTCTCGCCGCTCGCATACTACGAGCGGAAAGTTCTTGGTCAAGCGACCAAGAAGCAAAGCCCCGCTCTCAAGCACGGGGAGAACCTGCACCTCTGGCACGAGCTGGGGGAGGAGCGGTTCTGGGACGCGCTCGACATCGCGCCCGATGAGTTCCTGACGGCGACCGGGAACCTCTCGAAAAAGGGTGAGGACTGGCTGGCGGCCCGGGAGCCGGGCCGGATCGGCCTGACGTCTGTCGACCGAGAGAAGCTCTGGAAGCAGACCCGGCAGATCCTCGCCAACCCCGCCGCCAAGCAGCTCATCGACGCCCGCGTAGACGCGGAGTTCTGCGTGACCTGGGACTGGGAAGGCCACGCCATGCGCGCCCGTATCGACGGGGCCACGCCCGAGGTCTGGTACGACCTCAAGACCACGAGCGACGTGACGCCGCTCAAGACCTTCTGGCGTTCGGTACTTGAGTACCAGTACGACCTCCAGGCCGCGGTCTACGAATCCGCGGCCGAAGCGGCTGATTGGCCGCTGCATTCGCTGCACTTTCTCGTCACGCAA
>JBIIYN010000429.1:0-2709 GCA_044346795.1 Pirellulales bacterium
GGCTCTTCTGCCTGGCGGCCGAGATCTTCGTGCTGCCGGGCTTCGGCGTGCTTGGCCTCGGGGGCGGCCTGCTCGTGATCGCGTCGCTCGTGCTGGCCAGCCAGTCGTTCGTGCTGCCCGCCAACGACTACCAGATCCGCCAGCTGCAGTGGTCGCTCCTGGGCATCCTCGGCGCCGCGGTCGGCGTGTCGCTCGTGGGCGTGCTCGTGCGGCGGTGGCTGCCCTCCACGCCCGTGCTCCGCAACGTGCTGCTCGAGCCGCCGGCCGCCGACGATGCGGTCGAGGAGGCGGGCCTCGAGGAACTGATCGGCCTCGAAGGCACGACGACGACGCGGCTCGCCCCCGCCGGCAAGGCCAGGATCGCCGGCCGGCTGCACGACGTGACGAGCGACGGGCCGCTCGTCGAACCGGCCACGCCCGTGCGCGTGGTCGAGGTCCGTGGCGGTCGCGTGTTCGTGAGGCCAGCGCCACCGGCGGGTGCGCCGGCATGAGCACGCTCGTGTGGGTCGTCGCCCTGCTCGCGGTGGGCCTCGGGGTGATGGTGCTCGAGGTGTTCGTGCCGTCGGGCGGCATCCTCGGCTTCGTCAGCATCACGGCCCTCGTCGCCGCCGTGGCGACGGCGTTTCTCGAGCAGGGGCCGACGGCCGGCATCGCGAGCCTGGCCGTCGTCGTCTGCGCGGTGCCCGCCGTGCTCGGCCTGGCCTTCCGCTGGTTTCCCGAGACGCCGCTCGGCCGCCGCGTGCTGCCCCCCGCGCCCGAGGCTGCGGACCTGCTGCCCGACCAGGAGCGGCGGCGGCACGTGCGGGAACTCGTCGGCCATGCGGGCCGGACCGTGAGCGAACTGCTCCCCTGGGGGAGCGTGGAGATCGACGGCGAGACGGTCGAGGCGACGAGCGAGGGGGGGCCGATCGGGGCCGGTGAAGCCGTCGAGGCGGTGGGCGTGCAGGGCACGGCGGTCGTGGTGCGGGTGGTCGAGGCCCGCCGACAGGCCGCGCCGCCGGCCGAAACCGCGGAATCGCTCCAAGCGGAAAAGAAGCCACCTGATGCGGATTCAGGCGGCGATTCGGCGCTCTCCCCGACCCTCGAAGCGTTCGAGTTCGACCGTTTCGACCCGCCCGCGGCTTGACCGGCGCCCGTGCCGGAACAACGCTAGAACGCGATCGACTTTCGTGGCGCAACCGGCTTCGGGGCGGCAACAGTCTCGTCGCGTGGGCAGGATAGCCCAATGCTCCTCGAACTGTCGCCGACCCCGTCGCCACCGTCTCCTGGTTTACCAGGTCGTCGCTACGGCTGTCTCAGATGTGATCGAACCGACGCCTTCTCCTCCCCCGGAGCATCCCCGATGCTGCCCCTGCTGCCACTGATCCTGATCGGCCTGGGAATCTTCGCCTTCCTGATGGTCTTCACGCTGCTCGCGCGATACCTGCGGCTCTGGCTGCAGTCGTATGCGTCGAGCGCGGGGATCGGCCTCTTCGACCTGGTCGCGATGAGCTTCAAGAAGGTGAACCCGACGGTGATCGTGCGGAGCAAGATCATGGCGGTGCAGGCCGGGCTCGGGGATTCCAGCGGCATCACCAAGCAGGCCCTCGAGGCGCACTACCTCGCCGGCGGCCGGGTGCCGCTGGTCGTGCAGGCGCTCATCGCCGCCAACAAGGCGAAGATCCGGGAGCTCGACTGGAAGCTCGCCACCGCCATCGACCTGGCGGGCCGCGACGTCCGCGAGGCGGTGCAGACGAGCGTGTATCCCAAGGTGATCGACTGCCCCGGCAAGAACAGCGGCCGCGAATCGCTCGACGCCGTCGCCAAGAATGGCGTGCAGCTGAAGGTGAAGGCGCGGGTGACCGTGCGGACGAACCTGAACCAGCTCATCGGCGGCGCCACCGAGGAGACGATCATCGCGCGGGTCGGCGAGGGGATCGTGTCGGCGATCGGTGCGGCCGAGCGGCACACCGACGTGCTCGAGAACCCCGACATGATCTCGAAGACCGTGCTCGCCCGCAGGCTCGACGCCAACACCGCGTTCGAGATCGTGTCGATCGACATCGCCGACATCGACGTCGGCGCCAACATCGGCGCCCGGCTGCAGGCCGACCAGGCCGAGGCCGACACCCGCGTGGCCCGCGCCAACGCGGAGGGCCGGCGGGCGATGGCCGTCGCCAGGGAGCAGGAGATGATCGCCGGCATCGAGGAGAGCAGGGCGGCGCTCGTCGAGGCGGAGTCGGCGGTGCCCCGGGCGATCGCCGAGTCGCTCACGTCCGGCCAGCTCGGCATCTTCGATTACTACAAGCTGCGGAATCTCCAGGCCGACACCGACATGCGCCGCACGATCGCCACAGGCACGACGGCCGGCCCCGCGGCGGTGCAATGATGCCACTCCCACCCGCCACCTGCGTGCTTCTGGCCGCCGGGTTCGACTGGCTCGAGGCGCTGCTGCCGTTTCTGTTCGTGGCGTTCTGGATCCTCTCGCAGGTGTTCGCGGTGTTTCGCCGGCTCAGCGGCGGGCGGCCCGCCGGCGAGCCGCGCCGGCCGCCACCGCAACCGCGGTTCGATCCGGCGCTCGAACGGGAGAGGCGGCGGGTGCCGGCGGGAGACGCGGCCGATCCGCGGGGCGAACTCCAGGAGCAGATCGCGGAGTTTCTCCGCGAGGCGAACGGCGAGAACAGGAAGCGGCCCGCGTCCACGTCGACCGTCGTGCGCGGCCCGGCGGTC
>JBIIYN010000141.1:0-9719 GCA_044346795.1 Pirellulales bacterium
CGTCTCCGCCGCCGATGAGCGCGGCCCCGCGCCGGCCGTCGCGCGGACCGACACCGACGGCCGGTTCACGCTGCGGGGAGTGTCGCCGGGACGGTGGCTCGTGCGGGCTGAGGCGGCCGGCGGCGAGCGGGAGCAGGTCGTCGACCTCGAGCCGGGCGGGCGGGCGGAATGCCGGCTCACGCTCGAGACCGTGACCACCGTCGGACTCCGCTGGGTTCTCCAGACCCGCGAACTCTCGCAGGACCTCACGGGCCCGGGCACCCGCTCGGGCGAAGCCTTCGTGAGCGTGCCCGCCAGCCGGATCACGCTGGCCCGGGGGATGCGGCTCCGCACGGGCGAGGCCTGCGACCTGGCGCTCGCGCAGACGCCCCTCGACGACGACACCCTGCCCGCGGAGACGAGCCGCGAGCTGGACTCGCTCCCCGACGGCACGCCCGTGTGGTACCTGGTCGACGCGGCCTACACGGCCGACTTCGCGCCGCTCTCCGGGCTGCACCGCGACCCACGCCCCTTTGCCGCGATCCGCACCGTCGGTGACGCCGAGCCGCTACCCCCCGAGCTCCTGAAAGAGTGGGACGTCATCGGCCCGATCCTCCCCCGGGCGCTGGCCGCGGCACGCGAGCGCGGGACGTTCTTCGAACTGCTCCGCGGCCTGCCCGTGCGGCCGGGCGACGTCTTCACGCTCAGGTGCGCCACGAGCAACTGCTTCGCCAGGCTCGAGGTGACCGACGTGACGATCGTCGCAGGTGAATCCCGACAACGGCCCTGATCATGTGGAGGCGAGGCCGGGGCGGGCACGCACAGCGAGCCTCAGGCGCCTCGGCGGAACGGACGGTCCATCAGCGGCGACGCTGTCGCCGAGCCGCCGAAGCGAGCGGAGCGTGCCCGCCCCGGCCGTGCTCACACGTCGAGGTGCTTCACGTCGAGGGCGTGCCGCTCGATGAAATCGCGGCGCGGCTCGACCTTCTCCCCCATCAGCACGCGGAACAGGTCGTCGGCCGCGGCGGCGTCGGTCATGGTCACCCGCAGGAGCGTGCGGTTGGCGGGATCGAGCGTCGTGTCCCGGAGCTCCTCGGCGTTCATCTCGCCGAGCCCCTTGAACCGCGTGATCGACAGCCCCTTTTCGCCCGCCCGACGGACGGCCGAGAGCAGGCTGCGGAGATCCTCGAGGCCGATCTGGCTGTCGCCCCGGCGGAGCGTGTACCGCGGCTCCTCGGAGCCCGTGCGGTCCTGCGGCAGGAGGGCCTCGGTGCCGAAGCCCATCTGCTCGAGTTCCTTGAGCCCCGCGTTGATGCTCCGCACCTCGTGCAGGTCGACCACGACGAGCTGGTCGTGGCCGGTGTCGGCCGCCGTGCCCGGCGTGGGATCGGTCAGTTCCTCCTCCGGCTTCCCCACGGCCAGTTCGCCGCCCGCCGCCTTCTCCTTGGTCTTCACGAAGGCCTCGAGCTGGTCGCGGCTGGTGAACCAGTGCTCCTCGAGGCCGTAGTAGACGTGGTACATCGGCAGCTTGCCCGAGGCCGCGTCGCGCCTCACGACGTGGTCGCGGAGGCTGATGCCGCGCTTCTCGAGCGCCACGAGCGCATCCTCGAGCCCTGACAGCGTGCGGCAGAGCTTCTGCATCGCCTCGCCGGCGATCTCCCGGCCGTCGCCCGGCAGGAACACCCCCTCGCCCAGGCCCTGGTCGAGGAGCTGCGTCTTCATCTCCTCCTCGGTCTGCACGTAGTACGTCTGCTTCTTCGTCCGCACCCGGAAGAGCGGCGGCTGGGCGACGTAGACATGGCCCGCGGCGACGAGCTGGTACATCTGCCGGTAGAAGAACGTGAGCAGGAGCGTGCGGATGTGGGAGCCGTCGACGTCGGCGTCAGTCATGATCACGACCTTGTCGTACCGCCGCTTGCCCAGGTCGGCTTCGGCGCCGATGCCGGCGCCGATCGCCGAGATCACGCTCCGCACCTCCTCGTTGGCCAGCACCTTGTCGTCGCGGCTCTTGTAGGCGTTGATGATCTTGCCGCGGAGCGGCAGGATCGCCTGGTACTCGCGACGCCGGCCCCCCTCGGCGGAGCCGCCGGCCGAATCACCCTCGACGAGGTAGATCTCGCACTTTTCCACGTCGCGGCTGGTGCAGTCGCGGAGCTTGCCCGGCAGGCCGCCGCCCGAGAGGGCCCCCTTCCGCTCCCGCAGCAGGGCCTTCGCCTTCTGCGCGGCCGACCGCGCCTCGGCCGCGAGCACCCCCTTCTGCACGATCGCCTTGGCGCTCTTCGGGTTCTCCTCGAGGTACTTCGTGAGGAAGTCGCCGACCGCGGAATTGATGATCCCTTCCACCTCGCCGTTGCCGAGCTTCGTCTTGGTCTGCCCCTCGAACTGCGGGTGCGGCACCCGCACGCTGATCACCGTCGTGAGCCCCTCGCGGACGTCCTCGCCGGTGGGGATCAGGTCCTTGTAGATGCCGCTCTTCTTGCCGTAGGCGTTGAGCGTGCGGGTGAGCGCCGAGCGGAAGCCCGAGACGTGCGTGCCCCCCTCGGTGGTCGTGATGTTGTTGACGTAGCTGTGGACGTTTTCCGTGTACTCCGCGGTGTACTGCAGCGCGATGTCCCACGACACGCCCTCCGCCTCGCCGCGGATGCTGATCACGTCGGAGTGGATGGCGTCGCTCGAGCGGTTGAGCCACTCGATGAACTCCACCACGCCCCGCTCGTAGTGATACTCCTCCTTCTGCCCGCTGGCGGCGTCGGTGAAGGTGATCCGCACGCCCGAGTTCAGGAAGGCGAGTTCCTGGAGGCGGCGGGCGAGGACGTCCCAGGAGAACTTCGTCTGCGGGAAGATCTGCGGGTCGGGCTTGAACGTCGTCTTCGTGCCGGTGCGGCTCGTCGTGCCCATCTTGCGCACGGGGCCCGTGGGCTCGCCCCGCTGGTATTCCTGCTGCCAGACATGGCCCTCGCGGGAGACCTCGACCTCGCACCATTCGGAGAGAAAATTGACCACCGTCACGCCGACCCCGTGCAGGCCGCCGGAGGTCTGGTAGGCCCCCTTTTCGAACTTGCCGCCGAACTTGAGCACCGTCATCACGCCCTCGAGCGTGGAGACGTCGCGGTCCATCTCCTCGGAGAGCTGCGGGTGGCGATCGGTCGGGATGCCGCGGCCGTCGTCCTCGACGGTCACGCTGCCGTCGACGTTCACCGTCACGCTCACGTGCCTGGCGTGGCCCGCCATGCATTCGTCGATCGAGTTGTCGACCACTTCGTAGACGAGATGATGCAGCCCGCGGGCGGTGTTGTCGCCGATGTACATGCCGAAACGCTCGCGCACGTGCTCCCGGTCGGAGAGATGCTTCAGGTCGGCGGACGTGTAGTGTGCCTGCGACGATTCATCGGCCATGGAACGAGCCTCCCGGAAAAAACGAGATCTTCATCACCGCGGATCGAGTCACGTGAGATCGTGGGAACAGGTCTCTAACCGCCATCCCCGCGGCCCGCATCCGCCATCACCCGGCAGCGGATGTCGACGATTCCCTCGTCGGGCGCGAGCCGGCCGAGCCGCTCGAGCACCTCCCGCTTGTGGAATCCCATCTCCTGCACGAGCGCCGAGTGGCTGACGAACACCTCGAGCACGCCGCGGCGGACGAGCCCCGCCTGCGAACAGCCCCGCAGGCTCGCGGGCGCGGCCTCCTGCCAGGCCGCCGCCAGTCCCTCCGCACCCTGCTGGCGGTCGTAGCCCGTGCGGGCCAACAGCCGCGACATGACGCTGCCGATCGGCCGGGGGCCTGGATCGTTTTTCGGTTGCCTGGCGGGAAGGGTCATGCTGGAGGGGAACGTCATGGCGGCGTGCGCTGTTTTCAAACCCATCAGTCGGCCGCCAGCGGCATGATGACGTAGCCATAGCCGTCGTCGGTGCGGCCGACGCAGGCGCTCTGGGCGTCGGTGAGTTCCACCGTGACGTTCGTCGCCCCGTCGAGCACCCGCAGAAATTCGCTCACGAACCGGGGATCGAGCTTGATCTTCACGGTGGGCCCGGCATGCTCGATCGGCAGTTCGATCCGGCTTTCCCCGCTCTCCGCCGACCGGCCCGAAAGCACGAGCTGCCCCGGCTCGAACGCGAAATCCACCCCCTTCGACTGCTCGCTCGTCACGATCGCCGCCTGCCGGACGGCCGCCAGGAGCGGACCGGCCACGACCTTCACCCGCGCCGCCTCCGGCCGATCGGGGAACACGTCCCGCCAGCGGGGAAACCTGCCGTCCACCAGCCGCGCGGAGATGGTCGTCGGCCCGGTCTGCACGAGGATCTCGCTGTTTCGCACGGCCACGTGCACCGGCACGCTCGCATCGCCCAGGCACCGCTCGATCAACTGCATGGCCCGGGCCGGCACGATCGGCTGCGCGTCGGCGGGGCTGCCGTCCTTCACGCCCGCAGGTCCCTCCATCTTGGCGAGCCTGCGGCCGTCGGTGCCGACGGCGATCACGCTCGCCGGTGAAGCCTGTGACGAGAGTTCGAGGAGCACGCCGCCGAGGGCGTAGCGGCTCGATTCGTTGTCGGTGGAAAACACGGTCCGCCTGACCAGTTCCCGCACGAGGGGCGGGGTGAGTTCGAAACAGGCTTCCTTGGGGAAGGTGGCGACCGAGGGAAATTCCAGCGGATCCTCCGCCGGCAGCCGAAACTCGCTGCGGGGCGCCTTGACGACCGCCGCCGACCCGTCGGAGTGGATGTCGAACACGGTGCCCGGCTGGCTTTCGCGCACGATCGCCATGAGGCGGCCGCTCGGCAAGAGCACGGCCCCGTCCGCTCCCGCCTCCACCGCCTCGATCGCGATGCGGATGCCGACCTCGAGATCGGTCGCCGACACCACGGCCGAGGCTCCCTGCACGTCGAGCTTGATGTTCGAAAGCACGGGCTTGGGCGACCGGGCGGGCACGACAGCCGACGCGCTTTGCAGGGCGACGAGCAGGGGCTCGCGGTTGAGACGCACTCTCATCGAAAAACGGCTGTCCTTTCCTCCGACCCAGCTCGGACACGAGCCCGTCCGCAAGACGGTCACGGCCGGCGCATCTGGCACGGGAATCGAGTCCGACAGTGTACCCGACGCGGGGCCGTCTGGCACGCCCCCGCGACGGCCTCGAGGCGGGGAGTGTTCCCGCGGTCCGATCCCTCTGTCTCTGTCTTTGTTTTGGAAATTCAGGAGAAAGATGGCAGGAGAGGGACAGTATCAGAAACAGGGTCGTGTCAGCCGCACGCCCGGGTGGGGAAACATTGGTCGTAGCCACTGGGGCAACGGCTTTTGCCCGCTGGAGAATTGGTTTTTGGACGGTGCTGCCAGCACCTGACGAATGTGGAAAATCAGCCGGTTTGCTGTTGGCTCGGTGTGCTGCCTCGGTTGGATCTCTGACGGTCGGGTCTGAGCACGCTGCCTGTCCGCTGGAGAAACGACGTCGATCGGCCGCCCGTGGAGAGTCGGTTGCATGGAGATCGAATTGTCGGCCGCCAGGCGGCGGCATTTCCGCCCGCGAACCGACACGAATCCGACAGGCCTCTTTTTCGCCGTGCCGCGACGCGGTAGCCTGTGGGGCGATCATCCGCAACGTTGCAAGAGGAACTGCACAGTCGGCATGGAGGCCGCGTTCCCCGCCAGGGAATCGGGCCCGTGTCGTCAGTCGCCCCTCCACCGTCACCCGCACCGTTCCGACCGATGTTGTCGCAGCGGTTGGTTCACTATGCCCTTGCCTCCATCGCCACGGGGAGCGGTGGCGATCCGGGCGTGCTTGCAGCCTACAACCCGGTGGTCATCGTCGGCCCCGCTGGTTCCGGGAAATCGAGGCTGCTGGCGGACTGGTTTCTCGGGCACGGCCGCCCGGCGGCCGACGGCACCGCCCGCCCGGCCGCGGTGATGTGGGATGGACGGTCGCTCGACCGCGAACTCGCAGCCGCCCTCTCGCAGAACACGATCGACAGGCTGCACCGGCGGTTCACCGCGGCCGGGCTGATCATCATCGACGACGCCGAACAGATCACCGCCTGGGATGCCCAGCGGGTGCTCGCGCACCTCTTCGATTCGGCAACCGCATCGGGCACCCTGTTCATCGCCACGCTGCGGATGCACCCGATCGCCTGTTCGAGCCTCGAGCCCTCGCTGGCCTCGCGGCTGGCGGGCGGGCTCGTGGTGTCGATGCCGCCGGTCGAGACGATGCCAGGGCCGCTCCACGCCGGATCCCTGCGGGAGGTCTCCCTTCGCCGCGTGATCGGTGTCACCGCCCGACGGCATGGTCTCACACCGGCCGATCTGGCCGGGCCGTCCCGCTCCCGCCAGGTGGCGCAGGCCCGGGCCATGGCGATGTACGTGGCCCGTCGGCTCACCGGCAAGAGCCTGCAGGCGATCGGGGTCGCGTTCGGAGGGCGTGACCACACGACCGTGCTGCACGGCATCCGCGCCACGGAGTTGCGGCGGTCGCGGGATCCCGGCGTCGCCGGGGAGATCGACCAGCTCGTGGCGGGCCTCGTCGGCCGGTGAGTCGGATCCCCCGGCTTGCGCCGAGGGCTTTTATGGCCGCTCCCGCTCCCATCTACCTCGATCACGCCGCCGCCACGCCCTTGCACCCGGACGTGGCCGAGGTCATTGCGAAAGCCCAGGCGACCGCCTTTGCCAATCCCTCGAGCCAACACGCCGCCGGCCGGGCGGCGCGACGAATGCTCGAGGACTCCCGCGAGCGGATCCTCGCCCTGCTCGGCTGCCACGGCGGGGTACAACGCGACCGATTGGTGTTCACCTCGGGGGCCAGCGAGGCCAATCACCTGGCGATCCTCGGCATGGCCGCGGCCATGACCCCCGATGTCGGGACCGATGCCGGCTGTGTGTTCTTCTCCCGGCGAGATCATCCAAGCGCCATCCACGCCGCCATGGCTGCGGAGCGCCGCGGCTGGCGGCGAGAGGAACTGCCGCTCGATGCCGCGACCGGCCGCGTCTCGTCTGATGCTGGAGCGACGCTGTTGTTCGGGCCGACCGCGGCGGAGGGCCCGCGGATCGTGTCGCTCACCCTCGTCTGCGGCCAGACCGGTTCACTCGAAGACCTGTCGGCTTTCGGGGGCCACGCTCCCGACACGCTCGTCCACCTGGATGCCACGCAGGCGGCGGGCCTGCTGCCGCTCGATGTTCCCCGCCTGCCCGTCGCCACGCTCTGCCTCGCACCGCACAAGTTCGGCGGGCCGCGGGGGATCGGGGGCCTCGTCGTCAAGAGCGGCGTGCCGCTCGCGGCCATACAAGCTGGCACGCAGGAGCAGGGCCTCCGCGGCGGAACCGAACCGGCGCCGCTCGCGGCGGGATTCGCCCGGTCGCTCGAACTGGCCGTCGCCGACCGCGACCGGGAGGCGGTTCGTCTGGCGGGCCTGCGCGACCGGCTGGAATCGGGCCTCGTTGCCGCCGCTCGGCGGGCGGGGATCGAGGCCCGGGCGATCGCCGCCGCCGCCCGCTGCCCGCATGTCACCACGATCGCCTTTCCCGGCCTCGACCGGCAGGCCCTCGCGATGGCGGCGGACCTGGCGGGCGTCTGCCTGGCGACGGGCACGGCCTGCACGAGCGGGTCGAGCGAGCCGGCGCCGGCGCTCGTGGCGATGGGGCTCGAACCCGAGGCGATCCGTGGGGCGGTGCGGCTGAGCGTGGGGAGGACGACGACCGCCGCCGACGTGGAAGAAGCGATCGCACGGCTGACGCCGCTTCTGCGACCGCCGGCATGATCGGCCGCGGCGTTCGGCCACGGGCGGCTAGCGGCGTCTCGGCTGCATCGCGTAGAGCGTTTCGTGCTCGCGATTGCGATCGACCTTGAGCCGCAGCGGCGTCGACTCGAGCTGCTTGTAGACCTGCGGCACCTGCACGGCTTCGGCACCATCGGGCTGGACCGTGATGCGATAGACACCCGCCGGCAGGCCGCTGACCGAGAAGCCGCCCTCGGCCGACGTGGTGACCTTCACGGGCAGCACGCTGCCGGCCGTCGCGTGGAACTGCAACTCCACGCCCGCGAGCGGTTTTTTTTCCGACAGCATCGTGCCCGACACGGAATAGCGGGATGAGCGGAACAAGAACAATGCACCGATCGCCAGCAGGCACACGGCCGCACCGGTCAACGCCGTCGGAAGCGACACACGCGAGATTTTCTTGCCGGGCGTCGCCTGGGCCGCCGACTGCCGGCGTTGCTGGGTCGGCGTTTCGGGCGGAGCGGTGTCGAGCGACTGGCTGATTTTCGCGAGCACGACCGAGTCCACTTCGTGGCCGCGGTCCCTCAGGCGATTGAGGTTCTTGATGTTCGACATCGCCAGCTGCGCGGCAAGCGCCGAGCCGGTGGCCTGTTCGCCCGACTTTTGACCTCGGGCTTTCAATCGCGGCTTCCAGGCCTCTTCCCGGCTTCGCCGCTTCGACGAACTGTCGGATGCACTCATCGGAGCAATCTCGTATTGTCGTTCCGGAGGCGGGAGGGAGGGTCGGAACGCTGGCTGCTGCGGTAGTATAGGTCATGCGCGCCCGGGACCATGTGAGTTTTTGATGAAAAAACCCGCTTTTACCAGCGAAAACGGGGCCTCTCCTCGCGTCGGGCCCGTTTCCAAGGCACACTTCCCGTAGAGCGGCCTTCGAGTCGGCGCGTTCGGGGATGGCCGGAACACGATCGAGATGCAAGCCATGGAGCGATCCGCACGCGTGGTGATCATCGGCGCGGGCCCGGCCGGCCTCACGGCGGCCTACCTGCTCACGCGGGCTGGCGCGGCGGTCACCGTGCTCGAACGGGATCCCCGGTATGTCGGCGGCATCTCCCGGACGGTCGAGTACCGGGGCTTCCGCTTCGACATCGGCGGGCACCGCTTCTTTTCCAAGTCCCAGGAGGTGGAGGACCTCTGGACCGAACTGCTCGGCGACGACCTGCTCCATCGTCCGCGGTCGTCGCGGATCTACTACGGGGGCAAGTTCTACGCCTACCCGCTCAAGGCGGGCGAGGCGCTGAAGAATCTCGGGCTGCTCGAGTCGGCGCGGTGCGTGGCCTCGTATGCGAAGGCCCGGCTCTTGCCGGTGAAGAACCCGCGGACGTTCGAGGACTGGGTCTCCAACAAGTTCGGGAAGCGGCTCTTCGGCATCTTCTTCAAGACCTACACCGAGAAGGTGTGGGGGATGAGCTGCAGGGAGATCTCGGCCGACTGGGCCGCCCAGCGGATCAAGGGGCTTTCCTTGTCGACGGCGATCCTCGCGGCCCTTTTCCCCAAGAAGAAAAAACCGGCCGACCGGTCGCAGACGATCAAGACCCTCATCGACACCTTCCGCTACCCGCGGAAGGGCCCGGGCATGATGTGGGAGGCGGCGGCCGACCGCACGCGGGCGCAAGGGGGCACGATCCGCATGGGGGCACTGGTCGAGGTAGTGGAAAAGCTGCCGGACGCTGGCGGCTGGCGGGTGGGCTTTCGCACGGGCGAGGATCGGTCCGGCACACTCGAGTGGATCGAGGCGGATCACGTGATCTCGTCGGCCCCGCTGCGGGAGCTGGCCGCCGGCATCCGGCCGGCGCTGCCGCCGGCCGTGCTCGACGCCGCGGCGAAGCTCCGCTACCGCGATTTTCTCACCGTGGCCCTGATCGTGCGGCCGACCAACCGGTTCGACGACAACTGGATCTACATCCACGAGCCGGGCGTGAAGGTGGGCCGCGTGCAGAACTTCGCGAGCTGGTCGCCGGAGATGGTGCCCGACGCCGATCTCGCCT
>JBIIYN010000430.1:0-2699 GCA_044346795.1 Pirellulales bacterium
CGTGCTGGGGTGAGCCGGCGGGACCGCAGCTCGTCACCCGCTATTTCGAACTGGCCGCCGCGGGGTCGCGGAGGGCGGCGTAGTGCTCGGGAATTTCCAACTGGGCCCAGCTGACGTGCTCGAGCATCTTCTTGCGGGCGGCGGCCGGGTCACGGGCCCGGATCGCGTCGAACACGGCCCTGTGGCCGGCGGCCGTCCTTTCGACGATCTCGGCGAACCACTCCGGCCTGCCGTGGCCGAGATCCCAGGCGAAGGTCATCGCGAGCAGCTGGGCGTTGCCGAACAGCTTCACGGCGATGGGGTTGCCCGAGGCCTCGAGCACGGTCGCGTGAAACTCCATGTCGAGCCGGCAGAACCGCCGCCTGTTCTCGGCCGCCGTGAACCACGACTTCCTGTCGGCCTTCTTCGCGATCGCGGTCATCTCGTCGCAGATCCGCCGCAGCGCCGCGATGTGCCTCGCCTCGGCGAACTGCGCCGCCTTCGCCGCGGCGTAGGGCTCGTTGACGAGCCGCAGCTCGTAGATGCACTCGAGCTCCCGCGGCGTGATCTCCCGCAGGTAGATGCCGGAGCTGGGGCGGTGTTCGATGAGCCCTTCGGCTTCGAGCTGCAGGAGGGCGTCGCGGACGGGGCTGCGGCCGATGCCGAGATCGCGGGAGAGGTTGCGGTGCGAGAGCCGCTGCCGGGGAGCCACCGCCCCCTCGACGATCATCCGGCGGACTTCGCGGTAGGCCCGCGCGGTCAGGTCTTCCTGTTTCTTGATGCGTGCGGCCACGGACTGGGCCCCCGGGGACGGGTGGAGGAGAACGTTCGCGAACGAAAGCCGGCGAAAAAGGCTGCCGGCCGCCGCCATCCTACACACCGGGCCTGCAAACGCGGCCGATCCTACAGGTGACATGACGGTTCTGGGGTGCTAGAATTTCGAGACATCCGTCGGAGATTGCCTCATGAACCAACGACGCCTGCAGCCCGTCATCAATCGCGTGGCCAGCCTCTGGGCCGTCGCCGTGGCGATCGTTTGCGGCGCTTGGCTCCGGGCCGAGGCCCCCGCCCCGGCGGGCGGTTCGGCCGACGCACAGTCGGCCGCCTACTCGGAGAAAATCCGTCCGCTCCTGGCCGAGCGGTGTTTTTCCTGCCATGGCGGCCTCAAGCAGGAGGCCGGCCTGCGGCTCGACACCGTCGCGGTCATGGTCGAGGGGGGGGAGTCGGGCGGCGTGGTCACGAAGGGTGATCCCGAAGCGAGCCTGATCCTCGAGCGGGTGAGCGATCCCGATCCCGCCACGCGGATGCCGCCGGAGGGGGAAGGCGAACCGCTCTCGGCCGAGCAGGTGGCGCTGCTCAGGGACTGGATCAAGGCCGGCTGCCCGGCCCCGGCCGACGAAAAGCCCGAGGCCGATCCGCGGGATCACTGGGCCTTTCAGCCGCGGGTGCGGCCGCCGGTGCCCGCCGTCAAGAACACGGCGTGGGTGAGGAATCCGATCGACGCATTTCTGGCCGTCGGCCACGAGCGGGCCGGCGTATCGCCGCAGCCCGAGGCGTTGCGGCACGTGCTCATCCGGCGGCTCTACGTCGATCTCATCGGCCTGCCGCCGCAACCTGAGGAACTGGCCGCGATCGAGGTCGACACGTCGGCCGACTGGTATGAGAGGCTCGTCGAAAAGCTGCTCTCCGACCCGCGGCATGGCGAGCGGTGGGGCCGCCACTGGATGGACGTCTGGCGGTATTCCGACTGGTGGGGGCTCGGCAAGGAACTTCGCAACAGCCAGAAGCACATGTGGCACTTCCGCGACTGGATCGTGGAGTCGCTCAATGCCGACACGGGCTACGACGAGATGGTGCGGCAGATGCTTGCGGCCGACGAACTCCATCCCGACGACCCGGCGAAGCTGCGCGCCACCGGCTTCCTCGCGCGGAACTGGTTTCTCTTCAATCGCACGCCCTGGTTGGACGAAACGGTGGAGCATGTCGGCAAGGGGCTGTTGGGCCTCACGATGAACTGCTCCAAGTGCCACGCCCACAAATATGATCCGATTCAGCAGGAAGACTACTACCGGTTTCGGGCCTTCTTCGAGCCGATCGAGACCCGCGTGGACGTGGTGGCGGGCGAGGGGGACCTCGAGAAGGACGGCATACCGCGGGTGTTCGACGCCCACCTCGACCGGCCCACCCATCTCTTCGTCCGCGGCGAGGACACGAAGCCCGACACGTCGCGGACATTCGAGCCGGGCGTGCCCGAGGTGATCGCGTTTCGCCAGATAGAGCTGCAGCCCGTTCCCCTGCCCAAAGCCGCGTTCGAGCCGCAGCGCCGGCCTTGGGTGCTCGACGCGCACGTGGCGACGGCGACCCGGGCTGTCGAACAGGCCGAGGCCAAGCAGGCGAAGGAACCCTCGGCCGCCAACGAGCAGGCCGTCGCGGCGGCTCGGGCGGCGGCCTTCGCCGTGCAGCAGCGGGCCCGAGCCACGCGGGCCGCCTGGGCCGCCGAGGAGGCCCCGTCGCAATCGGCCGATGATCCGCTGCGAGTGGCGGCCGTCGCGGCGGCGAAGGCGGCGGCGAAGGCCGAGAAGGATGCGGCCGTCGCGGCCGCCTGGGTGGATGTCGCCGCCGTGTCGGCGAAGCTCGCGAAGGCCGCCGCCGAAAAAAAAGATGCCGCGGCGCTCGAGTCCGTCGAGAAGGAGCTGGCGACAGCCCGCGAGAAGGTGGGC
>JBIIYN010000142.1:0-9685 GCA_044346795.1 Pirellulales bacterium
CCCCGCGAGGTCTGCCGTCGCGCGGCCTGGCGGCTGTCGGTGCTCGCCGACGCGATTCTCACGGACGATTCGAAACGTGGCCTTGCGGTTCGAGCCGCGGAGGGCGATGCCCGGACGGGCTTCCAGAAACTGGCCCAGAAGCTGCGACGGGCCGCGATGGAACTCGACGCCGCCCCCGAGGAAGCGACGCTGCGCCAGGCGTTGGCAGACCTCGAGCCGCCCGCCCCAAAGCAAGAGCCGGATGACAAGGCAGATGCCTTGGGCGACAAACAGTGATCCGCCGGCTGGCCAGAGGGCCTACCGCTTGATCAGGTCGCGGACGGTGCCGCCGGAAGGGATCATCGGCAACACGTGCTCCTGATAGGGCACCTGCACGTCGAGCAGCGCGGGGCCCGGCGCGTCGATGAGCCTCTGGAGAGCGGCCTCGAGGTCGCCCCGCTTCACGATCGTCTCGGCCTGCCAGCCGAATCCCCTCGCGATGCCCACGAAGTCGGGATACCGCGACTGCGGAGAGATGCCGTTCCCCTGGCCGGATGCCTCGGGATTGCCGACCGGCCCCAGGTAGGTGTGGGCGCGATTGCCCTTGAAGAAGCGGTCTTCCCACTGCACCACCATGCCGAGGTGCTGATTGTTGAGCAGGAGCACCTTCACGGCGATGTTCTCGCAGTGGCAGGTGGCGAACTCCTGGATGTTCATGAGGATGCTGCCGTCGCCGTCGATGTCGATCACGAGCGACTCCGGATGGGCCACCTTGGCGCCCATCGCCGCCGGCAGGCCGAATCCCATGGTGCCCAGGCCGCTGGACGAGAGCCATGTCCGCGGCCGCCTGAACGTGTAGAACTGGGCCGCCCACATCTGATGCTGCCCCACGCCCACCGTGACGATCGTGTCGCGTGTGGCCGTGAGTCGGGAGAGTTCCGCGATCGCGTGCTGCGGCAGGATGCCCGCGGACGAACGGTCGTAGGAGAACGGATCCTCCCGCTTCCAGGCGTCGATCTGGGCGTACCAGTCGTCGAGTGGCGCGGTCGGGGGTGCGACCACGGCATTCAGCTGGGCAAGCGATTCCTTCACGTCGGCCACGATCGGCACGTGGGCGAGCTTGTTCTTGTTGATCTCGGAGGGATCGATGTCGATGTGCACGATGAACCCGTGCTGGGCGAACTCCGACACCTTGCCCGTCACCCGGTCGTCGAAGCGAACGCCCACCGCGATCAGCAGGTCGGCCTGGTCGACGGCCTGATTGGCATAGACGCTGCCGTGCATGCCGAGCATGTCCAGGCTCCGCGGGTCGTCGCCAGGGAAGGACCCGAGGCCCATCAGCGTCATCGTGACGGGGATGCCCGTGAGCCGGACGAGTTCACGGAGTTCGGCCGAGGCATCGGCCGCGATCACGCCGCCCCCCGCGTAGATCACGGGCCGTTTCGAACGCTTGATGGCGGCCGCCACCTGGGCGATCTGCTCCGGGTGCGGCCGGCGGACGTTGGGGTGATAGCCGGGCAGATTCATCGGGGCGTCGTAGTCGGGCACGATCTGCGAGAGCTGGATGTTCTTCGGCAGGTCGACGAGCACGGGGCCCGGCCGCCCCGTGGTGGCGATGTGGAACGCCTCGCGCATGACCCGGGCGATGTCGTTGGCATCGGTCACCAGGTAGTGGTGCTTCGTGATGCCGCGGCACACCTCGACGATCGGCGTTTCCTGGAACGCGTCGGTCCCGATGACGCTGGTGCCGACCTGGCCGGTGATGGCGACCAGGGGCACGCTGTCCATCTTCGCGTCGGCGATCGCGGTGACGAGGTTCAAGGCGCCGGGGCCGCTCGTCGCCATGCACACGCCCGGTCTGCCGGTCGTGCGTGCATAGCCTTGCGCGGCGAATCCGCCCCCCTGCTCGTGCCGGGGCAGGATGGTCCGCAGCCTGTCGGCGGCCCGCGTGAGGGCCTGGTGGAGCGGCATGCTCGCGCCGCCCGGATAGGCGAAGATCACGTCGACGCCCTGGCGAATCAACGACTCGACGACCACGTCGGCCCCGCTGACGAAGGCTTCAGAAGCGCGGGGGCGGGAGACGGTGGCCATGGGGGAGGGCTCCTCGGGGGTGTCGGGAACGGTCCAACAGCGGCGGGACGCGTACCCTTCAAAAATACACGATAAACCGCCCGCCGCGTCAGGGGGGCTTTTTTTCGACAATTTGCCGCTTCCGGCGGCTGTGCGGGCGGGCACCCCGGACACGTTCAGCCGGCCGGGGTGGACACGCTCCGCTCGCTGCGGCGGCTTCTCGACTGGGCTTGTCGAAATGGTGGCGACGACGGCTCGGAGGCGCCTGAGGCTCGCTGTGCGTGCCCACCCCGGCCTCATCTCTGCAGCTACACTGTCGCGGTGGCTGATTCCAAGGCTTCACGGCCGGCCGGGCGGTTGCTCGGTCTTGCCAAAACGCTCGACACGCACGGCGGGTTCGCCGAAGTGGTCGCCAGTCTCCGCGCGGGACATGGTGGCACCATCGGCGGAACCTGGGGGTCGGCGTCTGCGCTCGCGGCCGCCGCACTGGCGGAGGCGCTGGCCGAAGACGCCGATCGGTCCGGCATGCTCGTCGTCGTGCTGCCACATGCCGCCGACGCCGAGTTTTTTCTCGACGATCTCGCCCTGTTCACGCCGCTCCCGGTCGCCACGTTGCCAGCCCTGGAGGGGCTGGGACTGGAGGGGGTGGGAGACGCCCTGCCCGCCGGCGATCCGACGGAGGCCGAGCGGCTCGCGCTCGTGAAGCGGCTCATCGGCCCCGCCGCGGAGCATCCGCGGATCATCGTGACCACCGTCCAGGCGCTGCTCGCACCGCTTGTCGATCCTCGGGACATCGAAGCCAGCACCCGCCGGCTCGCCGTCGGGGGGCGGATCGATCCGGCGGAGCTCTCGGACTGGCTCTTGGCGCGGGGCTGGGAGCTGACCGATTGCATCGACGCCCCCGGCACCTTCGCCCGACGTGGCGGCATCCTGGACCTCTTCGCCACCGACTGGGATCGCCCCGTGCGCATCGAGCTCTATGGCGACGAGATCGAGTCGCTGCGCACCTTCGACACGGTCAGCCAGCGGAGCGTCGACACGCTCGCCGCGATCGATCTCACCGCACTGGCGCGGGCGGCGACGCAGACGGGGGCGTCGCCGGTGCGGCGGACACAGCTCGCGGACATCGTGCCGGCGGGATCGTGGTGGGCCCTGGTAGAACCCGGTGAAATCACCGAGGAGGCCGCCCGGGCGCATCAGCGGCTCGGCCACGCCGCGGAAGGGTCGGGCGGGCCGGGGCTCGTTTCCGATCCGGACGACGTCTTCGCCAGGATCTACCGCTTTCCCTCGGTCACGCTCGCCGCCGTCGCGCCGTCGAGCCTGGAGGCGACGGCGGTCCTGGCGATCGAGAGCGTGGAGCGGTTCACGGGCGTGCTCGACCGGGTCCGCGAGGAACTCGAGACGGTCGGCAAGGATCAGGAGGTGTACGTGGTCGCGCCGACCGAGGCCGACGACAAGAGGCTCGGCGAACTGCTGGCCGGGTGCGGGCCGGCGCGATCCGGCCGTCTGCATTTCGCGCGGGGCCGGCTCTCCGGAGGGTTTCGGCTGGTGCCCGAGAAGATCGTGCTCATCTCGAGCGCGGAACTCTTCCGCCGGGAGGACGTGGCCGCGGCGCGGCCGACGAAGCAGCGGCTGTCGCGGGCGATCGACACCTTTCTCGACCTGCACGAGGGGGACTACGTCGTGCACGTCGCCCACGGCATCGGCCGCTACAAGGGACTCAAGCTGCTCGAGAAACACGGCCGGACGGAGGAATTCCTCGAGATCGAATTCGCCGAGAGCACGCGGATCTACGTCCCCGCGTCGTGCATCGAGCTGGTGCAGAAGTACGTGGGCGGCAGCAAGCTCGCCCCCAAGCTCGCGAAGGTCGGAGGCACGCTCTGGGAGCGGCAGAAACAGGCGGTCGAACGCGCCGTCGCCGACATGGCCGCGGACATGATCCACCTGCAGGCCAGACGGGAGAGCCGGCCGGGCGTGGCGTTTCCGCCCGACACGGCCTGGCAACGCAACTTCGAGGGCTCGTTTCCCTTCGACGAGACCCCCGACCAGCTCACGGCGATCGAGGCGATCCGCGCCGATCTCGAGCGGCCGCGGCCGATGGACCGGCTGCTCTGCGGCGACGTCGGCTTCGGCAAGACGGAACTGGCGATGCGGGCCGCGTTCAAGGTGGCCGAGGCGGGGGCCCAGGTGGCGGTGCTCGTGCCCACCACGGTGCTCGCCGAGCAGCATCGCCGCACGTTCGTCGCCCGGTTCGCGGAATTTCCCTTCACCATCCGGGCGCTTTCCCGGCTCACCGGCACCCGGGAGGAACGCGACACCCTCGAGGGCCTGGCCCGGGGCACCGTCGACATCGTCATCGGCACGCACCGTCTCGCGCAGTCCGACATCCACTTCGCCAACCTGGGGCTCCTGGTCGTCGACGAGGAGCAGCGGTTCGGCGTCGACGTCAAGGAGAAACTCAAGGCGTTGCGGGCCAGCGTGGACGTGCTCACGATGACCGCCACGCCGATCCCGCGGACGCTGCACATGGCGATGCTCGGCATTCGCGACATCTCCAGTCTCACCACGCCGCCCGCCAACCGGATTCCGGTCGAGACCCGTGTGGCCCGCTGGGACGAGCGGCTCATCCGCGGCGCCGTCGATCGCGAGCTGGCGCGGGGCGGACAGGTGTTCTTCGTGCACAACCGGATCCACGACATCCACAAGGTCGCCCACCGGCTGTCGCAGATCGTGCCCGAGGCGAAGATCGTCGTCGCCCATGGCCGCCTGTCGGAGTCGGACCTGGAGGAGGTGATGCTCGCCTTCGTCGCCGGCCGCGCCGACATCCTGCTGGCCACGACGATCATCGAGAGCGGCCTCGACATCCCGCGGGCCAACACCATCTTCATCGACGAGGCCGACACCTACGGCCTCGCCGACCTGCACCAGCTGCGCGGCCGCGTGGGCCGCTCGCACCACCGTGCCTACTGCCACCTGCTCGTCGATGAAGCGGCCACGCTCACGAGCACGGCGGCCAAGCGGCTCCGCGCGATCCAGGAGTTCTCCAGCATGGGGGCCGGTTTCTCGCTCGCCATGCGCGACCTCGAGATCCGCGGTGCGGGCAACCTGCTCGGCACGCAGCAGAGCGGGCACATCGCCACGGTCGGCTACGAGCTCTATTGCCGCCTGCTCGAGCAGGCCGTCCGGGGACTCAAGGCGATGCCGCCGGCCGAACCGCCGCCGGTGACGATCGACCTGCCGGGGGCGGCCTGGCTGCCCCGCGACTTCATGCCCGATTTTCGCGCGAAGATCGACGTCTACCGGAGGCTGTCGCGGGTGACCGGGGAGAGCCAGGTCGACGATCTCGCCGCGGAACTGGTCGATCGCTTCGGCCCGCTGCCAGTCGAGGTGACGCGGATGCTCGAGTTCGCCCGGCTGCGGGTCGTGGCTGCCGCCCACGGCATCGATTCCATCACCCGCCAGCCGGGCTTGCTGATGATCGGCCACCACGACATTCAGGCCATCCAGCGGCTGCGGGCGGCCTGGCAGGCTGGGGGAAAGACGCTGCGGGTGGTGGGCGACCGGACCGCCGTGGTCCCCCTGGATCAGCGGGTCGGCGACGATCCGGACCGGCTTCTGGCGCTGGTCAGGACGCTCTTGCGACCTGCTCGAGGGCGTCCCTATAGTCCCCGGCCCGCGGCGGCCCCCGAGGCCAAGGAACGCGGCTCGCCCGGCGGGCCCGGCATGTCCCCATCGAGACCGTGATGAACCATTCCGGCCTGCCATTCCCGGTGCAGCGAAACCCGTCGCCGCGCGGCCTGTTCCGCGGATGGTGGGTCGTCCTGCTGCTCGCTTCCGTCACACGGGCTCAGGACCTCTCCCGCCCGCCCGCCGGACCGGCCGCGATCGAGGGGCCGGCGGCGGCGGCCGGTCCGCCGGTTGGACGCAGCCTCGTAGGGCCCGGCCAGATGCCGCAGGTGCCGAAGCCGCTCTCGCGGCCCGAAGGCTGGCCCAAGGCGAAGGGTGATGTCCCGAAAGATGGCAAGGACAACCACGTGCTCTCGAGCATCCTGCCGAATCCCGGCGGGCCGCTCGACCCGATCGCCGGCGGGGCGCCGAACGACGACGCGACGCAGGACAAGCCGTCGGCCGTCATCCAGGCCGGCTTCGAGGAGACGCTGCCGACCGGCGGGGCCGCCGCCGGTCAACCCGCGGTCATGCAGTCGCTCGACAATACCCGCGTGGTCGCGCGGGTGGGGCCGGAGGTCGTGCTCGAGGGGGATCTGCTCACGCCCACGGCGCTCGCCTGGCTGGACAAGGTGGGTGGCGGGCTCACCCCCGAGCAGGTTCGTGAACTCAGGTCGCAGATCTGCCGGCAGATGATCAAACAGCACGTGGAGTCGTTGGTCGTCTACGTCGATGCCTGCCGCACGATCCCCGAGGATCGTCTGCCGGAGATCAGAAAGAAGGTCAACGAGGCGTTCGATCAGCAGCAGCTACCGCGGCTGGTCAAGGAGGCCGGGGTGGCGAATGCCATGGAATACGACCAGCTTCTGCGGTCGCGTGGGCAGTCGCTCGACCGGATCCGCAAGACGTTTTTCGAGCGGGCGCTCGCCCAGCAGTGGATCCAGCAGAAGGTGGTCAACGACGACGAGATCCCGCATGCGGAGATGATCGCCTGGTACCAGAACCATCTGGCTGATTACGACTATCCCGCCAAGGCGCGTTTCGAACAGCTCACGCTGAAGGTGACGGCCGGCCGCTCCCGCGGGCAGGCGTGGAGCATGCTGGCGGCCATGGGCAACGAGGTGATGCAGGGCAAGCCCTTTGCCGACGTCGCCCGCGGACGTTCGGAGGGGCCGACGGCCGCCGCCGGCGGGGCGTATGACTGGACGACGAAGGGCAGCCTCGTGTCGAAGGTCGTCGACGAGGCGGTCTTCACGCTGCCGGTCGGCCAGTTGAGCGCGATCCTCGACGACGGCTCGGCGCTGCACATCGTGCGGGTGATCGAGCGGACCGATGCCGGCCGCACACCCTTCATCGAGGCCCAGGTGGGGATCCGCGGGCAGTTGCGGGAAGAGCGGAGCAAGCGGGAGATGGACGAGTACCTCGCCACGGTCCGCGCTCGCACGCCGGTCTGGACGATCTTCGACGACGATCCCTCCGGGCCCGCGGTCCAGGCGGCCACCCAGACCGCGAGCCAGCCTCGCCAGACCCGCTGACGGCTCGTGCACGATTGCCGACCCGTGCCGCGCGGGCTAGACTGCCGCCGAAGCCTTCCGTTTTGGCGGACATCCGCTGCCGGCGTTTTGCCCGAGTCGGCCGCCCAACGCCCAGGAGATCATTCCATGAGTGTTCCAGCGACGTCCGCCGTCCCCGCCGCAGCTGCCACCCCTCCCTGGCCCGGGACGAAGTCGGCGGGCAAGGCCCGCCTCGAGATGGAAGGCCGAGTCACCGAACTGCCGGTGATCGTGGGGACCGAGGGCGAACACGGCATCGACATCGCGAAGCTCCGGAGCGCCACGGGCGCCATAACCCTCGACGAGGGCTTCGTCAACACCGGTTCGACCACCAGCGCGATCACGTTCCTCGATGGCGAGAAGGGCATCCTGCGATACCGCGGCTATCCCATCGAGGTGCTGGCGGAGAAGTGCGACTTCGTCGAGGTGGCCTACCTGCTCATCTACGGGGAACTGCCCTCCGCCTCGCAGCTCGACGGCTTCCGCATGGCGCTGTCGCACCACACGATGATCCACGAGGACATGCGCAGCTTCTACAACGGGTTTCCCCGCGACGCGCATCCCATGGCGATCCTCGGGAGCGTCGTCGGGGCCCTCTCGACCTTCTACCAGGATTCGCTCGACGTCCGCGATCCCAGGCAGGTCGAGGTGAGCGTGCATCGGCTGCTGGCCAAGCTCCCCACCATCGCGGCCTACAGCCACAAGAAGTCGATCGGGCAGCCGCTCATCTATCCGCGAAACGACCTTTCCTACTGCGAGAACTTCCTGCAGATGATGTTCGCGGTGCCGTGCGAGGAGTATCACTGCGACCCCGACTTCGCCGAGGCGCTCGACATGCTGCTGATCGTGCATGCCGACCACGAGCAGAACTGCTCGACGTCGACGGTGCGAATGGTCGGTTCGAGCGACGCCAACCTCTTCGCCAGCATCTCCGCCGGCATTTCCGCCCTCTGGGGGCCGCTCCACGGCGGTGCCAACCAGGCCTGCGTGGAGATGCTCGAGAAGATCGGCGCCGACGGCGGCAACGTGAAGAAGTACGTCGACCTCGCCAAGAAGAAGGACTCGGGCTTCCGGCTGATGGGGTTCGGGCACCGGGTCTACAAGAACTACGATCCCCGCGCGAAGCTCATCAAGGCGACCTGCGACAAGCTGTTGGCCAAGCTCTCCCTCAAGGATCCGATCTTCGACATCGCCCAGCAGTTGGAGGAGGTGGCGCTCGCCGACGACTACTTCATCGAGCGGAAGCTCTATCCCAACGTCGACTTCTATTCCGGCGTGATCTACCGGGCGATGGGCATCCCGGTGCAGATGTTCACGGTGCTCTTCGCGATGGGCCGGCTGCCGGGCTGGATCGCCCATTGGATCGAGATGCACCATTCGCCCACGAAGAAGATCTGCCGTCCGCGGCAGATCTACACGGGCGAAACCCTTCGCGACTTCGTGCCGATGGCCAAGCGCGGGTAGGGGCGAGGGGGTTGGCAGGCCGCATTGGTTCGCGGTCTGCGGCATGCTCATCGCCGGCGGACTCTGCTACAGGAGGCTCCGCAGTGATGGTTGATCGCCCGTGAGTCGCAGAGTTCACCGGCTCTTGCGCGTGCCTCCGACCGCTCCTCAGCATCATGTTTCACGGCAAGGCTCGGCATCCTGCCGCCCCTGCCTTGGCCGACCTCCGTCGGCTGGTTCTTACCCGGCCCTCCGGGCCTGGCCGGCGGGGGCGGTCACTTCCGCTTCCCGCGAAAGAAGCTGCTGAGGATCTGGCCGCATTCGTCGGCCAGCACGCGGCCGGTGTGGTCGACGCGGTGATTGAGCCGGGCGTCGTCGAACAGCCGGTAGAGCGACTCGACGGCCCCCGCCTTCGGGTCGGCCGCGCCCCACACCACGAAGGGCACCCGGGCCTGCAGGATCGCGCCGGCGCACATCGGGCAGGGCTCGAGCGTCACGTAGAGCGTGCAGCCTTCGAGCCGCCAGGAGCCGAGCGCCGCGGCCGCCTGCGTCAGCGCGATCATCTCGGCGTGGGCCGTGGGGTCGGCCAGCTGCTCGCGCTGGTTGTGCGCGCTGGCGATCACCCGACCCGAAGCCACCACGATCGCGCCGACGGGCACCTCGTCCTCGGCCGCCGCGATGCGCGCCTCCTCGAGGGCCAGCCGCATCCACCGTTGATGCGGCTGGTCGCCCGGCAGATAGCGGGCCAATGCCTCGAGGCCGTCGTTCAGCGGTTCGTCCGGGAATTCGCCCGGCGGAGTTGGTTCTTTGGGCCGCATGGGTCGATCGGCTCCCTCAGGATGCGCAGGCCATGGATTCGCCAGGGCCGCGGCCCGCACTCTACGCACCATCCGGTCACGACGACAAACCGCCGCCTGAAATCGGCCGTTTGGGTGCGGGCGTGCGATCGTGTAGGATGCGATTTTCCGTTCTCC
>JBIIYN010000143.1:0-9666 GCA_044346795.1 Pirellulales bacterium
AAAAGGAGAATGTCCCCTTTTCACCTTGTTTTTGAAAACGCATGATTCCCACCTCCCTTCGCTGGAACAGCCACCTCGAACTCGTCGATCAGACGCGGCTGCCCACCCGGCTCGAGTGGATCGCCTGCCGCGACGTCGACACGCTCGTGGAGGCGATCAAGTCGCTGCGGGTCCGCGGCGCGCCGGCCATCGGCATCGCCGGCGCCTACGGCCTGGCCGTGGCGGCGGGCGAGGCCGTGCGCGACGGGCTGCCCCCCGCGGCGGCGCGGGCCCACGTGCTGGCCCGTGCCGAACTGCTCGCCTGCGCCCGGCCGACGGCCGTCAACCTGCGGTGGGCGGTGGAACGCGTGGTCGGCGTGCTCGCCGGCCTGCCCGAAGACACCCCGGCCGTCGCGCTCGAGGCGGCTGCGCTCGCCGAGGCCCGCCGTATCCACGAGGAGGATCGCCGTCTCTGCGCCGCGATCGGCCGGCACGGCGCGGCGATCCTGCCGGAGGGCGGCGTGCTCACCCACTGCAACACCGGCGCGCTCGCCACGGGCGGCGACGGCACGGCGCTCGCGGTGATCACCACGGCCTGGGAGCAGGGGCGACGGTTCGACGTGTTCGCCGACGAGACCCGCCCGCTCTTCCAGGGCGCGCGGCTCACCGCGTGGGAACTGGTGGAACGGGGCATTCCCGTGACGGTGCTCGTCGACTCGGCGGCCGCGCAGCTGCTGCGGACCGGCCGGGTGGCCGCGTGCATCGTCGGCGCCGACCGGATCACGGCCAACGGCGACACCGCCAACAAGATCGGCACCTACGGGCTGGCCGTGCTGGCCGAGGCCCACGGGGTGCCGTTCTTCGTGGCCGCGCCGTCGAGCAGCTTCGACCTCTCGCTGCCGACGGGTGACGACATCCCGATCGAGGAGCGGGCGGCCGCCGAGGTGCTGCGGCCGCTGGGCGTGCCGGCCGCCCCGGATCACGCCCACGCCTACAACCCCGCCTTCGACGTCACTCCGGCGCGACTCATCAGCGGCATCATCACCGAGCACGGGGTCATCCGCCCCGTCACCCGCGAAAACGTCCTCAAAATGGTGCCAGCCACCAAATCTGGGGAACGAGGGTAAGCTCCTGCCGAGAGCAGCTCGTACTTGACCAGGACGTGAGCCATGTCCCATGCACGCCCGAAGCGCCAGCGAGGGAAATACGTTCCGGATAGAATATCCGGCGACAAGGCCGGAGGCCCGGGTCAGCACCAGCCGACGGAGGTCGGCCAAGCGACGGTCGGCCACGATGGCCGAGCCGTCGCGTGAAGCCAGCTCCACGCAGCCCCGAGATGCAGAATTGATCCCGAAGATCGCGATCGTCGGCCGGCCGAACGTCGGCAAATCGACCCTGTTCAACTGGCTCGTCGAGAAGCGGATCGCCATCGAGGATCCGACGGCGGGCGTGACCAGGGATCGTCTCGTGCAGCGGCTGTCGCTGGAGGGCCGCACGGTCGACCTGGTGGACACGGGCGGCATGGGGTTCGACGATCCCGACGGCCTCACGGCCCGGATCGACGCGCAGATCGAGGCCGGCCTCGCGGAGGCGGCGGTCGTGCTGTTCCTCGTCGACGTCCGCGCGGGCCTCGTGCCGGCCGACCATGACGTGGCCGCGCGGGTGCGGAAGCTCGGCGTGCCGGTGCTGCTCGTCGCCAACAAGGCCGACGACGCCAGGCTCGACAACCACGCCCACGAGTTCGCCGCCCTCGGCTTCGGCGAGCCCCTGATCGTCAGCGCCCGGCAGCACCGCAACCGCGAACCGCTCGTCGAGGCGATCCTCGCCCGGCTGCCGGAGGCCGACGCCGACGGGGAGGAGCCCTCGCCCGAGTTGCCGGAAATGAAGCTCGCGATCGTGGGCCGCCGCAACGTGGGCAAGAGCACGTTCGTCAACAGCCTCGCGCACGAGGAGCGTGTGATCACGAGCCCCGTGGCGGGCACCACCCGCGACTCGGTCGACGTGCGGTTCGAGGTGGACGGCCACAGCTTCCTCGCCATCGACACGCCGGGACTGCGGCGGACGAAGAGCCGCACCACCGACATCGACTTCTACTCCACGCACCGGGCACAGCGGAGCATCCGCCGTGCCGACGTGGTGCTGCTCTTCTTCGACGCCTCGGAGCCGGTGGGCCGCGTCGACAAGCAGCTGGCCGACACGATCATGGAGGAGGCGAAGCCGGTCGTGTTCGTCGTCAACAAGTGGGATCTCTACGCGGGCGGAGTCGAGCGGGGAGAGTGGGCCGATTACCTCCGGGACACGTTCCGCACGATGCCCTGGGCGCCGGTGGCGTTCGTCACGGCGAAGAACGGCCGCAACGTGAAGGCGGTGGTCGACACCGCCCAGCGGCTCTACCGGCAGAGCCACGAGCGGGTGCCGACGGCGAAGCTCAACACGGTCGTGCGGGAGGCGGTCGACGCCAACCATCCGCCGGCCGATCCCCGCGGCCGTCCGGTGCGGATCTACTACGCCACGCAGGTCGAGACAGCCCCTCCGACGATCGTGCTCTCGACGAGCGCGCCGAAGAGCGTGTCGGAGAGCTACAAGCGGTATCTCGTGGGAGCCCTCCGCAAGTCGACGCCGTTCCGCGAGGTGCCGATCCGGCTCTATGTCCGCGGCCGCACGACGGAAGCCAAGAAAGAGTAGCTCCGGCGATATTCGTGAACCCGGAGCCGGGGGTCGGGGGAAGCCGAAGCGAGTCGGCCTATCCTGGCCTCGAGTCGGAGGCTTTCACCGCCCCCGGCGGATCGGGCTTGTTGGCCGCGCTCGCGGCCGCGTCCCGCAACGATTCCACGAGCCTCACCTGCCGATCCGTGAACGGCACGGCCCCGGCGAAGAGCCCCGGCTCGTCGACCTCCTCCGGCACGAGCCGCCGCACGATCCCCGTTGCCAGCGCCGCGATGCCTTCCCCGGTGACGACACTCGTCCGCCAGGTCCCCGCCGGCACCGGCGCGGCGGCGTCTGCGAGATCCACCTTCGTTGCCACCCGCAGTTCGTGACGCTGGCATGCGGCTGAGCCGTCTGCATCGACGTGCCGGCCGTCGATCACGCGCAGCACGAGGTCGGCCGTTTCGCCGGCGGCCACGGCCCGGTCGATTCCGGCCCGCTCCGTCATGCTGACTTCGAAGGCATCCGGGCCCGCATCCCGCAGCCCGGCCGTGTCGACGAGGTCCACCTCCCAGCCGTCGAGCACGATCCGTGTCTCCAGGAGGTCGCGGGTGGTTCCCGGTTCCGGCGACACGATGCTCCGGGCGTAGCCCGCCAAGGCGTTCACGAGGCTGCTCTTGCCGGCATTCACGCTGCCGATCAGCACCACCCGCCACGGCCGTACCAGCCGCAGGCCGACCCGCGCCGCCCGCAGGAGCCGGTCGATGGCATGCCGGGCATCGACGCGTCGGCCGGCCTGCAGGAGGCTCCGCACCCGGACGAGCTCCGCCTCGAGCGCCCCCGCCAGTTGCCGCGTGAGCATCCGCGCCGCCTTCGGTCCACCCACGGCCGCCAGGGCCTCGCGGGCCTCCGCGTCGATCTCCGCCATGCCGCCGGCTCGCAGCCACGCGGGCCACGGCTGCCGCACGGCTCCCTGTCGTTCGAGGCTGACGAGCACAGCCTCCGCGGCGGCGAGTCCGCCGTGACAATGGATCTCGAGATCGTCCGCGCCGCGGCGGACGACCACCAGATCTTCGCCGGTGCCGGCCGCACCGCCCGCGTCGCCCGTCCAGCGGCCAAACACGATCGCCCCGTCGGGCCGGCCTGCGAGTGGACCACCCCGGGGCGTGAACAGCCTCGTGACGATCCGCTCCGCCATCGGCCCCGCCACGGCCACCACCGCGAGGGCGCCGCGGCCGATCGGGGTGAGCAGCGTCGCCCGCGCCGCACCGCCCCCCTCTGGCCGGCTGCCGTCGGCATGGCTAGAACCGTGCGTGGAAAAATCGTCTCTTCCCCCGTGCACGGAGTCTGCAGCCATGGCCGATTGGATCGAGGAAGGTTCGAAGGCGCCTGACTTCACGCTGCCCACGCACGACGGCACGAAGCTGAAGCTCTCGAGCCTCGCGGGCACGCCGGTCGTCCTCTATTTCTACCCCAAGGACGACACGCCCGGCTGCACGAAGGAGGCCTGTGGCTTCCGCGACGCCAAGGCGAAGCTTGCCAGGCACGAGGCGGTGGTGCTCGGCGTCAGCCCGGACACGCCGGAGAGCCACGAGAAATTCCGCCACAAATACAAGCTCCCCTTCACGCTCCTGGCCGACGTCGACCACAAGGTCGCCGAGAAATACGGGGCCTGGCGGGAGAAGAACATGTACGGCAAAAAGTCGATGGGCATCGCACGGAGCACCTTCATCATCGACGCCGCCGGCAGGGTGGCCAAGGTGTTCAAGGCGGTGAGGGCCGAGGGGCACGACGAGCAGGTGCTGGCAGCCCTGGCGGAGTTGGCGCGGCAGGAATAACCGTCACCAGATGACGCCCGCCGGGTGGCGGATCGCCTGCGCACGGCCGCGAAAGCACGGCCCGCGCCTCGATGCGGCGCATACTTGGGGGCCATCCGGAACGGCTCGATTCCGGTGGCCCTTACGGAACATGCGATGCAGTCGTTCCTCGTCAAATGCGCCGCCCTGGGAATCGTCGCCGGAGGATTCGCCGTGACCGGCGATCTGGGGCGACTGGCCGATCGCGGCCGGCGGCTCCTGGAGGCCAGCGCGGTCCCGTCGGAGACGCCGTCGCAGCCAGCGACCACCGACGCGCCGCCACACACCCCAGAACCCGCGCAGGCTCCGGCGGCGTTGCAGGCTCCAGAAGCCGTGCCGGCCCCGGCGGCGGCGCCAGCACCGCCTCGCGAGTCGCCCTTCGACGCGCCCGTGTGCCGCCCGTTCGCGGTGCCGGCCCCGCCGGCGGCCGGCCCGGACAGCATCGACTTGGACGGACTGCCCCCGGGCAGCCGCCTGCTCGTCTGGGTGCGACGGTCCGGCGGGGCGTCCGCCGGCCGATCCACCGACCTCATTGCGTTGGACATGATCGCGCCGCACGCCGGCGAGGCGCTCGAGCATCGCCATGCCGCGCTGACCCACGGCGGGGAGACGGCCCCGGTGCACGTGGCCCCACGCCGTGTCGTGATCACGCGTGATGCCGGCGGCCGGATCGCCAGGGGAGGCGTGCTGCGGCTCGCGCCGGTGCGGGGCGTGAACGGCCTGGCCGCCGAGGAAACGGTCGGCACGATCCAGGCGCTCGACGTCCAGGGCCGCTGAAGACTTGTTCCACACGCACGAAACCAATGCGTCGGCCCGTCCCGTCGCTTCCGCTCCGGGCCTCCAGTCAACTCCGTGGAATCCGCGAGGGGCTGCCCATTGCCCCGGGAGCCGGCGTTGCTGACCAGCTCAGGCAGGATGCCGGAGCGCAGTCAGCATCGAGTGACAGAAGGGCAGGATGCCCGGAGCGAACGTCCGGCGACGGGGCATGGGCAGCCCCGAACCGTCGAGGTCTAAGAGCGCCTACCAGAATGAGGCAAGGTAGCAGGTTGCGAGCGCCGGCGCGGCGGAGGCAAGAAGCGACGACGAGGCGATATTGCGGAGCCGATCGTTGAGGAGGAGCGCCGCCGCATCCGCCCGCCGCCGCCGCAAAATGCCCGTAGTTTCATTCTGATAGGCGCTCTAAGCCTCGCTGCCGGCTTCCGCGGCCTCGCGATCGCTCGACCAGCCGACCCGCTTCTTCGAGAGGCCGATCTTCCGCTCGTCGGTATCGACGCGGAGGATCTTCACCTCCAGCGGATCGCCCACCTTCACCACGTCCTCGGCGTTCTCGATCTTGTCGTCCGACAGCTCGGAGATGTGAAGCAGCCCCTCGAGTCCGTCCTCGAGACCGACGAAGACGCCGAAGTTCGTGATCTTCGTGACCGTGCCCTTCACCACGTCGCCCGACTTGTACCGCTGCGGGATGTCGGTCGACCACGGATCGTCGGCCATCTGCTTGAGCCCCAGCGCGATCCGCCGCCGCTGCTGGTCGACCGAGAGCACCTTGCACTCGATTTCCTGCCCCTTCTCCAGCATCTCGCTGGGGTGGGTCACCTTCCGCGTCCACGACATGTCGGTGACGTGCAGCAGGCCGTCGATCCCGTCGTCGATCTCGATGAAGGCGCCGTAGTTGGTGAGGTTCCGCACCACGCCCTTGACGATCGCGCCCGGCGGATAGTCGGCGGCCACCTTCTCCCACGGATTCTGCTGGGTCTGCTTCATCCCCAGCGAGATTTCCTGCTTTTCCTTGTTGATGGCCAGCACCACCACCTCGACCTCGTCGCCCGGCTTCACCAGCTCGCTCGGATGGCTGACCCGCTTGGTCCAGCTCATCTCGCTGATGTGCACGAGCCCCTCGACGCCGTCCTCGAGCTTCACGAACGCGCCGTAGCTCATCACGTTGACCACCGTGCCCTTGCAGACCGTGCCGACCGGATACTTGTCGGCGACCTTCGCCCACGGGCTGGCGGTCCGCTGCTTCATGCCCAGCGCGATCTTCTCCCGCTCGCGGTCGATGTGGAGCACCTGCACCTCGACCTCCTGGTCGATCTGCACCATCTCGCTGGGGTGGCCGATGCGGCCCCAGCTCATGTCGGTGATGTGGAGCAGCCCGTCGATGCCGCCCAGGTCGACGAACGCGCCGAAGTCGGCGATGTTCTTGACCACGCCCCGGCGGACCTGGCCCACCTCGAGCGTCTCCATGAGCTGCTTCTTCCGTTCCATCCGCTCCTGCTCGATGAGCGCCCGCCGTGACACGACGATGTTCCGCCTCGCCTCGTCGATCTTGAGCACGAGGCACTGGATCGCGCGGCCGCAGTAGTCGCCGATGTCGGCGGGGCGGCGGATGTCGACCTGGCTGGCCGGCAGGAAGACGTTGACGCCCGAGATGTCGACGAGCAGACCGCCCTTGATCTTGCGGGTGACGAAGCCGGTCACCACGTCGTTTTCGTGGACGCTCTCCATCACGCGGAGCCAGTCCTCGATCCGGCGCGCCTTCCGCTTGGAAAGCGTGATCAGGCCCCGCTGCTCCTCGACCTGGCCGTCCTCGAACTCCTCGAGCAGCACCTTGACCACGTCGCCCACCTGCGGCGCCGGTTCGGTCTCGTCCCACTCGTTCCGCGGGATGTGGCCTTCGCTCTTGTACCCCACGTCGACGAGGACGAACTCGTCGTCCACCCGCAACACCTTCCCCTCGAGCACCGAGTTGACCGCCAGCGTCGACGTGCCGACCGAGTATTCACCCGCCTCCGTTCCGGCGAGGGCGAGTTCCAGTTCCTGATCGAGTTCGTCTCCGAGTTCCAGTTCGCGAATGAGGTTGCGGTTGACCATGCGTGGGGGGGTTTGGGGTAAACGGGTTGGAGGAGGGGGGACGCGCGGGCCACAATGGAAAGAGCCGCGTAGTGTAGCAGCCTCGGACGGGTCGAACAATCGAGCGTTTGCCCCCGCCACGCCAGATTTCCCGACCGTCACGACCGCACCGCCCTCCCAGTTGGCCCCGCCCGGCGGCCGAACAAAACCGTATGAAGTGCCCTCGTTTCCTTCCGCTCCTGCTGGCCGGTCTGGCGGTGGCCGCCGTTGCCGGACCGGCCCGGGCCCAGTTCGCCGCTCCGGAGGCCGGGTCGGCCGCCCCCACGCTCGGGGACATGCGCACCCAGAAATACCGGGTGGGCGTCGTCGTGACGGCGGAAGGGGGTCCGTGCCGGGGCATCTACGCCACCCTGCCCGTGCCCGCCGACTGGCCCGAGCAGAAGGTGCAGATCGTGCAGGAGGACGTCTCACCAGACGTCCGCGGCCTGCGGTATCGCACGCTGCCCGGCGGGGTGAAGCAGATGATCGTGGAAATCCCCGACCTGCCGGCGGGCGACAAGGCCCACGCCATCGTCACGTTTTCGCTCGAGCGGGCCTCCATCCTCCCGCCCGTCGATCCGTCGGCGCTGACCATCCCCCGGAAGCCCGACCGGGCGCTGCGTGCCTTCCTCGGGGCGAGCCCGTACATCGAAACCCGGCACCCGAAGATCCTGAAACTCGCGAAGGCGACCGGCGCCGACCTGGACGGCTGGCAGAAGGTCGAGGCCATCTACGATGCGGTTCGCGAAAAGGTCGAATACCGCAACGGCGACCTGAAGGGCGCCGCACGGGCGCTGGCCGACGGCTGGGGCGACTGCGAGGAACTCACCTGCCTCTTCATCGCCATGGCCCGGGCCGAGGGGATTCCAGCCCGAACGGTCTGGGTGGAGGGGCATTGCTATCCCGAGTTCTACCTCGTCGATGCCGACGGCCAGGGCTGGTGGTATCCCTGCCAGGCCGCCGGGACGCGGGCCTTCGGCGGCATGCCCGATCAGCTGCCGATCCTGCAGAAGGGCGACGCGTTCCGCGACCCGGACCGCCCGGCCAAGACGCTGCGATACGTCTCGGAGTTCATCAAGGGCTCTGCCACCGATGGCGGCGGCTCGCCCAAGGTGACCTGGATCCGCGAGGGGGCGTGAGCCGCCCCGAATCCACGGTGGCGATCCGCCACCTCACTCGGCGCCGGCGAATGCTTCCTCGGCGATCGGCCGACCGAAGGCATCCTTCGCCACCGGCGTGAACCACCGCGGAACGATCGGCAGGCCGGCTTCCCGCCAGGCCGCCTCCAATCGATCACCGGCCATCTTCACGATCCGCTCGCGGCCGCGACCGGCCAGCGTGGAGCGATCGGCCCACGGCGTGACCGGGCCGTCGAAGCCGGCATTCCTGGCCTGCGTCAGGATGGCGGCGGAGTTGATCACACCGGTGTCGCCCGGCATCAGCCGCTGCGCGTGGGTGAGTTCCGCCGCCGCGATGTCGCGGGGCGCGTCGGAGAGCCGGACTTCGACGATCCGCCCCTTGGGCGCCTTCGCGATGAGTTCCAGCGGCTCGCCGGTGACGTGCAGGGACCAGGCATCGACGACGGCGCCGATGCGGGGATGCGACGCTGCCAGCAGGCCGAGCAGCCCTTCGAACGTGTGGATGAACTGGTTGTTTTTCCCGTCCCGCGCTTCGGCTTCGGGCGTGATCGCCAGGCCGAGCGAAATGCCGTGGCCGTCGAGCAGGCCGCCGATCGTGTCGAGACGCGTGCGATACTGCTCGAAGAAGTCCTTGAACGAATGCTCGTCGGAGGCGGCCGCCACCGTGGTGACGGCGCGGGTGGCCTCGGTGGCCTGGGCGAACTCGAGCCGTTTCGGGAGCAGCGCCATTTCGGCCTTGAACGTCGCCTCGTCGGCGTCGAGCGTGACGGGCAGCCGAAACACGCCGCACTTGAGCCGGGCGCTCACCATCAGCCGCCGCGCGTGCGGCACCCCGAATGTCTCCGCCTGTTGCTGGAAGTCGACGAGGTCGATTTCCATGGCATCGAAGCCGAACGACAGGGCCAGTTCGATGAGTTCGCTGGGGCGACCGGAAAGAGGCAGGCCGAACGTGCTGAGGTTGCGGAACATCGCTTTAAAAAAACTCCGAGGCTTGGGACTCTCCGCGAGAGTATGCCCGAAAGCCCGGGGTTTTTGAAGCGGGGTCCGATCCCGGCCGGATTCACGCCGAACGCCGTGGGCATCGCCGATCCCCGGGCTCGCACGGAAAGCACCCTCCGAATGGAAGCCCCGGGCGCGAGCCCTGGGATTGCCTTCACGCC
>JBIIYN010000431.1:0-2678 GCA_044346795.1 Pirellulales bacterium
CGGAGGGCATCGTGCCCTCCGCTCACTCGGATGCAGACTACGCTCCGCAATCCTCGCTTCGCTTGTCTGCATACGCCGGCTCCCGGGCATGGGCAGCCCCTCACGGATCACGCTGAAGCAGGAGTGCATCCGTCCGAGCCGGCAGCAGCGGTCTTGGAGCATCTACCGGAACCCTCCCGTGTCGTAGATGGTGCGGCCGTGGGATTGGAGCCGGGAAATCCGCTCGGTGGCGTAGAGCCCGGCGAGCACGAATTCGATGCAGCTGGCCCGCACGGCCGGATCGGCCGAGGCGTTCACCTCGAAGGCCTTCTCCCAGACCGCGGGCACCTCCGCGACCACCTCGGCGTAGGCCGCCGAGGGCAGCATGTCGCCCACCTCGATCTTCACCCCCTGGGCGAACACCCTGCCGATCTCGTCGAGGCCGTGCTTCTCCACGTATTCCTCGAACACCGTGGCGATCGCCTCGGCGACGACGCTGTCGAGCACCTGCCGCTCCGTCATCTGGTGGCTGCCCATCAGGTCGAGCTCCAGCTTGCCGAGGCTCGACGCATAGAGGTGGCCCAGGTCGCTGATCCGGGGGACGGCGGGCCGCTCGCCCAGCCGCACGGCCCGCTGCCGGGCGCTGGCGACCACCGTCTCGTAGTTGGCGATCGAGAAGCGGGCGCTCACGCCCGACTGCTGGTCGATGAACTTGCTCTTGCGGGCGGCGATCGTGATCTGCTCGAGGATTTCTTTCAGAAAATAGGGCACGACGACGGGCCACTCGCCCCCCACGTCGACGCCGGCCTCCTGCTCCGCCACCCGGATGCCGAGATCGCGGTCCCGCGGGTAGTGCGTGTGGATCACCGAACCGATCCGGTCCTTGAGCTGCGGGATGACCTTGCCGGAGCGGTTGTAGGTGGAGGGATTCGCCGAGAAGAGCAGCAGGCAGTCGATGTCGAACTTCACCGGATAGCCGCGGATCTGCACGTCGCGTTCCTCGAGGATGTTGAACATCCCCACCTGCACCAGTTCGTCGAGTTCGGGCAGTTCGTTCATGGCGAAGATGCCGCGGTGCATCCGCGGGATGAGCCCGAGATGGAGCGCCTCCTCGCTGGCCATGCTCGTGCCGCCGGCCAGCTTGGCGGGATCGATCTCGCCGATGATGTCGGCGAACTTCGTCCCCGGAGCCAGTCGCTCCGCGTAGCGGTCGGCGCGGGGCCACCAGGCGATCGGCACGTCCAGCGGGTCGCGGTCGGCCACGAGCCGCCGGCCGGCCGAGGTGATCGGCGCGGAGGGGTCGTCGTGAAGCGGAATCGACGGATCGTCGAGATACGGCAGGTGTTCGTCGAGAAACCGCGTGAGCAGCCGCATGAGCCTGCTCTTCGCCTGCCCCTTCTCGCCCAGGAAGAGCATGTCGTGGCCGGCGAGCAGGGCGATGTTGATCTCGGGGATCACGGTGTCGTCGTAGCCGACGATGCCGGGAAAGAGTTCGTCGCCATCCCGCAGCATCCGCGTGAAGTTCGACCGGATCTCGTCCTTCACGGAGCGGCTCCGCCAGCCGCTCGCGCGGAGGTCGGCCAACGTGCACGGGAGTGGGTTTTTGGGAAGCTGCGGCTGCGTCATGGGCGATGTCCTCGGGAGGCGTGGACATGATTGTAGACGCGCCGCCGACCGCGCGCTCATCGCACGGCGTCAGGCCCGGAGGGCCGGGTCAGCACCAGCGGGCGGAGGCCCGCCAAGAAAAAACGACAGGATGTCGTGTTTTTCGTGAAGAAAGCTCCTCGAGCAGTCGCCGACCCCTTCGCCTCCGTCTCCTGGTTTCCCAGGTCATCGCTCCGGCGATGGAAGATGCGCCCTACGCCTGACGCACCGGCAGGCGGATCGTGATCGCGGTGCCCTTGCCGGGGGCGCTTTCGACGCGGATCCGGCCGCGGTGGGCGTCCACGATCTCCTTGCAGGCCGAGAGCCCGAGGCCCGTGCCCCCCTTGCCGGTCTCGTCGGGCCCCGACTTCGTGGAAAACCGCGGCTCGAAGATCCGCCGCATCACGTCGGGCGTCATGCCGCAGCCCGTATCGCGGACCATCAGGTCCACGAGGCCTGCCGCCTCGTCGTGCGACAGCCGCAGGATCAGCCGGCCCCCGCCCGTCATCGCCTGTCGGGCGTTCACGATCAGGTTCAGGAGCACCTGCTGGATCTGCCCGGGGTTGCCGTGCACCTTCGGCACGGGTGCGAACTCCCGCTCCACCTGCACCCGGTATTTCATCATTTCCCGCTCGAGCAGCACCAGCACGTCTTCGATCACGACGTGGAGATTCACCGGCTCGAACCGGGCGGATCCCGACCTCGACATGCCGAGCACGCTGGCGGTGATCTTCGCGGCCCTGGTCCCCGCCGAGAGGATCCGCTCGAGCGCCTTGTCGCGGGTGGGCTGGTCCCGGTGGCGGAGCCCGAGCTTGGCGTAGTTGAGGATCGTCGTCAGCGCGTTGTTGAACTCGTGGGTCGTCGTGCCGAGAAGTTCACCGAGACCGGCCAGCTTGCGGGCCTCGAGAATCTGTCGCCGGAGTTCGGCAACCTCGGCCGCATGCCGGAGGCGGGCGATCTCCAACTGGCGGTGCAGGGCGGTGGCCTCGTCGATGCGAGAGGTGCCCGCCGCGGGCTGCGGCGTCGGGCCGGCGGGCGACTGTTCAAACGCCCCG
>JBIIYN010000145.1:0-9603 GCA_044346795.1 Pirellulales bacterium
CGCCGTCAGTTCGGGATCGAGCAGGAGCCGGGCGCGGGCGAGGCTGCCGCCGGCGGCGGCGGCGCAGCTGCGCACGAGCGCGGCATCGGCCTGCGTGCCGTCGGCCGATGCCTCCGCCGCGATGATGCGAAACACCGTCTCCTCGTCGAGCGGCCGGAACCGCACGATCTGGCACCGCGAGCGGATCGTCGGCAACTGCCGCTCCAGCGACGTGCCCACGAGGATGATGATCGCGCGGTCGGGCGGCTCTTCGAGCGTCTTGAGCAGGCAGTTGGCTGCCTCGTCGGCGAGGTGATCAGCGTCGAGAATGATCGCCACCTTGCGGCCGCCGAGCGCCGGCTGCAGGAGCAGCCGCCAGCAGAGGCCCTCGCGCATGCGGTGTTCAGCGTCGCCGATGAAGGCCTCCAGCGGGATCGTCGACCGGTCGGCCGGCTTCGCCACCACGTCGATGTCGGGGTGGCTGCCGCCGTCCGCCTGCACGCACGACGCGCACGAACCGCAGGCCACCAATCCGGGGCGCCGCCGCTCGCAGAGCAGCGACTTGGCCAGCGCGAGCGCCACCGTGCTCTTGCCCACGCCGGCCGGGCCGATGAAGAGATACGAGCCCGCGATCCGTCCCTGTGCGGCCGCCCGCACGAACTGCTCCACCACGGCGTCGTGGCCGGCGATCTCACCGCGACCGACCGTTGCCTGCCACGCCATCGTGTCGCCTTTCAGCTCGGCCGTTCCGGCCCCAATTCTGGCCGCAGTTCCGGAAAGCGGCTCTCGATCGCCTGTCGCACGTTCGCCTGCACGTCGGCCGGAGATCCCGTCGCGTCGACCACGGCGATGCGATCCGGCTGCCGCGAGGCTTCGGCAAGATACCCGGCCCGCAGCCGGGCGCGGAACGCATCGCCGCGGTTCTCCAGCTTGTCGAGCGGCCGCGCGATGCGGCGGGCCGCCGTCTCCAGATCGACGTCGAGGAGCAGGACGAGATCGGGCTCGACGCCGCCGGTGGCGACGGCCCCCACCCGTCGGATCGTCTCCGGATCGAGGCCCCCGGCATGGCCCTGGTAGACGACGTTGGCCGGCAGGTAGCGGTCGGAGACGACCCACTCGCCGCGGGCCAGGCTCGGCCGGATCACCTCCGCGACGAGCTGCGCCCGGGCGGCCATGTAGAGCAGCATCTCCGCCGTCGGCGCCAGGTGCAGGTCGTGGCGATCGAGCAGGATCGCCCGGACGGCGTCGCCCGTCGGCGTCGCCCCCGGATCGCGGCAGGTGGTCACGCCCAGGCCGCGGCCGCGCAGCCAGGCGACGAGCGGTTCGATCTGCGAGGATTTGCCGGCGCCGTCGATGCCCTCGAGCACGATGAACCGGGGCGTGGCGGGTGGCATGGTCGTCGTCATCCGCGGTGCTCCGCGAGCCGTTGGATCGCCAGCGGATCGGACGGATCGAGCGGCGCGATGCGGCGGCAGACGTCCTGCGCCATCGTGCGCCGGCCCATGTCGAGCAGGCAGTGCACGAGCCCCTTCGCGGCCTCGTAAAAAGGCCTGTTGCCGTCGAGCGCATAGGGCAGCGGCCGGGGATTACCGGCGGCTTCCAGGGCGCGGAGCGAGAGCTCGTAGGCCCGGCCGAAGTGCCCCCGCGCCAGCTTGGGGTCTTCCTCCTCCAGCGCGATCAGCCCCAGGTGCACGTGGGCGTCGAGGAAGTCGGGGCACTCGGAGAGCAGCCACACCAGTTCGTCGCGGGCGATCTCCGTCTCGCCAGCCTCGACCATCGCCTCCACCTCCGCCATGTCGTCGCGGCGGCGGCGGGCGCAGCGCGGGTGCACCAGTTCCCAGGCCGGCCCGGCCGGCGATTCGTGCCGCTTGAGTGACAGCTTTTCGGCCATGGATACCGACGACGGCAGGGACTGGACGGCTCGGCTATGTTGGCGGGCCGTCGCTGTTTTGGAACCCAAGAAACACCGGTTTGCAAGGGGCTCGTGTGAAGAGGGCAGGGAAGAACGCGAGCGGTCGCGCGACGGGGCCGTCCGGGGCGACCGATCCGGCCGCGGTCGCGGGGCCGCTGCTCGCCTGGTATGCCCGTGCCCGGCGGGATCTGCCCTGGCGGCGGTCGCGGGATCCCTATCGCGTGTGGGTCAGCGAGATCATGCTGCAGCAGACGCAGGTGGAGCGGGTCAAGGAGTTCTTCGTCCGCTTCCTCGACCGGTTTCCCACCGTGACGGCCCTGGCGGCGGCGGCGGAGCACGACGTGCTGCGGTCGTGGGAGGGCCTCGGCTACTACCGCCGGGCCCGTCAGCTGCACGCGGCGGCGCGGATCGTGGTGGAGGAGCATGGCGGGAAATTTCCGCGGACGGCGGCGGCCCTCCGTGCGCTGCCCGGGATCGGCCGCTACACCGCCGGCGCGGTCGCCTCGATCGCGTTCGATCGCCGGGAGCCGATCGTCGAGGCCAACTCGCGCCGCGTGATCGCCCGGCTCGCCGGGCACGCGGGGCCGCTCGACGGCCCGCGCGGCGACGAGCCGATCTGGGCGATCGCCGCCGCGCTCGTGCCCGCACGGCACCCCGGACGGTTCAACCAGGCGCTGATGGACCTGGGGTCGCTGGTGTGCACGCCGGAGCGGCCGCTCTGCCAGACCTGCCCGCTGGCGGCGTGCTGCGCGGCGCATGCGAGCGGCCGCACGACGGAGATTCCCGCGAGGGCGGCGCAGCGCACGGTCGAGGAGATCCGCGAGACGGCGGTCGTGGTGCGGCGATCCGGCCGCGTGCTCGTCGTGCGTCGATCTCCCGGGGAATGGTGGGAAGGGCTCTGGGATTTTCCGCGGGTGGCCGGCGCCGCGCGGGCGGCGCGGCGGGGCATCGCCCGTTCCACGCTGTTGGGCGGGCTTGATTGCGGCGCGACCGAGCGGCTCGGCACGATCACCCACACGGTGACGCACCACAAGATCACGCTCGACGTGGTGGCTTGCGCGGCGGCGGCGGCGGCCTGCCGGCCGGCGGCGGGCCGCCGGTGGATGAAGGCGGCGGCACTCGAGTCGCTGGCGATGACGGCGCCGGGCCGCCGGATCGCCCGCATGCTCGCCGCGGCCGGGCCGCTTGACAGCGAATCCAGTGCGGTCGACGATCCTCGAAGCGGTGGTGTTTGAAACCGTATGCCAGGAGGTCGGTCATGAAGATCGTGTCGTTCGTGCAGCGGGCGGTGGCCGGCCTGCTCTCCCTGATCGTGGTCGCCCCGTGCATCGGCCGAGCCGCCGAGGAGGCCAAGCCGCTCGAGGTGCTCTACATCACCGGCGGCTGCTGCCACGACTACGAGGCGCAGAAGAAGGTGATCACGCAGGGCCTGGCCGCGCGGGCCCGGATCAACACCACCGTCGTCCACGAGGGGGGCGAAAGCCGGGAGCACAAGGTCTCGATCTACTCGAAGCCCGACTGGTCGAAGGGCTACGACGTCGTCTTCCACAACGAGTGCTTCGGCGCAGTCAAGGATCCGGCGTTCCTCAAGCTGATCGTCGCCGAGCACGAGAAGGGCACGCCCGCCGTGGTGATGCACTGCGCCATGCACTGCTACCGGGTGGGCACCGACGACTGGTACAAGTTCGTCGGGATCACGTCGCCCGGCCACGGGGCCCACTACGAGTACGCGGTGCATTCGATCGCCGAGCACCCGATCCTCACGGGGCTGCCCAAGACCTGGGAGGTGCCGAAGGAGGAGCTCTATTACTGCGACAAGGTGTGGGATACGGCCAAGCCGCTGGCCGAGGCGATGAGCCGGGAGCGGAATGCCAGGCAGACGGTCATCTGGACCAACCAATACGGCAAGGCCCGCGTCTTCGGCACGACGATCGGCCACTACACCCACACCGTCGAGACGCCGCAGTTCCTCGACCTCGTCACCCGCGGCACGCTCTGGGCCGCCGGCAAGCTCCAGGACGACGGCACGCCCGCGGCGGGGCTGGCCGTCGCGCCCGCGGCGGCCACGCCGGCGCCGGCGCAGTAAGGCCGGCGGCCGCGTGCAGACTGCCGGTCTGCACCTCCGAGCGGGGCGGGCGTCTGCTATCATGCGACCGCAGTCGGCAGGATCCCACCCCCGAGGAGGACATGCGGCGTGGCACGCGCGGCTCTGGCACTCGAAGACGGCACGGTCTATTTCGGCGCATCGTTCGGCGCCACGGGCACCGTCTCCGGCGAGGTCTGCTTCAACACGTCGATGACGGGGTATCAGGAGATCCTCACCGACCCCAGCTACCGCGGCCAGATCCTCGCGATGACCACGCCGCAGATCGGCAACTATGGCGTCAACGAGGCCGACGTCGAGAGCGGCAAGCTGCAGATGGCGGGATTCGTCGTCCGCGAGGCCAGTCGCATCGCCAGCAACTTCACGGCGACGGGCACGCTCGGCGAATATCTCTCCCGGGCTGGCGTCGTGGGACTCGCGGGCATCGACACCCGTGCGCTCGTCCGCCGGCTGCGGATCCGCGGGGCGATGACGGGCGTGCTGTCGAGCGAGGTGCTCGATCCCGCGCGGCTCGTCGAGATGGCCAGGTCGGCGCCGACGCTCGTGGGCCGGGATCTCGTCCGCGAGGTGATGCCCGAATCGAACCGCGAATGGACCGAGCCGCTCGACGCCTGGGCACGGCCACTGCCGCAGCCGCTCGAGGGGGGCGTGTTTCCGCCGCCACCGGCCGCGGCGGTCGGTGAGAAGCACGTGATCGCGCTCGACTACGGCATGAAGTGGAACATCGCGAGGCACCTCGCGAGTGCCGGCTGCCGCGTGACCGTGCTGCCCGGCAGGGCCACGGCCGCCGAGGTGCTCGCCCTCTCCCCCGACGGCGTTTTTCTTTCCAACGGCCCCGGCGACCCCGAGGTGCTCGGCTACTGCGTGGATACCGTCCGCGATCTCGTCGGCAAGGTGCCGATGTTCGGCATCTGCCTGGGGCACCAGCTCCTGTCGCTGGCCTGCGGCGCGAAGACCTTCAAACTGAAGTTCGGCCATCGCGGTGCCAATCAGCCGGTGATGGACCTCGAGACCGGCAAGGTCGAGATCACCTCGCAGAACCACGGCTTTGCCGTGGACGAGGCCACGCTGCCGCCGGAACTCGTCGTCACCCACCGCAACCTCAACGACGGCACGATCGAGGGGGTGAGGCATGCCACCGCCAAGGCCGCGAGCGTGCAGTACCACCCCGAGGCGGCGGCCGGCCCGCACGACTCCGCCTACCTCTTCGGCCGGTTCCGCCAGATGATGGCGTGAGGCTGCAAGCGATCCGAAGGCGGAAAAGCTCAGACGAAACGCCGTTTTCATCGGCTGAAACAGCGGTTTTTGACAAACGCCGCCCGTGTGCCAGAGTTGCGTGAAGCTTCCGGGCGGCATCCCGGCTTCGCCCTCGGAACGCCTGTCCGGGGTCCCCCCAGTCACTGCCAATCTTCTCTTCTTTAGGAGGCTCACCCCATGAGTCGTTCCCTGTTCGTCTGCGGCCTCGCCCTCGCCCTCTCCTGCTTCGTCGGCTCGCTGGCCGACGCCGGCTTTGGCCACCATCGTCGCCATGCGGATCCCGGCTGCGCCGCCCCGGCGGAAGTCGGCTGCTCGGCGTTCGAGCCGGCCTGTGCCCTCGAGCCCGGGTGCGGAGCCGAGCCCGACTGCGGCGCCGAGACCTGCTGCCCGACCAACCCCTGCATCAAGTATCGCCACAAGCACGCCCACAAGCACAAGTGCGCGAAGGGCTGCTGCGAGGAGCCGACCTACGAGACGGTCCTCAACCCCACGAGCCCCGAGACCTGCCGAACGGTGGCCGTGCCGGTCTGCCTGCCGGCCTGCTGCCAGGGCTGCCCCTGCGAGACCTCGCGGTGCACGCTGCTGGGCTGCGGCCAGGTGCGGTATGACTACGCCTGCGGCTGCTCGGTGATCGTCCGCTTCCAGAAGCACGGCGACATCCTCGTCACCTACGTCGGTTTCTGAGCTGAATAGAGCGCCTGCAGGGCCATCCCTGGCCCCTGCAGGCTTGCGGTGGCCGGAGGGAACGCCAAGGGTTCCCTCGGCCACCGGCGCTCGCCTTCCGGGCGAGCGGGTGATAGAGCGCAGGGCCATCCCTGGCCGGCCGTGTTCACGCCGGGCTCGGGCATCCTGCCCGCCCCGGCTTGGCGGGCCTCCGGCCCTGGCGTTGGGGGCCTGGCGCTGGGGTGGATGAGCGGAGTCGGTCGGGGGTCGCGCGCAGCCGCCGGTGAACGCTGCGACTCACGAGCGATCGACCATCATCGATGAGCCGGATGGAGCAGAGTCCGCCGGCGGCGAGCACGTGCCCCCGGCCGGTGAAGCGGCTTCACAAGACGAGTCCAAACCCCATTGCCCGACCGGGAGCCATCTCCCGGCCGGGGTTTTCGTTTTTCGCGGGCTGTTTCCGGGGCCTGTAACGCTTTGCCGGCGGCGGCGTTCTCTCTTCCAGATGGATCGACGGCCGATCCGGTAAGGTCGACCGACGTCAGGAAACCTCCGGGAAGAAAATCATGTCCGCCGGTGGCGAATCCCATGGCTGGGTAATGGAGGCGGTCGACGTCTACGAGCTGCCGTTGCTGCGGTATGCACGGCGGCTGCTCGGCGACGTCGACCTGGCAGCCGACGCGGTGCAGCATGCGTTCGTGAAGCTCTGCGAGGAATCGCAGGAGAGGCTCGAGGGCCGCGTGGCGCCGTGGCTCTTTCGCGTCTGCCGCAACCGCGCCCTCGACCATCTTCGCCGATCCGGCCGCGAGCGGTCGCTGCTCGGTGAGGGCGACATCGCGGCACCGATCGACGGCCAGCCCGCCAGCCGCGAGACCGACCCGGCGCTGGCGGTCGAGCGGGCCGATCTCGCCGCCCGCCTCCGCGCACTGCTCAAAGACCTGCCGTCACCGCAACGCGAGACGATCGACCTCTGGTGCGAGGGGCTCACCTACCGGCAGATCGCCGAGGTCACCGGCCGGCAGGAGGGGCATGTCCGCGTGCTGGCTCACCGGGGCCTCACCTCCCTCCGCATGCATCCCCTGATCCGCGAGCTTTTGCAGGCGGATGGCTCCCCCACCGCCGCGCAGGCACCCACTTCCTGACACACCCACGAGGCTGGCCATGAACACCGCACACGACGACGAATCCCAGTTTGACGCAGCCAACCTCACCGCCCACGCCCTCGGGCAGTTGGAGGGCGACGAGCGTGCCGCCGTCGAGCGGCAGCTCGCCGATCCCGCAGCGGGCGAGGAGCGGCGGGCGGTCGAGGAGATCGGCCAGGTCGCCGCTGCGCTGCGGGCCGCACGAGCGGACGACGATGTGCTGCGTTCGCCGGCGCTGCGGCGGGCGGTGGTCGCGGCGCTCGCGGCCCAGGGTGGATCGCCCGAGCAAAAGAATGAGGCGACGGATGGCGTCGTCGCCCCGCAGCCGCGCGGCAGTGGCTGGATGAACCGGCGGTTTGCGATCGCCGGCTCGCTCGCGGCGTCGCTGCTCGTGCTCGTGACCTTGGCCGTCATGCGGCCGATCAAGCTTTCGCCGCCGGCCCGCGAGGTCGCGCAGCGCATGACCGACCGCGGCCCCGGCCCCGGAGCAGCAGACGCGGGTCCCGTTCCGACGGACGCCGCCGGCGACCAGGCCGGGCAGGGCGAGCAGGACAAGGCGGCGGAAAAACTGCACGTCGAGCGGTCCGTCGAGAAGGAGGCGGCGGCCGTCGCCGGGAATGCGATGCCCGTGCCCGGGGTGGCAGCGTTGTCCGCGCCGCCGGCTGGCAAGGCCCGCGCGGCGCGGGAGGAGCGGACGAGGGCGCTCGAGAGTCTCCGGGCCGCGGCAGCACCGGCTGCCGAGGCGTCGCCAGCACCGATGAACGCTCGGGCACGCAAGATGCAGGCGCCCGGTGCGATCGCCATGAACCGTGCCGCCGATCGTGATGCCAACGGCGTCGTCGATGTGCGCCGCTTCACGGTCGACGAGCTGCAGGGCTCGGCGGATCGCAGGGACATGCAGGCTGGCGAACGCTACGACCGCTTCTCCGAGAATCGGCCGTGCTCGCCGGCGGAGGCGCCGCTCTCCACCTTCTCGATCGACGTCGACACGGCGTCCTACGCCAACGTCCGCCGGTTCCTCACCTCCGGGCGGCTGCCGCCTTCCGATGCGGTGCGGATCGAAGAGCTCGTCAATTATTTCCGCTACGACTACCCGCAGCCCGCCGGCGATCGGCCCTTCTCGGTGACGCTCGAGGCGGCGGAATGCCCGTGGCGGTCGGACCGGCGGCTGGTTCGCATCGGCCTGCAGGGCCGCGACATCGACCGCCGCGAGCGGCCGGCGGGCAACCTCGTGTTTCTCGTCGACGTGTCGGGCTCGATGGGGGCCGCCGACAAGCTGCCGCTCGTGAAGCAGGGGCTGGCGATGCTGGTGGAGGAGCTCACGGAAGGCGATTCGGTGGCGATCGTCACCTATGCCGGCGACGCGGGACTCAAGCTGCCGGCCACGAGCGGGGACCAGAAGGCGAAGATCCTCGCCGCGATCGACTCGCTGTCGGCGGGTGGGGCCACGCACGGCAGCGCCGGCATCAACCTGGCCTACGAGCAGGCGGCGGAGCGGTTCATCCGCGGCGGGGTGAATCGCGTGATCCTCGCCACCGACGGCGACCTGAACGTGGGCGTGACCGGCGACGAGGCGCTCGTGGAGCTGATCAGGCAGCGGGCGGCCGGCGGCACGTTCCTGACGGTGCTCGGCTTCGGTCAGGGCAACCTGCAGGACGCGAAGATGGAAAAGCTCGCCGACAACGGCAACGGCGTCTATGCCTACATCGACGGCGTCCGCGAGGCGCGAAAGGTGCTCGTGGAGCAGCTCACCGGCAGCACGATCACGATCGCGAAGGACGTGAAGATCCAGGTGGAGTTCAATCCCGCGCAGGTGGCCTCCTACCGCCTGATCGGCTACGAGAACCGGATCATGGCGGCCCGCGATTTCCGCGACGACAGGAAGGACGCGGGCGAGATCGGGGCGGGGCACAGCGTGACGGCGGTCTACGAGCTCGAGCTCGTGGGCGACACGGGCCGGGGCCCGACGGCGGAGGAGCCGCTCAAGTATCAGCCGGCGCAGGCCAAGCCGGCTCCCGAGCCGCGGGTCGTGAACAGCGAAACGAGCCGTGAGCTGCTCACCGTGAAGCTGCGGTGGAAGAAGCCCGATGGCGACGAGAGCACGCTCGAGGAGACGGTGCTCGGCGAACGGGGTGGGGCCTTCGAACAGGCTTCGGGCGACCTGCGGTTCGCCGCGGCGGTGGCGGCCTTCGGCATGATTCTGCGCGACAGTGCCTACAAGGGTGACGCCACGCTGCCGCTCGTGGCGCGGATCGCCGGCGGCAGCCTGGGCCGCGACGCGGGCGGCTATCGGGCCGAGTTTCTCGACCTCGTGCGGAAGGCGGAAGCCCTGAGTGGCGGCCGGTAGGATGCCGAGGCTTGCCGTGAAGGCAGCCGGCCTGGGTGGGCACGCTCCACTCGCTGCGGCGGCTCCTCGGTAACGTTATTCGAAGAGGCTGTGTCCATGGCTCGGAGGCGCCTGAGGCTCGCTTCGCGTGCCCACCCAGGCCTCGTCGCCTGGATGCGACGCCCGCGCAAGCGACCTGCGGTCGCCAAGCGACGGTCGG
>JBIIYN010000146.1:0-9559 GCA_044346795.1 Pirellulales bacterium
CGACCGCCCAAACGTTTTGGGCATCGGCGAGATCGGCCTCAACAAGAACTCCCGCAACGAACTGGCGGTGCTCGAGGCGCAGATCGACCTGGCCAAGCGGCACGGCCGCCTGATCCTCGTGCACACGCCGCATCTGGAGGACAAGCTCAAGGGCACGCGGATCACGATGGACGCCCTCGCCAACGCCGGCGTCGATCCCGGCCGGGTGCTGATCGACCATGTCGAGGAGCACACCGTGGCGGAGGTACTCGACCGCGGCTACTGGGCCGGCATGACGCTCTACCCCGACAGCAAGTGCACGCCCCAGCGGGCCGTCGACATCATCGAGTGCTACGGCACAGAGCGGCTCTGGATCAATTCCGCGGGTGACTGGGGGCCGAGCGACCCGCTGGCGGTGCCGAAGTGTCACGTCGAGATGCGCCGCCGCGGCCATCCGGCCGCCCTCGTCGACAAGATCAGCTTCACCAACCCCGTCGCCTTCCTCGGCCAATGCGACCGCTTCCGCATCGCCGGGCCCTGACGCCGGGATCGATGCATTCGCATGAAATGGTGAACCGGTTTTGGCCCCGTCCCCGGGTTTCCACCCGGGGCTTCCATGCGAACGGCGGCGCAACCATCAATGCTCGCGCCACGCTCGATGAAAAGCCCGGAGCGGAAGCGACGGGACGGGTCCAAAAATTGCACACCATTTCGCCGGGTCCGAAATCACCTCCGGCGCCAGGCCCGGAGGGCCGGGCTAGCACCAGCCGACGGAGGTCGGCCAAGGCAAGCTCGGCACGAAGCCGAGGCTTGCCGTGAAGCACGTCGCGGAAGCGACGGGACGGGTCCACAAATCGCCCGCCATGCCGCTTGCCTTCGCCGACCTCAATCGCGGCGGAGCGACGTGGCTCGATCAGCCTTCATTCCCGCTCACCCGAACCGTGCCGTGCCGAACAGGGCGTGGCCCCTGAGGAAATCGGCGGCCGACATGCTCCGCTTGCCCTCCGGCACGAGCCGCCGGATGACGAGCCTGGTGTTCTCCCCGCAGGCTACGACCAGCCCCGCCTCGTCCGCGGCGAGGATCGTGCCCGGGGGCTGTCCGTCGACGGCCGGCGCGTCGACGACCGCCACGTCCTCGAGCACCACCCGCAGCGGCGGGCGGTCGCCGAGATGGAGAAAACTCGTCGTCCGTGGCCACGGCTCAAGCGCCCTGCGCATCCGCTCGATCTGCCCGGCCGGTTGCGACCACGGCACGACGCCGTCCTGTTTCGCGAGCCTGGGCGCGCGGGTGACGCGGGCGGGATCCTGCGGCACGCCGGGCGTGCCACCCGGCCCCGCGGCGAGGACCACGCCGATCGCCTCGAGCACCGCTTCCACCCCCATCCCGGCCAGTCGCTGTTCGAGCGTGACCGCCGTGTCGGCGGTGCCGATCGGCGCCTCCCGCGTCGCGATCACGTGGCCCGCGTCGAGCGCCGGCGTCATGTGGATCACGCTCACTCCCGTCACGGCATCGCCGGCAAGGATCGCCCACTGCACCGGCGCCGCGCCGCGGTGCCGGGGAAGCAGCGAGCCATGCAGGTTGATGCCGCCGTAGGGGGCGACGGCCAGCGCGGCCGACGACAGGATCTGGCCGTAGTCGCAGACCACGAGCAGCTCGGGGCCGAGGGCACGAACCGCCGCGATCGCGTCAGGGTCGTTGATCCGCTCCGGGTCGAGGATCGGCACACCGGCGGCCGCGGCCGCATCGCGCATCGGGTTCGGGGGCGGCCGCCGGCCCGCGGCCGCGTGGGCGGGGCGGGTGACCACGGCGACCACCGCACGCGGCGGTCCGATCGCTGAGTCCAGCAGCCCGCGGAACATCGGCACGGCGAACGGCCCCGTCCCCATGACGACGATTTTCAGGGCTGGTGCCTCGGTGCGGGCGGGCGGGGTCGTCATGCCTGGCAGCGATCCGCCTCGAGCCGGTCGAGCCGGGCCACGATCTCGACGTCGCCGGGGAGTTCACCCCGCGACTGCTGGCCCACGAACACCTCGCGAAACGTCTCCAGCGCCCGCCGCGCCTCGATCGCCGCCGTGTCCGGGAGCCGGTCGGTGAAGAGCTTCCCTTCGAGGTGGTCGAACTCGTGCTGCACCACGCGGGCGAGCAGGCCGTCGATGTCGAGGCGGATGGCCTCGCCGTCGAGCGACCAGGCCTCGACCACGATCCGCTCCGGACGGCGGACGAGCGCCCGCAGGCCGGGCAGGCTCAGGCAGCCCTCCTCCTGCACGGCGGTGCCGCGCGGACGGCTGAGCACCGGATTGATGAAGACCAGTTCCTCGCCGTCGCCGCGCCGGCCGGTCGTGTTGACGACGAAGAGGCGGTACGGCAGGGCTACCTGGTTGGCGGCCAGGCCGATCCCCTCCGCCTCGTACATGATGTCGAACATCCGCTCGACGGCGTCGCACACCGCCTCGTCGATCCGCACGAGCGGCTTCGTCGGCCGCAGCAGCGCCGGGTGGGGATATTCGACGAGCGAGAGCGGACCGATGACGGTCGCGGAAGTCGGGGCGGTGTCTGCCATACAGTCGCGTGCCGAGGGCGGTCGGCGGAGGGCGGTTTTCAAACAGGCGTGACCGGCTGCGTGAGCCGATCCCCTGCATCATACGCGGCCGTGATACATTTCGCAGGCATGACACATCCCGATGCAGCCCCGACGCCAGACGCAGCCGGCCCACGGTGGTTCGATCCGGGCGTGCTCCTGGCCACCTGCGGCGGCCTGGGGCGGATCGGCTTCGCGCCCGGCACGTTCGGCGCGGCGGCCGGCGCGGTCGTGGCGGCAGGCCTGGCCTGGCTGGCCCTGCCGCCGGCCGTCGAGTTGGGCCTCCTGGTGGCCGGCAACCTGATCGGCATCCCGGCCTGCACGCGGGCCGCGAACGCGTTCGGCCGGGGCAAGGATCCCGGAATCATCGTCTACGACGAGGCCGCCAGCCTGCCGCTGGCACTCATCGTGGTGCCAGCGGCCGCCCGCTCCCCCGCCGTGCTCGCGGCCGCGTTCGTGCTGCACCGGCTCTTCGACATCACGAAACCGTTTCCCTGCCGCCGGCTCGAGCACCTGCCCGCGGGGCTGGGTATCATGGCGGACGACTGGGGGGCGACGGCCTACGTGGCCGCCTGCCTCGCCCTCGGCCGCTGGCTGGGCTGGCTGTAGGGCGGCTGCGCGATCCCCGGCCAACAGGATGCGTCCGTTCCGCCGGCCGGGGGCAGCCTTCTTCCCGCCATTCGCCACCATGCGTCTGCTCCTGATCGACCACGGGAACTGCGACCACGACCACACCCGCGTGCATCACTGCCGTGCGGCGCTCGGCCCCCTCGGGATCGCCGCGGCAGTCTGCGGCCCCTCGTCGATCCCGCAGCTCGAGATGCAGCATGCCGACATGTACGGCATCCATCTCCATGCCATCGCGGCGGCGTCGCACCGGTTTCTCGCGGCGGTGCGGGATGGATCGGCCGAGGCGTTGCTCGCCGTCGTGCCGCTGCTCTCGCCGCGGCTGTTGGGGCTGGTCCGCGAGACGGCGCGGCAGCTGATCGCCGAGGCGGTGGACGCGACCGATCCCGACGTGATCTTCGTGATGCACGCGGGGATTCTCACCGACCTCGCGGTGGAGACGGGCGCGCCGGTGGTAGCCCACGTCTCCTCGAGCGATCTCGCGGCGGCCGCCGCGAAGCCGCTGATGCGCACGCTCGTGGGCAGGGCGATCGGCTCCTGCGAGGCGGTCGTCGCGGCCGACACGGCCACGGCCGCAGCCCTGCAAGGCGGCTGGCTGACGGTCGACGACCAGACGCCGCAGGAAACCTGGCCGCTCGCGCCGGAATCCGCCGATCGGATCGCCGCCATCTGCCGCACGGCCCTCGCCCGCCGACGGGGGTGATTGGCTTCCTTCACGCGAAACACGAGCCTCCAGCTCGTTTTCGCTTGGCCGACCTCCGTCGGCTGGTGCTTACCCGGCCCTCCGGGCCTGGCGCCGATGACCCGGCCCCACGGTCCGGGTTCCCTCGCTGGCGCTTCGGGCTTGCATGGACGTGCGCGCGCCGCCCATTCCCCGCTCCCATCCAAGCCCGCAGCGCAAGCAAGGGACCGCGGCCGCAGGCCGCGGCGGACACGTGAAGCCAGCATCGGGCGGGCGTTACGCCGTCGCCAGCAGCCGGTCGATCTCGCCGCTCGTGACGGCGTGGGCGAAGGCGTCGAAGTCGTGGTAGACCGCCCGGCTCGTCAGCTGCACCACCCAGTTGTGCACCAGCGGCGTGATCGTCACGACGGTGCGACCGTGCCGGTGCGCCTCCCACATCTCGATAGCCGTGCCCATCGACGCCTCGGGCACGTAGGCGACGAGCAGGTCGAATTCCCGGCACATCTCGATGTGCCCCATGAACACCTCGCCGGCCCGCCGCCGATCGTAGGCGATCGAATTGCCATGGTTGGCGAAGGGGTCGTAGACTTCCGCCTCCGGCCAGTGCGCCTGCACGAGGTCGCGGAGCGTGTTCCGATACATCTGGTCGTGCACGAGTGCCGCCACGTGCGAGCCCTGCATGATCCCCGCGAGAAAAATCCGCATGAAACGATCTTCCGTGAAAAAGTCCGCTGCCCTGAAAACGTCCGCGACACGGGCCGCAAAGCCGCCGCGCTCATCCGACCGGCTCGCGGGCGGCGGTGCAAGGCCCGCCCCGCAAAACGCCGGCCCGGCTCCGGCGCGGCCCGACCTGGCGGCAGCCCGGCGCACGGTGCTCGAACTGCTCGCGATCCCGGGCGGATCGGGCCGGGAGAAGGACGTGGCCGACCACATCGTGAAGCGGCTGCGCGAGGCGGGCTGCCCGGCCGATTGCATCACGTTCGACACGGCCCACACGAAGACGCCGCTCAAGGGTAACGTGGGGAATCTCATTGTGAAGCTGCCGGGCACGGTGCCGGGGCCGCGGCGGCTGCTCATGGCCCACATGGACACGGTGCCGGTCTGCATCGGCACCCGGCCGGTGGTGGCCGGCCGCTTCGTCAAGAGCGGCAACCCGGCGACGGGGCTCGGCGCCGACGACCGCGCCGGCTGCGCCGTCGTGCTCTCGACGGCTCTCGAGATCATGCGGCAGAGGCTGCCGCATCCGCCGCTGACCCTCTTCTTCGCGATCCAGGAGGAGGTCGGCCTCTACGGGGCGCGGTTCGCGAAGGCCGCGGACCTCGGCCGGCCGAAGCTGGCCTTCAATTTCGACGGGGGCGCCGTCGAGAAGATCACGGTCGGCGCGACGGGGGGCTACCGGATGGACATCGCCATCGAGGGGATCCCGAGCCACGCGGGCGTGGCGCCGGAGAAGGGCGTGTCGGCGATCGCGATCGCCTCGCTGGCGATCGCCGCGCTCGTGGCGGATGGCTGGCACGGGCTGGTGCTCAAGGACGGCAAGCGGGGCACGAGCAACGTCGGCGTGATCCACGCGGGCGCGGCGACGAACGTCGTGGCCGAGTCGGCCACGCTGCGGGTCGAGGCACGGAGCCACGACCCCGCCTTCCGCGGCAGGATCGTGAAGGCGATCGAGAAGGCCTTCACGGATGCGGCCCGGAAGGTGCGGGCCGCCGACGGCAGGACAGGCCGGGTGACCTTCGACGGCCATCTCGACTACGAGGCGTTTCGGCTGGCGGACGACGAGCCGTGCGTGGCGGCGGCCCGGAAGGCCGTGCGCGGCCTCGGGCTCGAGCCCCGGCTCGACATCTCGAACGGCGGCCTCGACGCCAACTGGATGGCGGCCAACGGCATCCCCACGGTCACCCTCGGCTGCGGCCAGATGGAGATCCACACGACGAAGGAGCAGCTCGACCTCGAGGCCTTCGAGGCCGCCTGCACGGTCGCGCTGCGGCTGGCGACGGCCGATTGACGGTGGCATCTGGACGGCCGCCCCGAGGCTTCGCTACCGTGACGGGGAAAGCGAATCCACCTCTTGTGCAGCACCGGCTTCGGGGCGGCAAAAGTCTCGTCGCGTGGGCCGGGGCGGCCCAATGCTCCTCGAGCTTCCGCCGACCCCTTCGCCTCCGTCTCCTGGTTGGTCAGGTTATCGCTCAGCAACAGGTGGATGCTCCAGGCGGCCGATCACGCAGAAACGGAGTTCACGGTCATGGTCATGAAACCCGAGCCTCTCGCCATCGACAGCCTGCATCGGGGCGATTGCCTCGAGCTCTTCCCGCGGGTGCCCGACGCCAGCGTCCATCTCGCCTTCGCCGACCCGCCGTTCAACATCGGCTACGACTACGACGCCTACGACGACCGCCTGTCGGCCGACTCCTACCTCGACTGGTCGCGGAAGTGGATGGCCCAGGTCGTCCGCGTGCTCAAGCCGGACGGCACGTTCTGGCTGGCCAGCGGCGACGAATACGCCGCCGAGCTGAAGGTCATCGCCACGCGGGAGCTCGGCCTCACCTGCCGCAGCTGGGTGGTCTGGTACTACACGTTCGGCGTGAACTGCAAGCAGAAGTTCAGCCGCTCGCATGCCCACCTCTTCCATTTCGTCCGCGATCCGGCGGCCTTCACGTTCAACAGCGACGCGATCCGCGTGCCGTCAGCCCGCGAGCTCGTCTACGGCGACAAGCGGGCCAACCCGACGGGCCGCCTGCCCGACGACACCTGGATCCTGCGTCCGCAGGACCTGCCCGAGGGCTTCGGGGCGGCGGAAGACACCTGGTACTTCCCGCGGATCTGCGGCACCTTCAAGGAGCGGTCGGGCTGGCACGGCTGCCAGATGCCGGAGCAGTTGCTGGGGCGGATCATCCGCGCCTCGAGCAGGGAGGGCGAGACGGTGCTGGATCCCTTCGGCGGCAGCGGCACGACGCTGGCGGTGGCCAAGAAGCTGGGCCGATCGTTCATCGGCATGGAGTTGTCGGACGCCTACGCCGGGAAGATCGACGAGCGGTTGTCCCGCATCGCCTCGGGCGACCCGCTGGACGGCGCCGCCGAACCGCTCAAGAGCGTGCCGGCCACGAAGGACGGCCGCCGGCTGGGCGAGCGGGGCAAGAAACGCCCCTCCCGCGCGAAGTAGGGCGGCCGGGCTGGCTTCACGCGACGGCTCGGCATCCTGCCGACCGTCGCTTGGCGACCGCAGGTCGCTGGTGCTAGAGCGCATTCGACTTTGGTGTAGCACCGGCTTCGGGGCGGCAAAAGTCTCGTCGCGTGGGCCGAAGCGGCCCAAAGCTCCTCGAGCTTTCGCCGACCCCTTCGCCTAGCTCACTTGGTTTACCGGCACATCGCTACAGCTATCCCGGATTTATTCTAACCCGGCCCTCCGGGCCTGGCGCGATCAGGGCGGGACGGGCACGCGAAGCGAGCGGCCGGTTTCACGCGACGGCTCGGCATCCTGCCGACCGTCGCTTGGCGACCGCAGGTCGCTGGTGCTAACCCGGCCCTCCGGGCCTGGCGCGATGGGAAAGCACAAGCGGGCTTGTTTTTCCCCGCCTCTCCCTGCTTGAATCTGGGGACGCGTCAGCCCCTTCTGGACATCGGGAGTCTTTCATGAAATACGGCCTCAACCTTCTCCTCTGGACCGACCGCATGCACGATGGGCTCGTGCCGATCGTGGAGCGGGTCAAGAAACTCGGCTATGACGGCGTCGAGATTCCGATCTTCGATCTCACCGAAAGCCTCTACAAGGACTGGTCGAAGAAGTTCGACGCCATGGGGCTGGAGCGGACGGCGGTCACGGTCCGGGGCGCCGGCGACAACCCGATCAGCCCGTCGGCGAGCGTCCGCGCGGCGGCCGTCGAGGCGATGAAGAAGACGATCGACTGCTGCCACGCGGCCGGCGTCAAGCTGCTGGTCGGGCCCACCCACTCCGCCATCGGCGAGTTCACCGGCAAGGGACCGACGCCCGACGAGTTCAAGTGGGGCGTCGACACGATGCGGCAGGCCGCCGACCACGCGGCGCAGGCCGGCGTGACGATCGTCACGGAATACCTCAACCGCTTCGAGAACTACTTCCTCACGAGCGTGGCGCAGACGGTCGAGTTCGTGCAGGCGATCGACCATCCGCACGTGCGGATGATGTACGACACCTTCCACGCCAACATCGAGGAGAAGAACCTCACGGCGGCGATCCAGGCGGCCGCCCCCTGGACGGTGCTCGTGCACGTCTCCGAGAACGACCGCAGCATCCCCGGCACGGGCCACGTGCACTGGGACGAGACCTTCGATGCCCTGCACAAGGCCGGCTATGACGGCTGGATGGTGGTGGAGGCGTTCGGCCTCGCGCTGCCCAACATCGTGGCGGCGACCAAGATCTGGCGGAAGATGTTCCCCTCGGAGGACCAGCTCGCCACCGATTCGCTCGCATTCATGAAGGCCCACGTCGCCAAGCGGTGGCGGTAGCGGGCATGGCCAAGCGCACGCCGAAGCAGGCAGCTCCCCACGAACAGCCGCCGGCCGCAGGATTCCAGGCGCCGCCGGCCGACGGGGGGCTGTCCATCGACAAGCTCGCGCAGGCCTTCGCCGCGATGATGGGCACGGGCGATCCCTACGTCCAGCCGGCCGCCTCGGCGGAGCTGCTGACGGTGGATGCGTCGCCCGTACTCGACGACGACGACTCCGCGTCGACGGCGGACGGCACCGGCTGCCGGGTCTGCCCGGAGACCATCCTGGAGGCGATCCTGTTCGTGGGGCTTCCCGACGGCGAGCCGATCTCGAGCCGCAGGGCGGCCGGCCTGATGCGGGGAGTGCGGCCGCAGGAGATCGACGACCTGGCCGCCGGGCTGCGGCAGCGGTACCTGGCGAACAACTGCCCCTACGAGGTGGTGGCGAAGGACGCGGGCTGGGTGATGCGGCTGCGGCCGGAGTTCGCGCGATTTGGTAGCGTCGTGGAAGCCCGCTCGCGGACGGTGCGGCTGGATGCCGAGGCGCTCGACGTGCTGGCCCTGGTGGCGTGGAACCAGCCGGTCCGGCGCGACCGGATCGTGGAGCTTGGCTGCGATGCCAGGCCGGCGGTGTGGCGGCAGCTCGTCCGCCGCGGCCTCCTCGAACTCGTCCACGACGGCGAGGTGCACGACGGCCACGAAGCGGCGGTCGAACCTTCGTACCGCACCACGCGGAAGTTTCTCGAAGTCTTCCGGCTCGAGAGCATCGCCGACCTCCCCGAGCCGACGGAGCCGCCGAAGTAGAAGGTTGCTCGCGCGCGATGCCGAGACGGGCTTCACGGCAAGCCTCGGCTTCGTGCCGAGCTTGCCTTGGCAGGCCTCCGCCCGCTGGTTCTAACCCGGCCCTCCGGGCCTGGCGCCGCGGCTGGCGGAATGGTGGTGTTTTTTTGGACCCGTCCCGTCGCTTCCGCTCCGGGCTTTTATTCCACAGTGGCGCGACCACTGATGGTTGCGCTGCCATCCGCATAAAAGCCCCGGGTGGCAACCCGGGGACTGTCTTCACGGCAAGCCTCGGCATCGTGCCGAGCTTGCCTCGGCGGGCCTCCGCCCGCTGGTTCTAACCCGGCCCTCCGGGCCTGGCGCCGCGGCTGGCGGAATGGTGGTGTTTTTTTGGACCCGTCCCGTCGCTTCCGCTCCGGGCTTTTATTCCACAGTGGCGCGACCAC
>JBIIYN010000193.1:0-7350 GCA_044346795.1 Pirellulales bacterium
GGCTCCGCGCGAGGGCCGCGCCGGAGGCCGTGGCGTCGGCTTCGTGGATCGTCTCGCGGCCGGCGACGATCTTCGCGATCCCCGCGACGCCCACGGTCACCGTCCTGGCCTCCCCCTCGGCCCGCACGCGGATCGCCGTGGTGCGGTCCCCGCGGGTCGTGATCCCCTCGAGCACCGGCCGAACGAGCCGCTTACCGCTGCCGAGTTCGACGAGGTCGAGCGCCTGCCCGACGCGGGGCCCGAGGGCGTCGGCGAGTTCGTCGGCCCACGCCGCGCCGGCGCCCAAGGCCGGCGGCCCGCAGCCGATGAAGAGGGCGGCGGTGATGCGAATCACAGGCAGGTGCCGCGCGGCGGCGCGACGCACGTGGTCAGTCGGTGGCATGGCGTTGCCGCCTCAGTGCCGTGCTCGAGATGTCCATGCGAAACTCCCGCTGCGACACGAAGTAGGTGACCTCCCGCAGGGCCCGCGGCACGTCGAACTGTGCCGGATCCTCGAACTGGCCATGCCGTTCCCGGCCGAACACGATCAGCCCACGGGCCTGCGTGGCGATCCGCCGCACGGCCCTGTCCATCGCCTCTGCCGAGCCACCATAGTATCGCGGATCGGCGAGCCGGGCATAGGTGTCGGCGCCCATCACGAAGGTGCCCTGCGGAAAGATGTCGAGTTTCTCCACGAACGTGGCCGCTCGGGTGAGCCAGAGCGGGCGGCCGGCGAACTGCGTCACCCGCGACCGCATTTCGACGTAGTCGAGCGCCGGCTTGTCGACGTTCATCACCGAGAGTTCGAAGTCGAGCGGCCGCTCGGCGATCTCCCGGGCGACGACCGCCATCCGCAGGTGACCCTCGTGGAGCGGGTCGAACGAGCCGGGAAAGACGAGCATGCCGGCCGCGGGCGTCTCGGCCGCGTCGGCCGTGGCGGTCGGGCCCCGCGATCGCGCCGGATCGCGGCTCGCCGGCACGGCGGTCCGCACGCCGGCGAGCAGGTCGCGCCAGGGCGGCGGCGGCACGCAGCATTCGAGATCCACGTGCTCGTCGTCGAGCAGGCGCATGCTGCCCGGCGTCGAGGAGCCGGGGCACCCGCTCGGGAAGCCCGCCAGCCGATCGAGCACGAGGGCCGCCGCGAGCAGCTCCTCCTCCGCCCGCGAGCGGGCGTTCTTCCGCAGCACGAGCGTGGCCACGTTCGTCTCGCCCAGTCCGTGCGCCGCCACCACGACGCGGTGCTCTCCGCGCTTGGGCTCCCGCGACCGCAGGCTCGCCGTCACGGCGACGCCCACCGCCGCCGCCGGCGTCGCGCCGAGGCGGCAGGCCCGCTGCCATGCCATCACGGCCAGACGTCTTGCGGCCCGAGACGAGCAGTAGCTCTCCTGACGTCCCCCCAACAGTTGATCGACGGCCTCTCTCGCATAGGGGACCAGGCACTCGAGCACCACGCTGCTCGCCCCGGGTGTCGCGAGCAGGTGCGAGATGGCCTGCGAGCCGCCGCCCGTGGAGACGACGACGACTCGCGCGGCGGATCGCTCGAGATGCCCGAGCAGGGCGACGGAATCGATCAGCGGCTGCGGCATGTGAGGTGCCAAGGTGCTTGCCCGCCCCGCCGATCCTGCGCCGTTTGACAGCGGCCGATCAATCGCGGCAGTCACTCTCCAGCGGCGGATTGCCCGCAGCCGATGTGGAAGCGGGAGGGCGATCCATGATACAGCAGTCTTGGTCACGAATCGGTGGGCGATGTCCGCTGCCGCGGTGGGGCGTTGCGGCGTCGTTGGTCGTCGCGCTGGCAGGAACCGCCGCCGCCGCCGCCGACGGGGATATCGATGCGGCTGAGCAGGTGCCCCGGGCCATCCGGCTGGCCGGAGTCGACACTCCGGGCGATCCGAGTCAGCTTTCCCCCTCCGCCGCCGATTCCCCGGCCAGGTCCTCCGGTCCGTTCGACGCGGCGCGGGCCGACCTCGGGGAGGACGACGATCTCTCCGCGGTGGAACGGGCCCGCCGCCGCGCGCTGCAGCGCAGCCCCGAACGGATCAAGCGGGCCGACGAGATGATCGAGAAGGTGCCCGACCCGCTCCAGGGCACGCCTCTCGTCAGCCCGGATGCGACCGGCCAGGAGGCCGACAAGATCATCGCGAAGATGCTCAGGCCGCGGAGCGACTCCTGGGCCGATTGGACGGCGCCGCTCGAACCGCTGCATCGCTGCGGCGAGCCCCGGGCCCTGCCTCCGTGCGTGCCGCCACCGCCGTGCCATCCGAGCATGCCGCCCGCCCCGTACGATCTCGTCGGCGTCCACGGCGAGCCGTCCGGCGGGCCGATCTACGGCGGCCCCTGCCAGCCGCGCACCGGCACGCACGACGACTGCCCGCATCCCGCTCTCCACCGGCTCTCCGACCGGCTCTTCGACGCCTTCTACATGTGGAAGTAGCCCGCGCCGCGGCCGGTCGAGGGCGGGTGAAGTCGCGGCGGTTTTGGGCTATGCTCCCGCGGACTTGTCCGCATCCGCCCCGCTCCGCCAGGAAGAACCGTCATGGCCGACCTGCCCCATTTCGAATCCGCGCGGTCGGCCGGCGGTGAACCGCAGGACGGGCCGTGGTATCGCGGGATGACCCGCTATCACTGGTTCGTGCTCGTGGTGGCGGCGCTCGGCTGGCTCTTCGACTGCCTCGACCAGCAGCTGTTCAACCTGGCCCGCAAGCCGGCGATGGAAACGTTGCTCGCGGCGGCCGACGGCAGCATCGATCCGAAGGCGGTCAATTTCTACGGCGGACTTTCCACCTGCATCTTCATGGCCGGCTGGGCCACGGGCGGCCTCATCTTCGGCGTGATCGGCGACCGGCTCGGCCGCGCCAAGACGATGATGATCACGATCATCATCTACTCCTTGTGCACCGGCCTCTCGGCGCTGTCACAGGGCTTCTGGGATTTCGCCTTCTATCGCTTCATCACGGGGCTCGGCGTGGGGGGCGAATTCGCCGTCGGCGTCGCGCTCGTGGCAGAGGTGATGCCCGACCGGGCGCGGCCCTACGCGCTCGGCCTCCTCCAGGCCCTCTCGGCGGTGGGCAACTTTCTGGCCGCGTTGATCGGCATCGGGCTGGGGCAGGCGCAGCTGCACATGGGAGCCAAGATCGCCGGCTGGGAACCGTGGCGATGGAAATTCGTCATCGGAGCGCTGCCCGCCGTCTTGGCGCTCGTCATTCGAGCCGGGCTCAAGGAGCCGGAACGCTGGCAGGAGATGAAGAAGCAGGCGGAGCGGACGGGTGTTGCCCTGGGGGGCTATGGCGCGCTCTTCGCCGACCCCCGCTGGCGCAAGAACGCCATCCTCGGGATGTTGCTGGCATGCGCCGGCGTGGTCGGCCTGTGGGGCATCGGGTTCTTTGCCATCGACCTGCAGCGCAGCGTGCTCGAGAAGACCTTCAAGGCGCAGGGCTACGAAGGCCGGGAGCTGGCGGGGCGGCTGACGATCTGGTCGGGCATCGCGATGATGATGATCCAGGTGGGGGCCTTCACGGGCATGATGCTGGCCGCCCGGATCTGCCAGCGGCTCGGCCGCAAGCCGTTTTTCGCGATCGCCTTTCTGGCCGCGATGCTCTCCACCGCGATGGTGTTTCGCTACCTCGACGACATGACCGACATCTGGTGGATGCTGCCGATCATGGGCTTCTGCCAGCTGTCGCTGTTCGCAGGCTACGCGATCTACTTTCCGGAACTCTTTCCCACGCGGCTGCGGAGCACGGGCACGAGCTTCTGCTACAACGTCGGCCGGTTCGTGGCCGCCAGCGGCCCGTTTCTGCTGGGGCAGTTGTCGAGCACGGTTTTCGCCGGTTCAGCCGAGCCGATGCGGCCGGCGGGGCTGCTGATGTGCCTCGTCTTTCTCCTGGGGCTCGCCGTCCTGCCGTTCCTGCCCGAAACGAAGGGCCGCGCCCTGCCGGAGTGACCGGCGGCCGGGAGGGAGCGCCCGGCCGGTGGTGCCGCCGGAGACGCGTGGTACATTGGCGCGGGTTCGAATTCACCGTCACTCCGGAGAAGAGAGTCCATGCGTTGGGAAGGGCGTCGCGAGAGCAAGAATGTCGAGGATCGCCGGGGCATCGGGGGGCCGGTGCTCGTGGGCGGCGGGTTGATCACGCTGCTGCTCATGGTGGCGATGATGTTCCTGGGCTTCGATCCGCAGCAGGTCGCGCAGATCGTGCCCGATCTGGCCGGGCCCGCGCAGCAGGCGCCCGCCAAGCCGGCCAACGACGAGATGACCAAGATGGTGAGGGTGGTGCTCGCCGACAACGAGGACGTCTGGGGGCGACTCTTTCCGAAGCACTTCCGCGGCCGCTACGCCCCCCCCACGCTCGTGCTCTTCACCGGCCGGGTGCAGAGCGCCTGCGGCATGGCGAGCGCCGCCGCCGGCCCCTTCTACTGCCCGCTCGACAAGAAGGTCTACATCGACCTCGCCTTCTACGACGAGCTCAAGCGGCGGTTCGGCGCCCCGGGTGACTTCGCGCAGGCGTACGTGATCGCCCACGAAATCGGCCATCACGTGCAGAACCAGCTGGGCATCAGCAACAAGGTGCAGTCGATGCGGCCGCGGCTCTCGGAGCGCGACTACAACAAGCTCTCCGTGCGGATGGAGCTGCAGGCCGACTTCCTCGCCGGCGTGTGGGCCCACCACGTGGCCCGCTACGCCGGCATCCTCGACGAGGAGGACATCCGCGAGGCGGTCAACGCCGCGGCGGCGATCGGCGACGACCGCATCCAGAAGCAGTCGCAGGGCTACGTCGTGCCCGACGCGTTCACGCACGGCACGAGCGAGCAGCGGGTCCGCTGGTTTCTCTACGGCTTGAAGACGGGCAATCCGGAACTCATGGATCGGGCCTTCGAAGTCGACGAGCCGTGAGCCGCACGATCCTCCTCACCGGCGCGACCGGCTATGTCGGGGGAGTGCTGCTCGAGGAACTCGAAGCCCGCGGCCATGCCGTGCGCTGCCTCGCCCGCCGGCCCGGCAAGCTCGCCGGCCTGACCGGCCCGAACACCGAGGTGGTCGCCGGAGACGCGGCCGATCCGGAGGTGCTCGCGCGGGCCTGCGCCGGCATCGACGTGGCCTACTGGATGGTCCACTCGATGGAGAGCGGGGTCGATTTCGAGCGGGCCGATCGGCTGGCGGCCGAACGCTTCGCCGCGGCCGCGAAGGCCGCGGGCGTGCGGCGGATCGTCTACCTGGGGGGCTTGGGCGCGGATGACGACCGGCTGTCGGCCCACCTCCGCAGCCGTCACGAGGTGGGGGCGATCCTCCGGGCCAGCGGCCTCGACGTGGTGGAGTTCCGGGCCTCGATCGTGATCGGCGCCGGCAGTTTCTCCTTCGACCTGGTGCGGACGCTCGTGGAGCGGCTGCCGGTCATGATCTGCCCCGCCTGGCTGGCCACGGCGACGCAGCCGATCGCCATCGCCGACGTGGTGGCCTACCTGGCGGCGGCCGTGGACCTGCCGGCCGGGGGGCCGCGGATTTTCGAGATCGGCGGCCCGGACAGGGAGTCGTACGGCGCTATCATGCGGGAGTACGCCCGGCAGCGGGGCCTGCGGCGGCTGATGATCCCGGTGCCGGTGCTGACGCCGCGGCTGTCGAGCCTGTGGCTCAAACTCGTCACCCCGAAGTACTCGAAGGTGGGCCGAAAATTGATCGACGGACTCAAGAACCCGACGGTCGTCACGAGCGATGCGGCGCTCCGGGAATTCGACATCCGGCCGCGGTCGTTGGCCACGGCTGTCCGCGAGGCGATGATCCAGGAAGACAACGCGTTCGCCGGGAAACGCTGGGCCGACCTCGCCGACCTCGAGGACCTGCCGCATCGTTACGGCGGCAAGGCGGAGGGCACGCGGCTCGTGGACCATCGGCACACGGTCGTGTCGGTGTCGCCCGAGCGGGCGTTCGCCGCGATCGAGCGGATCGGCGGGGCGAATGGCTGGTACGCCTGCGACTGGCTGTGGCAACTCCGCGGGTGGATGGATCGCGTGATCGGCGGCCCGGGCATGTCGCGCGGGCGTCTTGATCCGGAGCGGGTCAAGCCGGGCGACACGCTCGACTGCTGGCGGGTGGAGGTCTGCGAGCGGCCGCGGCGGCTGCGGCTGGCGGCCGAGATGAAGATGCCCGGGAGAGGCTGGCTGGAGTTCGAGGTGGTGCCGCGGGATGGCGACGTCACGATCCACCAGACGGCGGTCTTCGATCCCCGCGGCCTGGGCGGCCTAGCCTACTGGTATGCCATCTGGCCGCTGCACGAACTCGTCTTTCGCAACATGCTCGCCGGCATCGCCCGGTTCGCCGTCCGCGGCGGCTGATGGGGAGCTTCGCGGCAAGGCTCGGCCATCCGGGCCGACCTTGCCCTGGCGACCGCAGGTCGCCGTTGCTGCCTCGGCCTTCCGGGCCTGACGCGGTTCGACCCCGACCTGCGGTCGGGGTTCCCTCGCTGGCGCTTCGGGCTTGGATGGGTCTCGGGCTCCGCGCGACCCCCTCCCATGCAAGCCCGAAGCGCCAGCGAGGGACCGGCTTCACGTGACGGCACGGCCGTGCTTGACCGCGTCGTTCACAGCACTTCGGCGGGCCGCTGGAGGCAGGTGCGGCCGGCGTCGTCCAGTTCCAGTTGCAGCGTGGTGTGGGCGACGTGGAAGCGGTCGCGGAGCAGGGCCGTCGCTGCGGATAACGCCGCTTCGTGGGTGGCCGGCTCCGGCACCACGAGGTGGGCCGTCAGCGACACTTCCGACGTGCTGGCCGCCCAGACGTGCAGGTCGTGCACTTCGACGACGCCCGGGAGCGCGGCGAGCGCCGCGGTGATCGCGTCGGGGTCGATGCCGCGGGGCACGGCATCGAGTGCCAGGTCGACGCTCTCGCGGAAGAGATCCCAGGTGCCCGCGAGGATCGCCAGCGTGATCGCGATGCTCACCACCGGGTCGATCCATGTCCGCCCCGTCAGCAGGATGGCGATCCCGGCCACCACCACGCCCGCCGACACCGCCGCGTCGGCGGCCATGTGCAGGAAGGCCCCCCGCACGTTCACGTCGCGTTCGCGGCCGCGCATGAAGAGCAGTGCCGTCAGCGTGTTGATCACCACGCCCGCCGCAGCCACGGCGATCATCACGGGCCCGGTGACCGGCTCGGGCGATCGCAGCCGATGCCACGCCTCCCAGAGGATGGCGCCGCAGGCGGCGATGAGGAACACGGCGTTGGTGAGCGCCGCGTAGATGGTCGTGCGACGCAGGCCCCAGGTGTAGCGCCGCGAGGGGGGGCGCCTGGCCAGCCGGCTCGCACCCCAGGCGAGCAGGAGCCCGAGGACGTCACCCGCGTTGTGGCCGGCATCGGCCACGAGCGTGAGCGATCCGGCCCAG
>JBIIYN010000199.1:0-7184 GCA_044346795.1 Pirellulales bacterium
ACCTCGCGTGCAAGCCCGGCACACCGCTGGCGAATCTCTGGCTCGCCCAGGCCCGGGCCGTGGGCGTGGAACTCGGCGAGTTTGCCGACAGCACGGGCGTGCTTGACGGCATCCTGCCGGGCTAACCGTCCTTGGAAAAAGTCATCCATGACCTTTTTCCGCTTGGCCGACCGGTGGCGAACTTTACGCCCGCAGTGCCATCCCTGGCCACCGCGGGCGCAGCACGCCGGCGCGTCGCGGGAGCGCGACTGGTTCCGGCTGCGCGGTAGACGGTGCCTGTCCCTCTGCCCCGCAGACCGGGACAAGCACCTGGCGACTGCGCCGAGGTATACTCCAGCGAACCACTCCAAATCGTAGGTCCACTCCCTGGGAGCACGCCCGATGCACGGGGCGAACCACCCTTGCGGCGCTCGCGATCGCTTCGGGCTCCCGTTGGCCGCGCTGCTCGTCGCGGTAGCAGCAGCAGCGGCCCGGGCGATCCCTGCCCGCGGCGGCGACGAGGCAGCCAAGCCTCCAGCCGCTCGCAGCCAGCGGGTGGACTTCTCGCGGCATGTCTGGCCGATCCTGGAAGCGAGCTGCCATCACTGCCACGGGCCCGACGAGCAGCAGGCCCGGCTGCGGCTCGATGCGCGGGCGATCGTGATGGCAGGCGGCAACTCCGGCCCGGCGGTCATACCCGGCGATGCCGATGCGAGCCTCCTGGTGCAGCGGCTCGTCGGCCACGGCACGGAGGTGCGGATGCCGTCCGACTCCGACCCGCTCGACGAGGCGGAGATCGCGGTGATCCGCCGCTGGATCGAGCAGGGAGCCGATTGGCCGGAGGGCGTCGGCTCGCCCGCGACGGAGGTGCCTCGGCACTGGGCCTACGTGCGGCCCGTCCGGCCGCCGGTGCCGGAGGTGACCAATCCGGGCTGGTGTCGCGATCCGATCGACTTCTTCGTGCAGGCCGCCGCGGCGAAGCGGGGGCACGCGGTGTCGCCGCCGGCCGAGCCGGCCACCTGGCTGCGGCGGGTGAGCCTCGACCTCACCGGTCTGCCGCCGACGCTCGCCGAACTCGACGAGTTCCTCGACGACCGATCTTCCGAGGCTCGTGAGCGGGCCGTGGATCGCCTCCTCGCCTCGCCGCGGTTCGGCGAGCGATGGGCCACGCCCTGGCTCGATGCCGCCCGCTATGGCGACTCGACCGGCGCCCATGAGGACGAACTGCGGCCGTCGTGGCCGTGGCGAGATTGGGTGATCGCCGCCTTCAACGCCGACATGCCGTTCGACCGGTTCACGATCGAGCAACTCGCCGGCGACCTCCTGCCAGACGCCACGATCGAACAGCGGATCGCCACCGGCTTCCACCGCGCGAGTCCCTGCAACCTCGAGGGGGGCACGCCCAAGGAGGCCCGTCGCTCCGCCCAGCTGATCGATCGCGTGAACGTGACGGCCACGGTCTGGCTCGGCACGACCTTGGAATGTGCGCAGTGCCACAACCACAAGTTCGATCCGTTCACCCAGCGCGACTACTACCGGCTGCTGTCGTACTTCAACAACACGCCCGACGAGACCGGGCCGGAAGTCGGCCCCGGCCGCTCGGCGATGGGCGGGCCGATGCTCGCGGTGGCCGGCACCACGACCTACGTGATGGAGGATCTGCCCAAGGCCCGGGAAACGCGGATCTTCATGCGGGGCAACTACGAGACCCCCGGCGACGTCGTGACGCCCGGCCTGCCCAAGGCTCTCCATCCGCCGGCCGCCGAGCTGCCCGCCAACCGCCTCGGCCTGGCCCGCTGGCTCGTCGACCCGGCCAACCCGCTCACCGCCCGCGTCACGGTTAACCGCTTCTGGGCCGAACTCTTCGGGGCGGGCTTCGTGCGGACGCCCGAAGACTTCGGCATCCAGGGGGAGCGGCCCACGCATCCGGAACTGCTCGACTGGCTGGCGGTGGAGTTCGTCGAGCAGGGTTGGTCGCTGAAGCGATTGCTGCGGCGGATCGTCCTGTCGGCCACCTATGGTCAGTCGTCGAGCATGACGTCCGATGCGTTCGCCGCGGATCCCGACAACCGCTGGCTCGCGCGGGCCCCGCGGAAACGACTGCCGGCGGAGGCCGTCCGCGACAACGCGCTGGCGATCGCCGGCCTGCTCTCGCGGGCGATCGGCGGGCCGCCGGTCTACCCACCGCAGCCCGACGACCTCTGGTGGATCCGCGACGAGAAGTCGCCGAAGTATCTCACCTCCGGGGGTGAAGAACGGCACCGCCGTACGCTCTATGCCGTCTGGCGGCGGATGTACCTCCACCCGACGCTGTCCGTCTTCGACGCCCCCGATCGCGTCACCTGCGCCGTGGCCCGTAGCCGGACCAACACGCCGCTGCAGGCCCTCACGCTCTGGAACGACCCGATCTTCACCGAAGCCGCCTTCGCGATGGCACGGAAGCTCGTCGCCCCGTCCGATCGGGCCGACATCGAGGAACGGTTCGCTGCGGCCTTCCGCACGGCGACGGCGCGTTTGCCGACGCCCGCCGAGCAGGAGAGACTGGCGGCGCTCTACGATGGTCGCCGAGAACGCTTCATGTCCGACCCTGCCGCGGCCCGAACACTGATCGAGTCGGTCCGCGGCGACCAGCCGTCGGGCCTGCTTGCCACCGACGATGCCGGGGCCGTCGATCTGGCCGCCTCGTATCTGGTGGCCACCGCGATTTTGAGCCTCGACGAGACGATCACGAGGGAGTGAGGGCGATGCATCACCCAGGCGACTTCGCGAGACGATCCACCGGGGCTGGCGGCTCCATGTCGCCGCTCGGCATCGCCCGCCGCGCGGCCCTGGCCGACATGGGGCTCTCACTCGGCGGCATCGCCCTGGCCGGCCTGCTCGGCCGGGCATCGGCGGCCCGCGGAGAAGCTCCCCCGGCCGGCCTGCTCGCCCCGCGGCGGCCGCACTTTGCCCCGCGTGCCAAGAGCGTGATCCTGCTGTTTGCCAGCGGCGGCGTGTCGCAACTCGACCTCTTTGAGCCCAAGCCCGCGCTCGTCGCCCACGATGGCCAGCCCGTGCCCGCGGAACTGGTCGCAGGCCAGCGGTTCGCCTTCATCAGCGGCCGGCCCAACCTGCTGGCGAGCCCCTACCGCTTCGCCCGCCATGGCGAGTGCGGCATGGAGTTTTCGGAACTGCTTCCCAACCTCGCCCGCGTGGCCGACAAGTCGGTCGTCGTTCGCAGCATGCACACCACGAACGTGAACCACACGCCGGCCCAGTTCATGTTCGCCACCGGCCATGAGCTGCCGGGCCGGCCCTCGATGGGGTCGTGGGCGGTGTACGGGCTCGGCTGCGAGACGGCCGACCTGCCCGCCTTCGTGCAGCTGGCCAGCGGCGAGGGGGCGCAGCGAAAGCACCTGGCGAGCGCGGGATTCCTGCCCGGGATCTACCAGGGCGTGGCCTTCCAAAACCGCGGGGCGCCGATCTTCCATCTCGCCGACCCGCCCGGCATGAGCCGAGCCGACCGCCGGGCCGCGCTCGACGCGATCAACGGCCTCAACGCCGACCACCTCGCCGCGGTGGGCGATCCGGAGATCGCCGCCCGGATCGCACAGTACGAGATGGCCTTTCGGATGCAGGCGGCCGCCCCGGAGCTCATCGATCTGGCCGCCGAGACGCCCGCCACGCTCGCTCACTACGGCGCCGAGCCGGGCAAGCCGTCGCTGGCGGCCAACCTGCTTCTGGCGCGGCGGCTAGTCGAGCGGGGCGTACGGTTCGTGCAGATCATCGACGGCGGCTGGGACCACCACTCGAAGCTTTACGCCGACCTGCCGAAGAAATGCGCGGAGATGGACCGGGGCCTCGCGGCCCTGATCGAGGATCTCGAGCAGCGCGGGCTGCTCGACGAGACGCTCGTGATCTGGGCGGGCGAGTTTGGCCGCACGCCGATGCTCGAGGGCAAGGCCGACCCGAAGCTCGTCGGCCGCGACCACCACAAGGACGCCTTCACGATCTGGATGGCCGGCGGCGGACTCAAGCGGGGGCTCACCTACGGCGCGACCTGCGAGCTTGGCTACCGGATCACCGAGCGGCCGATGGCCGTGCACGATCTGCAGGCGACGATCCTCCACCTGCTCGGCCTCAACCACGAGGCGGTCACCTTCCGCTTCCAGGGCCGTGACTTCCGGCTGACCGACGTGCATGGCGAGGTCGTGAAGGACCTGCTCGCCTGAAACCTCGCCCTGCTCGTGAATCCTTTCCGGTTTTTGCACCGGCGTTCATGAGACAGCCGTGACGCCGGGACGCGGGCGGCCGATAACCAGCGGCGAAGGCTTGGGGGCTGGGAGGCGGCCATACGAAACGTTGCCGCGGTCGCCCCGGCGGAGGAACATGGCAAAAACGAATACGGCATCTTCTCCGTGAGTCGGTTACACTCGCCATTCCACATGATTTCACAAGGAGGATCCCTGCAATGCTCTCTCGACTCGCCGCCGGTGACGAACCGAAGTCGATTCTTGCCGATGTCGGCTTCACCGCGCTGCGGGTCGCCGTGGGGCTGATGATGGCCGTCGGTCACGGGTTGGCGAAGGTGCCGCCGGCGGCGGGATTCGTGGACGCCGTCGGGGAGTGGCAAAGGTGTCGGGACTCTTTTTCAATCCCTCGGGTGTGGCCGACGTGCGACGGCAGATGCCTCGGAAGAGAGTCCTGACACCTTTTAACCCCCGCCCCCCCTCCCCTGGATTCGTCACCCCAGGGACTGAAGCCTGGCGACGTCGGCCAGATCCTGGGGGCGGCCGGTCGCTCGTTTGTTCTCCACGAGATGCCGCAGCGAGAGCATGTTGAAGGCGATACCGCTCACCACGCACGGCACTTTTTCTGCCCACGCATCATCGAACGCTACACCGTCGATCGTGGTCAAGAAATCGATTCGGTTTGGTGGCAGACCGATTTGGTAGACGACGTCGGGCTGCGTGAAAGACTCTGGAGACACGCGGCTTCTCGGTGCCCCGAATCGTTCCAATGCACGCCACAAACGGGCGGCGTTGTCAGGGGTCGACCGCACCCACAGATCGATGTCGCCGGTGGCCCGAGGAATTCCGTGACCGGCGACCGCATACGCGCCGACAACGAGAAACTCAACGCTTTCTGCAGCCAAGGCTTTCAACATCTCGGCGAAGTCGCGATTCATCCCACGGCTTTCCGCTAAAGGCCCAGGCGGTGACAGTGATCGGCCACACCATTTCGATCCGTTCGGCTGGTGTCATTGCAGCGCAGGCATCGGGCTCCTTGTCGCCTCGGCTGCCGACCCACTCGGCTGCGGTCGCTGCACGCGCCGTTTCGCCGGTGTGATCCTGCCCAGAAGACTCGTGTGGTGAAGAAGACGAAGTCATTGAAGTCGATTATACATCTCTCGCGAAAAACATGCGAAAAGTGCTGCGTCGTTTCGTCCTGCCGATTTTTCGTAGCCGGTTCCGGACGCAGGACTGGGACGGGAGCGAATGTCGCCGCGCGTGATTCCCGGGAAAACGCATTCAATTCGCTCCCGTCCCGATTTTCCCCCAAGGTGTGGATCGCCGAGCGGCTCGCCGCCACAGCGGGGTCGTAGAAGGGAACCCAAAGGGGGCCGGCAGGTGCCGGCGGGATGCCGAGTGGCGACCACCATCGGCATGCAGGGCGTGGAGTCGCTGGCTTAGGCTCTGTCTGAAAACTTTGCTCGGCCGTCTGCTTGGTCTTTTTGAGCAACGGCCACTGCGGGCTGGAAATGCAGGCGACCTGGCGGATTTTCGTCGACGGGAAGGCCGGGGGTCTCGATGGTGCCGGAGCGTTTGGGGGTGTTCGACTCGTTGGCATCCAACGCGAAACATTCGCCGTCACGTGTCACGCGATCGCGATGCAGAAAGCACTGCCCTTGACGTTGGGCCCGTATCCGTCGGTCGTCGGCCCGAGCGGATTGTCGGCGCCCGATTCGGTCTCGACGATCCCGGCCCGCGGCACTGCCAGCGCGATCCGATAGACGCCACTGAAGGCTTCGCCGGTGTTCGAGCGGATCCGCCAGACGGTGCCCGCCGGGGTGCCGGCCTTCGGTTCGAGCGGAAAACCACCCGTGGCGGCCACGACCCTGTGGTCGTTCAACGCGAGCGTCATCTGCCTGCCCCCGAGGTTTCCCGACACCGTGAAGTGCCTGATCGAGAGCCCGCGGACGGGCCGCGAGAAGGTCACCTCGATCTGGTTGACGGCCGAGAGAAACTCGAGCTTGGCCATCGGACGCACGGTGTCGATGGTGAGCGACAGCGAAGACGCCTCGCTCCGCAGGCCGACGACGCTCTCCGAGACGACGGTCACGGTGTGCTCCCCGTCGGTGAGAGCGGGAGCCTTGAACGACCATGCCCCCGAGCGGGCCTGGGCGACCACGATCCGCTCGCTGCCGCCGTCGATGCGCACCATGACGCGGCTTCCCGCCGGAGCCACTCCGGAGAGCACCGGCGTGTTCACGTTGGTGACCGTATCCGTCTTGCTGCCAGAGTTGGAGGCTGCGAGGAGGCCGACGGTCGGCGGTACGGGAGAGGCGGCGACGACCTCGACGGCGAGCGGCCGTGACCGCGGGCCGGCCGCTCCGCCGGCGATGGTCGCCTGGGCACTGATCGCATGCCGGCCCGCGGTCAGGGCCGCAGCCGGGTCGATCGAGAACGTCCACGCCTTGTTCACGACGGGCGCCGTGCCGATCGGCGTCGTGCCGTTGAACAGCGTCACACTGACCGCGTTCCTGGCGATACCGGTGAACGTCGGCGTCGTGACGGGGTCTTGTTGTCGGCCGTCGCGCGGACGTCACCGGCCCATCCCGAATCACTGGCTGCGATCAGGTCGGGGACGCCCGCCACCGCTGCCGTCAACACGGCTCTGGGCTCCAGATGTTCGAACACGATCGCTCTCGTGGAAGATTCGGGACGACTCGACGTGAAACGGGCGGCGGAAGACATACAGGCACCTTCGAAAGCGGCGACTCAGGTCTGGAAGACGCCCCTGAGGCGCGGAGCAGGCACGCGGCGTGGGCCAGACCACTGTCGGTCTGTCTTAAAGTCGGGCTTCAGGGGAGTCAAGCGACCGGAACGGTCTCGGCGCTGGGCCGAGCAAGGTTCACTCGCCACCCATTCACCCAGGTCGAATGGCTCGCCCGCGGCGCGTCGTCCGCGGGTTCGTCGCGGCCGTCGGATCATGCCTGGAATGAT
>JBIIYN010000147.1:0-9488 GCA_044346795.1 Pirellulales bacterium
TGCCCTCTTCCACCGTGATCACGCCGTCCTTGCCCACCCGCTGCAGCGCCTCGGCCAGCAGGTCGCCGATCGAGCGATCGTTGTTGGCGCTGATCGCACCGACCTGCGCGACCTCTTCCGGCCGCTCGACCTTCCGCGCGATCTGCATCAGCCGCTCGACGGCGGCCGTCACCGCCTTGTCGATACCGCGGCGGACGGCGGTCGGGTTCGAGCCGGCCGCCACGTTCCGCGTGCCCTCGCGGAAGATCGCCCGGGCGAGCACCGTGGCGGTGGTCGTCCCGTCGCCGGCGAGGTCGGAGGTCTTAGAGGCCACCTCGTTCACGAGCTTCGCGCCCATGTTCTCGAAGGCGTCCTCCAGATCCACCTCCTTGCTCACCGTCACGCCGTCCTTGGTCACGGTCGGACCGCCGAACGACTTGTCGATGATGACATTGCGGCCGGTGGGCCCCATCGTCACCGCGACGGCACCGGCCAGTTTCTCGACGCCCTTGAGCAGTTTGGCACGGGCGTTGTCGTCGAACAGCAGTTGCTTGGGCACGGGTCGTTACTCCTGAAAGTGACTGACTGGATGATGATTGGGTGGGAAGAGGAAGGGCTTGTCTGGATCATGCTGGATCATGCTGCATCGCAAACTGACGGCTCGGTCGAACCCGGCTGCGGGCAGCCCGACCGCTCAACTCAACACCTTCGCGAGAATGTCGCTCTCGCGGAGGATCTTCACTTCGTGGCCATCGACCTCGATGTCGCTGCCGGAATACTTGCCATAGATCACCTGATCGCCGACGGCGACCGAAAGCGGCGCTCTGCCGCCGTGCTCGAGCAACTTGCCCGGTCCAAGCGCCACCACGTGGCCGCGCTGCGGCTTTTCCTTGGCGGAGTCGGGCAGCACAATGCCGCCGGCCGTGCGCTCTTCGGCCTCGACGGGTTCCACCACCACGCGATCATCGAGCGGACGGATCTTCAGATTCTTTGCAGCCATCTGTCATTCACTCCAAAAGGATTCAGGAAGAGGATTCAGGAAACGGTTTGAAGAAACGGGGAAGGAACCGGTACCAGTCTCGGAATACGCTCGATCGGCCGGCTGCGGAACAGCCCCGCGGCCGATCACATCATGCCGCCCATGCCACCCATGCCCGGCATGCCGCCCATGCCGCCCATGCCCGGCATGCCGCCGCCCATGCCGTGGTGGTCGTGGCCGTCGCCGCCACTCTCCTCCTCGGCCTTCGGGATCTCGGTGACCAGCGAATCGGTCGTGAGCAGCAAGGCCGCCACGCTCGCCGCGTTTTGCAGGGCGGTGCGCACCACCTTGGCTGGATCGATCACGCCGGCGCTCACCAGGTCGCAGTACTCTGCCTTGTCGGCGTCGTAGCCGTCGTTCTTGCCCTTCAGGTGCCGCACCCGGTTGACCACCACGGAGCCGTCCGTGCCGGCGTTGTCGGCGATCGCCTCGAGCGGATACCGCAGGGCATGCTTCACGATCGAGGCGCCGAGTTTTTCGTCGGCGTCGAGGTCGCCCTTGGAGACGAGCGCATCGATCGCCTTCTCGCTCCGCAGGAGCGCCACGCCGCCGCCTGGCACGATCCCCTCGGCGAGGGCCGCCTGCACGGCGCTCTTGGCGTCGTCGATGAGCGCCTTCCGCTCCTTCATCTCGGTCTCGGTCGCGGCCCCGACGTTGATCTGGGCCACGCCGCCGGCGAGCTTCGCCAGCCGCTCCTGCAGCTTCTCGCGGTCGTAGTCGCTGGTGGTCGCCTCGATCTCCGAGCGAATCTGCCTGGCCCGCCCTTCGATGGCGTCCTTCGTGCCCGCACCGCTGACGATCGTCGTGTTTTCCGACTCGATGATCACCTTCTTCGCACGGCCGAGATCGCTGAGTTTCACCGCGTCGAGCGCGATGCCGAGATCCTTGTAGATCGCCTGGCCACCCGTCAGCACGGCGAGGTCGCCGAGGATCGCCTTGCGGCGGTCGCCGTAGCCCGGGGCCTTGATGGCGACCGACTGCACGATGCCGCGGAGTTTGTTGACGACGAGCGTGGCGAGGGCCTCGCCCTCGACGTCCTCGGCGATCACGACGAGCGGCTTACCCGCCTTGCTGATGGCCTCCAAGAGCGGCACGAGGTTCTTGGCACTCGAGATCTTCTCCTCGAAGATGAGGATGTAGGGGTTTTCCATCTCGCAGACCTGCGACTCGGCGTCGGTCACGAAGTGGGGCGAGAGGAAGCCACGGTCGAACTGCATGCCCTCGACGACGTCGACGGTCGTCTCGGCCTGCTTCCCCTCCTCGACGGTGATGACACCGTCCTTGCCGACCTTGAGGAAGGCGTCGGAAAGTACGTTGCCGATCGTCGGGTCGTTGTTGCCCGCGATCGTGGCGATCTGCATCAACTCCTTCTTGTTCTTCTCGTTGATCGGGGTGGCCATCGCGAGGATCGCCTTCGAGACGGCCTCCACGGCCTGGTGGATGCCACGGGAGAGCGCCATCGGGTCGGCGCCCGAGGCGATCATCTTGAGCCCCTCGCGGAAGATCGCCTCGGCGAGCACGGTGGCGGTGGTCGTGCCGTCGCCGGCCACGTCGTTGGTCTTGCTGGCGGCCTCCTTCACGAGCTGAGCGCCCAGGTTTTCGTACGGATCCTCGAGGTCGATGTCCTCGGCGACCGTGACGCCATCCTTGGTGACCTTCGGCGAACCCCACCCCTTGTCGAGCACGGCGTTGCGGCCGCGCGGACCAAGCGTGCTCTTCACGGCCCTGGCCAGCTTCGAAACACCGGCGAGCAGCGGCTGACGGGCCTCATCGTCGAACACCATTTGTTTGGCCACGAGAAACTCCTCCAGAGGATTGACGGACGCGAGACGGGTGGAAAACGTGTTGAATTGGCAGTCCCAGTCGGGGCGGCGGAAGAAGGAAGCAACCGGCGTGCCAAAGTCCTTCAGTCTCGTGAGCGGCACGGCTTCCGCTGCCTTTCCGGCCTCCCGGCATCCCGTGCGCCTCGGCGGCGGACGGAGGCAGTGCCGTTTTGGCAGGACATCCCGGACGTCCCGCGGTCCCTGCCGCCCGGTGGGGCTACGGCGCCCAGTTGATCGATCCCTCCAAGCCCAGGACGAACGCGGCCAACAGGTCGGCCGCCCGGTCGGCGTCGTCGAGGCTGATCGTCTCCACGGCCGAGTGCATATAGCGGTTGGGAACACTGACGAGCCCCGTGGCGACGCCCGCCCGGGTGGTCTGCAGCACGTTGGCGTCGGTCGGCGTGGCCCGGCCGCTGGCTCCGAGTTGGACAGGGATTTCATGGCTTTTGGCCGCCGCCAGCAGCCGATCGACCACGTGCGGATTCATGTTTGGCCCGCGGTAGACCACCGGACCCTTGCCGAGCCCCACGTCCCCCTCCGATTTCTTGTCGATCGTGGGGCAATCGGTGGCATGCGTCACGTCCACCGCGATGGCCACGTGGGGGTCGACGCCGTAGCAGCTCGTCTGCGCCCCACGCAGGCCGATCTCCTCCTGCACGGTCGAGGCCACGAACAGGCCGCAGGGGAGGGGCCCGGCCGCCGCCGCGCGGCGGAACGCCTCGAGCACCACCCAGAGCCCGACCTTGTCATCCATCGCCACGCCGCTGGCGAGATTGCGTCTGAGCGGCTGAAACCGCAGCTCGAACGTCACGCAGTCCCCGATCCGCACCACGCTCTCGGCGTCGGCCTTGTTCTCCGCGCCGATGTCGATCCAGAGGTCCTTCATCTTCGGCACCACCTTCCGCTCCTCCTCGGTGAGGAGGTGGATCGGCTTCCGCGACATGATCCCGTTCACCGGGCCCGCGGCGGTCCAGATCACGACCCGGGCGCCGACGAGCTGGATCGGATCCCAGCCGCCGATCGGCTGCACCGAGATGAACCCGTCGGAGTCGATGTATTGGACGATCAGACCGATCTGGTCGCAGTGGCCGGCCAGCAGCATCCGCATGGGCGCGGCGGGGTTTTTCGCGCCGATCACGTTGCCATGGGGATCGGTGACGACGGTGTCGGCGCTGTCCGAAAGGTAGTCCCGCACCAGCCGCTGAATCGGCTGTTCGTAGCCCGACGGGCTCGGGGTTTCCAGGAGTCGGACCAGAAATTCGCGGGCGGATGATTCCAAGGCGGGATGCTCCTCAGGCAACGAGACGCAGGTGGCGGACGGCGCAATCGACGGGCTCGTTGTACGCGATCGATGAAAAAGAGGACACCCGGCGAGCGGTCCGCATGTTCCCCGCCCTCTCCGGTGCCCGGAGGCCGACTGCGAGCCCCGAGGGTCCACCGGTTGCGTGCGCGGCGCCCATCGACCTATCCTCTCTCGAGCGTCTCGCATGGAAAGGAGCATCGGCGATGCCATCTGAGCGGCGATCTGAGCGGCGAAGCGAGGGACTGCCGAAGGCGGTTTGCATCCTGGCCTGGCTCGCCATGGCTGGCGGCTGGCCGGAGCATGCGGAGGCAGTCCTGCCCCGGAGTGACCCTGGATCGCAGGGGGTTCATGTGGCCGGCCTGCTCGACCTCGTCGACGCGCTCGACCGGCACGAGGGCCTCCACGGACTGGTGGTGGTGCGGCACGGCCATGTCGTCGCGGAGGGATGGTGGAAGCCCTACGACTCCGCCACGCCACACTCGCTCTACTCGCTTTCCAAGAGCTTCACCGCCACGGCGGTCGGCCTGGCCGTGGCCGATGGCAGGCTCGCAGTCGCCGATCGCGTCGTGTCGTTCTTCCCGGCCGAGGCGCCCGGGGAAATCTCTCCCCACCTCCGGGCGATGCGGGTGGCAGACCTGCTGCGGATGGCGACCGGTCAGCAGACGGATCCGCCACGGCCGGCCGCGGGAGGCTGGGTGAAGGCGTTTCTCGCACATCCCGTGCCGTTCAAGCCCGGCACCCATTTTCTCTACAGTTCGTCGGCCACCTACATGCAGTCGGCGATCGTGGAGAAAGTCACGGGAGAACCACTTCTCGACTTCCTCGCGCCGCGTCTCCTCGCACCGCTGGGAATCGAGGGTGCGACATGGGAGCGGAGCCCGGAGGGGATCGCCGTCGGAGGATACGGGCTGTCGCTGCGCACGGGCGACATCGCGGCGTTCGGCCAGTTGCTCCTCCAGCGTGGCCGATGGCGTAACCGGCAACTCGTGCCGGCGGAGTGGATCGATGCGGCCACGGCGAGGCAGACGGCCAACGGCAGTGATCCCGACAGCGATTGGGACCAGGGATACGGCTACCAGTTCTGGCGGTGCCGCCACGGGGCCTTTCGCGGGGACGGGGCCTTTGGCCAGTTCTGCGTGGTGATGCCCCGGCAGGATGCCGTCGTAGCCATCAACGCCGGCACCAGCGACATGCAGGGAATTCTCGACATCGTGTGGCGGCATCTTCTGCCGGCGTTGGGCGACGACGCCGTCGCCGACGACCCCGCGCTTCTGGCACGGCTCCGCGGGCGTCTGGCAGACCTCGCCTTGCCGACGCCGACCGCGGGCTCTCCCTCCGCCGCCTTCGTCGGACGACGGTTCACTTTCGCCGACAATCCACGTCGGATCGAGGCGGTCGCCGTGGAACGAGGCGAGGAGTCCGATCTGCTCCTGCTCCGCATCGCCGGCCGCGAGGAACGGATCGTCTGCGGACGTGGACGGTGGGTTGCGGGCGAGTTGGCGCTGGGGGCGTTCGAACGGCAGGCGATCGCGGCCTCCGGGGGATGGCGGGAAGATTCGTTCACCGCCCGGATCTGCTTTCCGCGAACCCCGTTCCTCGTGACGATCGCCCTCGACGTGAACGGCGACGGGGTGACGCTCCGCCAACGGACGAACGTCGGTTTCGGCCGGTTGGAAGAGGAACCCCTCCGCGGCACGGCCACGAGTACGGCCCCGGAACCCAACTAGGCTCTGCCTCACGCGGCAGCGGACCATCTTCGCCGGCACGATCGACACGACCGGCACGACCGTACCTCCGCCGAAAACCGCGGGGCGTGCTTCCAGATGCGAGCTACGCTCAGTACGATCTGAGGTTCCTTCCGCTTTCCTGGAGTCGTTCCGGTCATGACCGCACCTGTCCGCGTCGGCGTCGTCGGTTTGGGCACCGTCGGGTCGGGCGTCGTCCGCCTGCTCGTCGAGTCGGCCGATCACATCACGCGGCATGCAGGCCGGCCGATCGTCGTCGAGCGGGCTGTCGTGAAGGACGTGGCCAAGGCCCGCAGCGTGCAGGTGCCGGGCGGCAGGGTCTCGTCCGACATCCACGACATCTCCCAAGACCCGTCGATCTCCGTGGCGGCCCTGCTCGTGGGCGGCCTCGAGCCCGCGCGGTCGATGATGATCGAGCTGCTGCAGGGCGGGAAGGACGTCGTCACCGCCAACAAGGCGCTGCTCGCCGAGCACGGCCCGGAACTCTTCGAACTGGCCCGCAGGCTGGGCCGGTCGATCGCCTTCGAGGCGGCCGTCGCCGGCGGCATCCCGATCGTGGCCGCCATCGGCGAATGCCTGGCCGCCAACCGCATCGAGTCGATCCGCGGCATTCTGAATGGCACGAGCAACTTCATCCTCACGCGGATGGAGGAGGACGGCGCCGACTACGCCGAGGTGCTCAAGCTCGCCCAGGCCAAAGGCTTCGCCGAGGCCGATCCTTCGATGGACGTCGACGGCACCGACGCCACGCAGAAACTGGCCATTCTCGCCCACCTCGCCTTCGGCGTCTGGGTGCCGTGGGCCGAGATCCCGCGGACGGGCATCGACGGGATCGACCTCGACCTCCTGAAATACGCGGGCGAACTCGGCTACCGGATCCGGCTCGTGGCCGTGGCCAGCCGCAGCGACGGCCGGCTCGCGATGCGGGTCGCGCCGGCGCTCGTGAAGATCGGCACGCCGCTGGCCGAGACGCGGGGCGCCTACAACGCCGTCAGCATCGTGGGCGACGCCGTGGGCCGGATGTTCTTCCACGGCCTCGGGGCCGGCCAGATGCCCACCGCCTCGGCCGTCGTGGCCGACATCATCGACACGGTCGTGGGCCGCGCGGCGATCACCTTCCGCACCACGGGCGTGCTGGAATCCGACACGCCGGCCGCGAAGATCAGCGACACCGCCGCGCAGGAGCGGCACTTCCTGCGGATCCGCGTGAAGGATCGGCCCGGCGTGCTGGCGAAGATCACCGGCACGCTCGGCGACCACGGCATCTCGATCGCCTCGGTCATCCAGCACGACGTGCCGGACTCGTCTGACGCGGGCGTGCCGCTCGTGATCATGACCCATGCCTGCGCGTCGGCCGCCGTGCAGAAGGCGGTCGCCGCGATCGACACATGCGACGTGGTCCGTGGCAAGAGCGTCTGCCTGAGCGTGCTCGAGGAGTGACCCGAACGCCATGAAATCAATGAACGCCGGACTCCCCGGATACCGGAGCGAGCGTTTGAGCGCCTCCGAGGCGCGGCTCACCTACGCGATCGGCTCGTTCGAGGAGCCGCTCTGCGAGCGATGGTATTCGGGGGAGCCGGGTTCCTCCCCGCGCGTGCGATAGCACCGCCGAACCGACAGGAAAAGAAGAAACACCATGAAATTCGTGATCGTGATCCCGGACGGCGCAGCCGACGCCCCGCAGGCGTCGCTCGGCGGCAAGACTCCCTTCCAGGCCGCCAGCACCCCCGCGATGGACGCCCTGGCCGCCCGCGGCCGCGTCGGGCTCACCAACCATGTGCCCGACAGCCTGCCGCCGGGCTCGGAAGTGGCCTGCATGAGCCTGATGGGCTACGACCCGCTCGCCTATTTCACCGGCCGGGCGCCGCTCGAGGCCGCCGCCCAGGGCATCACGCTCGGGCCCGACGACTGGGCCGTGCGGTGCAACCTCGTGACAATCCGCGGAAGCGTTGCGGCCGGCGCTTCGTCCGGCGCGACGGGCGAGGCCATCATGGAAGACTTCACGGCCGGCCACATCTCGACGGAGGAGGGCGCGGAACTGCTCGCCGCGGCCCAGCGCGGGCTCGCCGCCGACTTTCCCGAACTCGCCGCGGCCTGGGAATTCAAGCCGGGTGTCAGCTACCGCAACCTGCTCATGCATCGCGGCGCGGCCGGGCAGGCCGCCCCGCTGGGAGCCGACCTGCGGGCCACGCCACCGCACGATCTTATGGACAAGTCGGTTGCCGACTCATTTCCCCGGGGCTCGGGCAGCCGGCTGCTCGCCGAGATCATGGCGAAGAGCGCCGGCTGGCTGGCCGACCATCCGGTCAACCGGGCTCGACTCGCGGCCGGCAAGCGGCCGGCCACGCACGTCTGGCTCTGGGGCGTCGGCCGCGCGCCGGCGATGGAGCCGTTCACGAAGAAATACGGCACGAACGGCACGATGATCACGGCGGTCGACCTCCTGCGCGGGCTGGCGTCGCTGGCCGGCTGGAAGCGGCGGGAAGTGGTGGGCGCCACGGGCTACCTCGACACCGACTACGCGGCCAAGGGCCGGGCGGCGATCGAGGAACTGGCCACGGCCGATCTCGTCTGCGTGCACGTCGAGGCGCCCGACGAGGCGAGCCACCAGGGCGACGCGGTGGAGAAGGTGAAGGCCATCGAGGAGATCGACGCGAAGATCGTGCGGCCGATCGCGGAGCATCTGGCGGGCGTGCCGGAGCATCGGATCCTCGTCTGCCCCGATCATCCCACCTTCATCTCGACGAAGACCCATTCCCGCGGCCCCGTGCCGTTCGTGATGGCCGGCAGCGGCATCACGGCTTCGGGCCAGACCACGTACGACGAGATCGCGGCCGCCGCGGGCGGGGTGTCGATCCTCCCCGGCTGGAAGCTGATGGGCGAGTTTTTGAAGGGCTGACTTTCGCGCGGACAAGCAACGCAGGGAGACGATGTCGATGGCACTCGTGGTGCAGAAGTTCGGCGGGACGAGCGTGGCCGATCCCCAGAAGATCCTCGCGGCCGCCGGGAAGGCGATCGCCCGGCAGCAGGCCGGCCACCAGGTGGTGGTCGTCGTCAGCGCCATGGGCCACCAGACCGACGTGCTCGTCGATCTGGCCAAGCAGATCTCGGAGCGGCCGAGCGCCCGCGAGATGGACATGCTCCTCTCGACCGGCGAGCAGGTGAGCGTGGCCCTCTTCGCGATGGCGATCCAGTCGCTGGGCCACAAGGCGGTGAGCCTCACCGGCGCCCAGATCGGCATCCGCACCGACTCCACCCATACGAAGGCCCGCATCAGGTCGATCTCGACCGACCACGTCAAGAAGCTGCTCGACGACGGAGCGATCGTGATCGCCGCCGGCTTCCAGGGGATCGACCAGAACGGCAACATCACCACGCTCGGCCGCGGCGGCTCCGACACCACCGCCGTGGCGCTCGCGGCCGTGCTCGACGCCGGCCTCTGCGAGATCTACACCGACGTCGACGGCGTCTACACGACCGACCCCCGCATGCTGCCCGACGCCCGTCGCCTGCCGTCGATCAGCTACGACGAGATGCTGGAGATGGCGAGCCTCGGCGCGGGCGTGATGCACCCGCGGTCGATCGAGTTCGCCAAGAAG
>JBIIYN010000148.1:0-9485 GCA_044346795.1 Pirellulales bacterium
CGTCACGCAGACCAGCCGGCCGAGCGGGATCTCGACGTCGATCCCCTGGAGGTTGTTGTGCCGCACGCCCGTGAGCAAAAGCGACCTGCCCGTGGCCTGCCGCCGTTGCGCCGGCACCTCGATCCGGTCGCGGCCGGCGAGGAAGGAGCCGGTGACGCTCCTGTCACTCTCCGCCACGTCGGCCGGCGTGCCGGCCGCCACCACCTCGCCGCCGCGCTTCCCCGGGCCGGGGCCGAAGTCGACCACCCAGTCGGCCGCGCGGATCGTGTCTTCGTCGTGCTCGACCACGACCACGGTGTTGCCCTTGTCGCGGAGCGATTCGAGGGCCCCGAGCAGCTTCACGTTGTCGCGGGCATGCAGGCCGATCGACGGCTCGTCGAGCACGTAGAGCACGCCGGAGAGGCCGGAGCCGATCTGCGCGGCCAGCCGGATCCGCTGGCTCTCGCCGCCGGAGAGCGTGGGGGCCTTGCGGTCGAGCGCGAGGTAGCCGAGCCCCACCTGGTCGAGAAACGCGAGCCGCGAGCGGATCTCCTTCATGAGTTCGACGGCGATCACGGCCTGCGTGTCGTCGAGGACGAGGTCGGCGAGAAACGCCCGCGCGTCGGCGATCGGCAGGGCGCAGAGCTGGTCGAGCGACAGCTCGGCGCTGTGCGACATGACTCTGACCGCGCGGGCCTGGGGCGAGAGCCGGGCGCCGCGGCAGTCGTGGCAGGGCGTCACGCTCATCAGCTTCTCGAGCATCCGCCGGATGATGCCGCTCTTGGCGTTGCGCCAGCGGTTGGCGAGCAGCGAGAGGATTCCCTCGAACTTCGTCTTCGCGCCGCGTTCCGCCCGGCCCCGCCGCCAGGCGAGCTTGATCTCCTCGAGCCCGGTGCCGTTCAACCAGATCTTCTGCTCGACGGGCCGGAGATCCTGCCAGGGCGTGTCGAGCAGCGTGCCGGGGGAGAGCTTCCGCTTCGCCTCCGCATGCGCGGCCACGCCGGTGAGCAGCCGGCGCAGCCACCGGGGCATGTCGCGAAAGCCGCCGAGCACACCGATCGCCCCCTTGCGGAGCGACTTCTCCGGCGCCGTCACGAGCTTGGTCGGATCGATGCCGTAGATGTCGCCCAGGCCCTCGCAGGTCGGGCAGGCGCCCTGGGGGCTGTTGAAGCTGAAGAGCTGCGGCTCGGGCGTCGCATAGCTCACGCCGCACTTCACACACGCATAGCGGCTCGACAGGACGAGGTCCGAAAAAGGGGACATTCTGCTTTTTCCGTCACCCGGGTCCGCAGATCTCACTTCCTCTGTGGAAAAAGCAGAATGTCCCCTTTTTTTCATTCTGCTTTTTCCGTCACCCGTGTCCGCAGATCTCACTTCCTCTGTGGAAAAAGCAGAATGTCCCCTTTTTTCTTCCTCCGCCACGATCACCTGGCCGCCGCCGGTGCGGAGCGCCAGTTCCACCGCCTCGGCGAGCCGGCTGCGGGTCGCCTCCGCCGGCACGAGCCGGTCGACCACCACGTCGATGGTGTGCTTGAGCAGCTTTTCGAGCGGCGGCGGATCCTCGACCCGGCAGATCCGGCCGTCCACGCGGGCCCGCGTGAACCCCTGCCGGACGAGATCCGTGAACAGGTCGCGGTGCTCCCCCTTCGCCTCGCGGACGAGCGGCGCGAGGATCATCACCTGCCGCCCCGCGCGGGCCGCGAGGATCCGCTCCACGATCCTGTCCCGCGGCTGCGCCTCGAGCACGCTGTCGCACTCCGGGCAGTGGGCCGTGCCGATCCGTGCGAAGAGCACCCGGAGAAAGTCGTGGATCTCCGTCATCGTGGCGACGGTCGAGCGGGGATTGTGGCCGGCCGACTTCTGCGCGATCGAGATCGACGGGGAGAGGCCCGTGACACTGTCGACGTCGGGCCGGGGCAGCTGCCCGAGGAACTGCCGGGCGAAGGTGGAGAGGCTCTCCACGTAGCGACGCTGCCCCTCGGCATAGAGCGTGTCGAAGGCCAGGCTCGACTTGCCCGAGCCGCTCACCCCGGTGAGGCAGACGAGCCGGCCGCGGGGCAGGCCGACCGTGACGTCGCGCAGGTTGTGCTCCCGCGCACCGCGGACGACGATCGGGGGGACGTGCATGGGGAGACGCATGGTGCGGCGGGGCGGGGCGAGATCACTGATTGTAGCGCCTCGGCTCCCCCGCCGGATGCCCCCGGTTTTTCGGCGGCTGGACAGCCCCGCCCGCGTGCCATACCATCAAGATTCCCGCGGAAATTCCGCGGGTTCCCTCACTGGGACATCGCTCCGGGATGTCGCCACGACGGGGCGGTAGCTCAACTGGGAGAGCGCGGCGTTCGCAATGCCGAGGTTGGGAGTTCGATCCTCCTCCGCTCCATTTCCATCCGTCCTCCCGGGCGTGTCCCGGGAGGATGCGGGAGGGTTTTCATGGTCGGCCAGACGGCTGTCGACGATCCTTCGACGGACCTGATGCTCCGCGTCCGCGACGGCGACGCGGCCGCCTTCGAGCAGCTCGTGGGCCTCTGGCAGGGGCGGCTCGTCACCCTCTTCCTGCACCACACCGGCGACCACGCCACCGCCGAAGACCTCGCGCAGGAGGTGTTTCTGCGGGTCTACCGGGCCCGCGACCGCTACCAGCCCACGGCCAAATTCACCACCTGGATCCACACGATCGCCAACAACGTGGCCAGCGACCTGAAGCAGCGGTCGTATCGCCGCCGCGAGCATGGCGTGCCGACCAACGTGTCGGCGTCGTCGAGCGCCATCGGCCTGGAACAGATCGCCGTCGCCGCCAGCGGGCTCTTGCCCACCCGGCTCGCCGACCGCACGGAACTCCAGGCCGTCGTGCAGCGGGCCCTCGGCACGCTCAACGAGCGGCAGCGGATGGCCGTGCTGCTCGCCAAGTTCGAGCAGTGCTCCTACGAGGAGATCGCGGCGGCCATGGACCTGACGGTGCCCGCCGTGAAGTCGCTCCTGTTCCGCGCCCGCGACCAGCTCCGCGAGGCGATCGCGCCCTACATGCAGGAGGAGCGGTCATGACGCCGCCGCCGGATGCCGGTGACGGCGGCGCGACCGACCCGGCGCAGGCCCTGGCCGACGTCTGGGACCTGCTCGACGTGCTCCCCGCCGCGACGGGCTCGCCCGACGGCATGGCCACCACCATCGAGATGGCGGCCGTGTCGGCGGCCGGACAGGCCGGTGCCACGCGGAACAGCGGGGCCCGCCGCGGCACGCCATCACGCGACGCGGTCTGGCCGGTCGTGAATCGCTGGCTCCCCGGCGTGGCGATCGTGCTTTGCAGCCTCGCCGTCGGCATCGCCGCCGGCCGGGCCACCGCGCCGCATCCCGACGCCGCCATCCTCGGCAACCTGCCGGTCGTGCAGCACCTCGATCTGCTCCGCGAGGCCGGATCGGTGGCGTTTCTCGAGGCCTTGGCCAAGGCCGGCTATCCGCCGCCGCGGCGACCGCCCGTGCAGTCGCCCGAAGACGTCCGCGAGGACGCGCGGGCATTCGACGCCGCGATCCGGTCGCTGCGGGCCTCGGGCGACACGGCCCGCGATCGGGAGATGCTCGCCCGGCGGCGGGAGCAGGTGCTCGAGATGCCCGACGCGGAGCGGCGGCAGCTCGAACGGTCGGCGGAAACGTTCGCACGGCTCTCCGGGGCCGACCGCAGCGAACTTGTGGCCGTGGGACGGGCCCTGGCCGACCCCGGTCGCGAGCAGCTGCTCGAGGCGGCGCGAACCTGGCACCTGTGGGTGCAGCTCCGCAATCCGGCCGACCGGCGCGACCTGATCGACCTGCCGGCAGACGATCGGCTCGAGTGGCTCGACCGCGCGACGCGGCTCGGGCCGCGGATCGACGCCTGGCGGGATGGCCGCGACAACCGCCGGCCGCTGTTCGACCGCGAGTGGGAGAATCGCCGCCGGCCGCCGCCGGAGTTCAGACGCGACGACCTGCCCCGGCCGCCGGGCCCATCGGGCCCGCCTCGGCTGCGTGGCCGCGGCGGGCCGCCCCTCAACGGCCCTCCGCTCCATGGTCGTGAGCCGTCGCTTCCTTCAGAAACCGAAGCACCGCCTCGTTGAACACGGCCGGAGTCTCGAGCGGCGGCATGTGGCCGGCGTGCGGCACGATCAAGAGCCGGCTCTCGGGGATGATCGCCTCGGCCCGGACGAGGCAGTCGGGCGGCGTGATCGCGTCCTGCTCGCCCACCACGAGGAGCGTGGGCACGCGGACCTCCCGCATCGCCGCGGTCATGTCGGGCCGCGTGGCCAGCGCCCGAAGCGCCGCGACGATCGTGCCCACCGGCTGCTCGAGGATCATGCTGGTGAGCAGGGCGGCGACTTCGGCGCGGTGCCGCATGGCTTCGGCCGGCGTCACCTGCGCGAGGAGCCGGGGCACCATCGCCGCCGCCACGATCTCCTGGCCGAGCCGCTGCACCTTCTCGGCCAGGTCGGCCCGCGCGGCCCGCGCCTCGGGCGTGTCGGCCTCGAGCTTCGTGTCGACGAGCACGAGCGCCCGCACCCGCGCGGGATGCCGTGCGGCGATCTGCTGGGCCACGTAGCCGCCCATCGAACAGCCGCAGATCACCGCCGGCTCGTCGACGTGCAGGGCGTCGAGCACGGCGATCGCATCGTCGGCCAATTGACCGATGCTCGCGGGCCCGCCGGCGGCGCGGCTGCCGCCGAAGCCGCGCTGGTCGGGGATGATCAGCCGGAGATGTTCGGCCAGCGGCTCCTGCGCCGTCCACATGCGATGGTCGAGCGGAAAGGCGTGCAGCAGGAGCAGCGGGATCCCGCCGCCCCGGGTGTGCACGGCGAGGCTCGTGTCGGCCAGCGGAACCTCCAGCGGAATCTGGTGGGTGCGCATCGGGCGGGACGCCTACATGCCCTGGAAGCGGGCGAGGTTCCTGCGGATCGTGCGGTTGTGCGGCTCCTGCCGCAGGGCCAGCGACTGCGTCCGCACCGCCGCCGCCTTGTTGCCCGCCGCCGCATGGCAGTGGGCCAGCGTGTCGAGGAAGCTCGAACTGTCGAAACTCCTCACGAGCGAGAGCTTCGAATAGCGGGTCGCCTTGCGGAGATCACCCTCGGTGTTGGCCACGAGCCAGGCATACTCGTTGTAGTTGTTCGTCTCCTCGGGCGCCGCCTGGATCTCGTTTTCGATCTGCTCCAGCGCCCGCCGGATCCGCGCCACGGCGTCGGCCTTCTGGGCGGGCGTGTTGTCGGGCAGCGTGTAGAGCCCGATGAGCGCGTCGACATCCCGCGCGTAGGCACGCAGCGACGCGTCGATCGCCCGGCGACGGGCCTCGGCATCGTCCTTCGCGGCGGCCGCACACGCCTCGAAGTAGTGCATCCGCGAGCGGATCGACCGCGGGTCGCGGCCGAACTGTTGCAGCATCTGCTCGCCGCCTTCTCCCCTGCGCTTGTTGCCCTCCTTGTCCTCGCGGCCCTCCAGCAGCCGACGCAGGCAGGTGGCGGCCTCGTCCTCCCGCTCCTGGTCGTGCAGGAACTCCGAGAACAGGATCGACGCCATGGTGTATTGCGGCGCGGGCGTCCGCGGATCCTCGACGAGCAGACCGTACTCGCGGGTGGCCCAGTCGGCCGCCCCCCACCGCACCAGCATGATGGCCGTCTGGAGCCGGTCGATGAACTCGGCATTCGTGCCGGCGGGCTTGGCGAAGGCCGCCGCGGCGAGCGTGTCGGCATCCGCATCCCGGTGGCGGCCGCGTTCGGCCAGCGCCGCCGCATAGCCCACCACCGCGTCGTCGCGGATCAGCTCAGGTCGATCGGCCGCGAGCAGGTCGACCGCTTCGGGCAGCCCCCGCTCGACGAGCCAGACCAGGCTGTCGGCCACCGCCTCGCCGGCGGAGGCGGGGTCTTTCTGCGGATCGACCGACTCCCGCAGCAGCCGGCGGGCCTCGGCCAGGACCTCGTCGCGGCCGCCGGCGTTGATCAGCATCTGGAGCCGGCACCGCTTGAAGATCCGCAGGGTCATCTCGCCGACCGTTTCGGAACCGGTGTCGTCGGGGGGAGCACCTGTGGCGCGAGGCACCGTCTCGGTGAGCTGGGTGAGCGCCTCGCCGGCCTCGAGCAGGGCCTGATTGCGCGCGGCCGCGTCGGCGGCGGACGAGAACGAGACCACGGAGCGGAGGAAGGAGGCAGCGGGCCGCACGCTGCCGCCGAGCCCGGCGGAGATGTGGTCACGCATGCCGCTCCAGGCCGGGTCGTCGGGCTGCCACTCGCGGGCCAGGAGCGCCGCCGCCACGCGGGATCCGAGCGCCGCCCGGTCGAGCCGCACGATCCGGGCGAGGGCCTCGATGCCGCCGTCGTCGTCCACCCGCAGGAGCCGGTGCATCACCTGCACCCGCTCCGCGAATCCCCGCCGCTTGTACCTGTCGAGCAGCTTCGCCACGTCGGGCGGGTCGCGGTCGGTGTCGAGCGGAATCGTGTCGACGAGCCACCGTGCCCGCAGCGCGATCTCCAGGTCGTCGCTCAATTCGGCGGCGGCCAGCAGCGGATCGACCGCGGCCGCACCCAGCTCGTTGAGCTTCGCCGCGGCCGCCTCCCGCTCGGCGTAGTCGTCGGCACCCAGCCCAGCGACGAGCGCGTCGATCTCCTCGGCTGCGGGCTGCCCGGCGGCGCGGACCGCGGCCGGCAGGATGGCGAAGACGAAGCCCGCCATCGCGAGCATCGCGAACGTCCGGCATGCCCGGGAGCCAACACGCTTCATGCCTTCAGCCTACGGCGCCCGGGCGGTGCGATGCAAATACCAGCCATGGACCCCGGCGCGGTTCGACCCGGACCTCCGGCCCGGGTTCCCTCGCTGGCGCTTCGGGCTTGGATGAGAGGACAGGCCCATGCAAGCCCGAAGCGCCAGCGAGGTACTGGCGTCACGCCGAGGGTTGGGTATCGGCCAGCCCGCCGGCGATCGTCACTCCGGCTCGAGGCCGAGGTCGCGGATCGTCACGAGCGACTCGAGCGGGATGCCGCGGGCCGCGAACGCGTCCTTCGCGCCGGCCAGCCGGTCGATCACCGTCACCACCCGCTCGACCACGAGCCCGAACTCCTGCACCCGGTCGATCGCGAGGAGCGACGAGCCGCCCGTCGTGGTCACGTCCTCCACGATCACCACCCGCTGCCCCGGCTCCACCGGTCCTTCGACGTATTTCTTGGTGCCGTGATCCTTCGGCTCCTTGCGGACCATGAAGCCCTTGAGCGGCAGCCCTTCGACCCCCGCCATCGTCACGACGGCGCTGGTGATCGGGTCGGCGCCGATCGACATGCCCCCCACCGCGGCGGGCAGGCCGCCGAGCGCCCGGAGCCGTTCGAGGATCGCCCTGCCCACGAGCATCGCGCCGTGGGCGTCGAGCACCACCTGCTTGGCGTCGAGGTAGAAGCTCGCCTCGCGGCCCGAGGCGAGGCGGAACGTGCCGCGCTTGAGCGCCTTGGCCTCGATCAGGGCGATCAGGTCGCGGATGAGGGGATCGTGCCGGGACGATGCGGGGGCGGTGTGGAGGGTGCTCATGACGCAGCACTGTATCCGAAAGACGGGATTTTTGACTCCCTCCGTCGCGGTCTTAGAATTTCAGCGGTTTTGAAACAGGCCGTCATCCCGTCGTCCAAGCAAGCGACCCCATTCCCATGCAAGCCCGAAGCGCGAGCGAGGGAACCCGGCGCGTAGGTCCGGGTCATACGGCATCTGGCTCGGAGGACCGGGTTTTCATCGGCGACCAGCCGGCGCGTGAAGCCATTCCCTCGCTTGCGCTTCGGGCTTGGATGTTGAAAGTGTGCCAGGGCGTGATGTCCGGTTTCGTGGCAGCGGGCGGAGGCCCGCGCAGGCGAGGTCGGCAGGATGCCGAGCCTTGGCGCGAAACCATTCCCTCGCTCGCGCTTCGGGCTTGCGTGGGAACGTTCGCTCTGGCCATCGCCCTGGCATGTCCGCGCCCGGCCGGCGCCGCGGAGGAGGCCGCGGTGGCCGTGAGGCTGCCGATCATCGGCACCCGCGACACGCAGGTGGAGGCGGCCATCCTGCGGCAGCTCGACCGGCTCAAGCGGGGGAAGGAACGGGGCGTGCTCGTGCTGCGGTTCGAGCCGGCCGAGGATGGCGGCAGCGGCGGCAGCGACTTCGGCCGCGCGCTGGAACTGGCGAGGTTCCTCGGCGACGGCCGGCTCGCCGGCGTGAAGACCGTGGCCTTCCTGCCCGCCGGCGCGACCGGCCACGCCGTGCTCGTGGCGCTGGCCTGCGAGGAGATCGTGATGGGAACCGACGCCGTGCTCGGGCCGGCGAACACCGACGAACCGATGGTTGACGACGCGATGCGGGCGGCCTACGTGCAGGTCGCCACGCGGCGGCGGACGGTGCCGCCGGCCGTGGCGTTGGCGCTCCTCGATCCGGCGGCCTCGCTGCACCGGGTGGCCACCGACGAAGGGGAGCAGTTCGTCGCCGGCAACGACGTGGAGCCGCTGCGGCAGAAGATGGCCGTGCTCGACGTGGAGGAACTCGGACCCGTGCCGCTCGCGCTCACCGGACGGCGGGCCCGCGAACTGGGCTTCGTGCGGTCGCTGGCCGGCACCCCGGCCGAACTGGCCCGCAGCCTCGGGATCGACGAGCGGGCCGTCGGCATCGATCCGTCGCTCGAGGGCGGCTGGCGGGCCGCGCAGATCGTGCTCGCCGGCCCGATCACCGGCGATGCGGTGGCTCGGGCGCGGCAGCAGATCGAACGGGCCGTCGCCGACGGGGCCAACTTCCTCTGCCTCCGCGTCGACTCCGCCGGCGGCAGCCCCGAACAGAGCCTCGTGCTCGCCAACCGGCTGGCGGCCTTCGATCCCGCCCGCGTGCGGACGGTGGCCTACGTGCCCAGGCAGGCCCGGGGCGACGCGGCGCTCGTGGCGCTGGCCTGCGACGAACTGGTGATGCATCCCGATGCCGTGCTCGGTGGCGAAGGGGACGCGGCCATCCGGGGCCGGCAGGCCGCCGCGGTGGCGGCCTCCTGGCGGGAGGGCGTGGCGCGGAAACGCGACCGCGCCTGGTCGCTGCCGATCGCGGTCGTGCTGCCCGGCATCGACATCCAGCAGGCGACGCAGCAGGAGACCGGCCGGGTCGAATACTTTTCCGCGGAGGAACTCGCGGGGCGGGCCGACCGCGACTCGTGGAAGGTCGGCGCCAAGGTGGGCACCGGCCCGATCCAGCTCACCGGCCGCTCGGCGGAGTCGCTCGGTCTGGCGACCCACGTGGTGGAAGGCTTCGCGGGCCTCGTGCAGGCCTACGGCCTCACCGGCGACATCGCGCTCTCCGAGCCGGGCTGGGCCGACCGGCTGCTCGACGCCCTGGCCAGCCCGGGGCTCGCCTGGCTGCTCCTGCTCATCGGCGGTGCGGGGCTCTACATCGAGCTGCACACGCCGGGCTTCGGACTCGGCGGCTTCGTGTCGATGGTGGCGTTCATCGTCTACTTCTGGAGCCAGTACCTCCACGGCACGAGCGGCTGGCTGGAGGTGATGCTGTTT
>JBIIYN010000149.1:0-9421 GCA_044346795.1 Pirellulales bacterium
TCCCGGGTTGCCTGGTTTGCCTCAGCGGCCTGGTTGCATCCTGTCTTTCAGGCTGCCGGATGTTTCGATTCAATCGGTCGGGCAAAGCCTACCGATGGAGAAGACACGTCGGCACCATCCTGCGTTCCGGCACTGTCGCTTCCCGGCGTTTCGGAGGACCACCCACGTGTCGAAGCTCAACTCCCTCGCGACCTTCCTGCTCCGCTCGCCCCTGCTCTGGGGCGGAGCGATTGCCTTCTGCTTCTTCGCCCTCATTCATGGCGGCGTGGTCACCGATGCCACCGTGGTGCGTTACCTCGCGGGGCACTGGGTCGAATATGTGGAAGTGGTGATGTTCTGCGTCGGCCTGTCGTCGCTTCTGCTCATGGCCGCAGACTTCATGAAGCAGCGGCGGCACGTCGGTCGGAGCTGGCTCGAGCCGATCCCCGAGGGAGGCCAGAATCCGGCCGATGCGGCCGCCTTGGCGGAGTCGCTCGACGCCGCAGCCGGGGAGGCCGCGTCGAGCTACGTCGTGCGCAGGCTCCGCGAGGCGCTCGATCTGGTCGTCCGGACCGGCTCGGCCGACAAACTCGAGGACCACCTCAAGTACCTGTCCGATCTCGACGCGGCCCGCGCCGCCCAGGGCTACGGGCTCGTGCGGTTCGTCATCTGGGCGATTCCGATCATGGGCTTCCTTGGCACCGTGATCGGCATCACCGTGGCGATCGCCTGCCTGTCGCCGACGCAGTTGGAAAACATTTCGGGCGTGGTCGCCGGTCTCGGCACGGCGTTCGACACCACGGCGACGGCCCTCGGCCTGTCGATGGTGCTGATGTTCGTGCAGTTCATCATCGATCGCTACGAGCAGGCCCTGCTCGGCGAAGTGGACGCGGCGGCCTGGTCCGCGCTGGCCGGCCGCTTCCAGTCGCTCGCAGGCGACGGCGGCGCGACCCTGGCGGTCGCCCGCCTGAGCGACACCGTCAGCCGCAGTTCGGCCAGGCTGATCGAGGCGCAGGAGCAGGCGTGGCGGGCGCTCGAACGGACCGCGGCCGGCAGCCTGACCAAGGTGCTCGACGAGGCGGGCCGCACGTTCAGCGAATCGCTCTCCGAGTCGCTCGACGGCACGCTGGCCCGCTGGAGCGACGCGCTGGTCGCCGCCCATGAAAGCCTGCTCTCCCGTCGTGAGGATCGCTGGACGCACGCGGCGGAGTCGCTCTCCGCGGCGGTGCGCGGGCTGGAGCATCACCACGGCAGCATCGCCGACCAAACGGCGCTGTTGGGCAAGGTGGTCGAGGCCACCCGCGACATCGCCTCGCTCGAGCGTTCGCTCGACGCCAACCTGAACACGCTCACCGCGACCGGACGGTTCGACGAGACGCTGGCGACGCTGGCTGCGGCCGTGCAACTCCTGGCCGCGCGGGCCGGCGACGTCTCCGGTGAGTCACGCCGCGTCGAGTTGCAGCCCGCCCGCCGCACCGGAAAGGCTGCATGAGCCGCAAAGCACCCGTCGCCGGGCCCACCATCTCGCTGTTTCCGTTCCTGGCCGTCCTCCTCTGCACGATGGGGGCGCTCCTGGTGCTGCTCGTCCTGTTCAGCCGTTCGGCAAAGCAGGGGGAGACGGCCGAGGCGGCCGGCGACCGCGACGAACTGGTCCGGGAGCTGGAGCTCGCGCGAGACAGTCTCGCCTGGCGGCGGGAGCAGCTGGCCGGCGTCCGCGAGCGGACGGCCGAGGACCTCGCGAAGGCGCGGATGCAGCTGGCCGGCGTGGAGGAGAACATCCGGGCCCTGCAGGATGAGCTCGCGAAGCTCGAACGCACGGCGGCGGCGCTCGCCTCCGGGGCCGGAACGGTGGTCGCCGACGAGGAGACGCTCCGTGGGCTCGAGGCGCGGCTCACCAGCGCGCGGGAATCGCTCGACAAGGCGCGCGCGAGCCGTGATACGAAGCCGCCCGCCTATGCGGTGGTGCCCTACGAGGGGCGGCACGGCACGCACCGCCGGCCGCTCTACATCGAATGCTGCGGCGACGGCGTCTTTCTGCAGCCGGAAGGCATCCGGCTGAGTCCCGGTGACTTCGAGGGGCCGCCGGGCCCCGGCAATCCGCTGGCCAGTGCCCTCCGGGCGGCACGGGAGCACATCGTCGCCGGACAGGGGGGCACGAGCGATCCGGCGGCGCAGCCGTATCCGCTGCTCCTCGTGCGGCCATCCGGAGTGCTCGCCTACTACGCGGCCCGCGAGGCCATCCAGTCGTGGGGAAGCGATTTCGGCTACCAGCTGATCGACGAGGATTGGACGCTCAGCTTTCCGCCGCCCGACCCGATGCTGGCCCAGGTCGAGAAGCGGGCGATCGAGGAGTCGCGGGCGCGGCTCGCCTGGCTTGCGGAGGTGAGGCCGGCACGGCCCACCAAGCAGCCGCGGCAGTATCGCGCGGCGCAGACCCGCGGCGGGGTCGTGGCCGACGGCGGACCCAGTGTGCTCGGCGACCAGTCACGGTGGGACTGGGCGAACAGTCAACAGGCGGGCGGGAGTGCAGGTGCCCTGGGAACGGGTTCCGGCGCGGGTTCCGGCTTCGGCTCCGGTTCCGGCGGCGCTGGCGCGGCAGACGGCACGGGGGGCGGCCAGCGGGGTGGTTCGTTCCGCGGCACGTCGGCATCCGCGGGAGTCACGGGCGGCTTGGCTGGTGCGGATGCCGGCGGCGGCCAGGCCGACGGGGCGGCCATCGGCAATCGCTCGCAGGGCGGCTCGCGGTTCACGCGCGGCAACGGAGCGGGCTCCGCCGGTGGTGACTCGGCGGGAAGCCTGGCTGCGGCCGGAAGTGAGGGGGCTGGAGTTGGAGCAGCAGGGGGAACGGCCGGGAGCGACGGTTCATCGGCGGCGGCTGGATCGGGTGCCACGGGCGGCCGATCCAGCGGTGTGGCGGGTTCGTCGACCGCCACGGCGTCGGGCTCGAATCAAGGGGGCGGGGGCGCGGCGGGGGGCGGCGGCGGCCCGGCCATGCCGGGGCTCGTGCAGTCCGGCGGCGCCGCCGGCGGACGGGCCGGGGCTGCGGGAGCCGCGTCGGCCTCTGTGTCGCTGGCCCGGTCGCGTGGCAGCAACTGGGCCAGTCTCGCCACGCAGGATCGTCCGATCCCGCTCACTCGGCCGATCCGCGTGGAGTGCTCCCGGCACGAGTTCCGGCTGCTCGACGACTCGGGCCGGCGCGTGGAAACCCGCATCCCGGTGTCAGGCGACACCGCCGCGGCGATCGATCCGCTCGTCGCCGCCGTGCATGCACGGGTGAATGGGTGGGGCATCGCGGGCGACCGCATGTATTGGAAGCCACAACTCGTGCTTTCCGAGACGGCAGACGGCCGGTCGCGCCGCGAGGATCTGGAACGGCTGCTCGCCGACAGCGGCCTCGACACGCGGTCGAACGACGGCCGCGACGTGATTCGCCCCCTGCCCCCGATCGAACGGGCCGCTTCGTTCGTGCCGGCCCGTTGACCCGTGGAGTCCGCCAGATGCCGCGTCCCAAGCCAGAAGACATCAGCTCCGCCGGTCAGGACTCGTTCCTCGACGTCGTCACGAACATCGTCGGCATCCTCATCATCCTCGTGATGGTGGTGGGCGGCCGCGTGCAGCAGATCGTGCTGAACGCGCCGGCGGCGAAGTCGCCCGAGGCGCAGCATTCCGTGGAGCGCCTGGAAGAGGAGGTCGAACTGCTCGACCAGAAGATCGCGATCGCCGAGAGCGAGGTCGAGGAATTGGCGGCACAGGGCCGCACGGTGGCGACGGCGGCCGCCCTCGCCGGGGACGCCCGACTGCATCTCGCCACGGCGGTGTCTGCCGCGCGGGTGGAGATCGATCGCCGCAAGCAGGAGACCGACAGTGCGCGGGTCAAGGCCGCCGAGGCCTCGGCCAGGCGCAAGGAACTGGAGGCGGAGATCGAGCGATGCACGCTCGAGGCGGAAGGCTTGGCCCACGCTCCCGCGACCACCAAGGAGGTGTTGGCCTATCCCACGCCGGTCGGCCGCACCGTCACCGGCGAGGAAGTTCATTTTCGCGTCGCCGAGGGGCGGATCGCCTTCATCCCGATCGAGGATCTCTTCGAACTGGCCAAGTCGCAGACGCGACGGCATTCCGGCTCGATCGCCGAGATGGCGTCGCGGATCGAATCGGTCGGGCCGGTGCAGGGGTTTTCGCTCGACTACGTGATCGAGGCGAAGATCGACCAGGCCCGCGGGCAGGTGCTGATCCGGTCGCGCGAGTGGGTGGTGCGGCCGGTCGGCACGGGTGGCGGCGAGACGAAAGAGGAGGCGCTCGCCGCCCGGTCGCGGTTTCGCGACGTGCTCGGTGCCGTGACGCCCGAGACGACGGTGACGCTCTGGTGCTACCCCGACAGCTTCGACACCTACCGCGCGGTGCGCGAGGAACTGCACCGGCTGCGGATTCCCACCGCCTGCCGGCCGATGCCCGAAGGGGCCCCGATCGGCGGCTCCACCGAGGGCAGCAAGTCGGTCGTGCAGTGAGGCTCCTATGGAGGTAGCCGGTCGGGGCTGCCAGTGCCCCATCGCCGGACGGTTGCTACGGCACGACCAATCCGCCTTCGGCAGATCGGTGCCCGGGCCTTCGCTCTCTCGGAGGCGTCTGCGCTCCGCCATCCATGGCTCCGCTGGCCGCCTCACCGGCTCCCGGGGCACTGGCAGCCCCTCCCTCGTCAGGCGTGCTCCTTTTTTGTCATGCGTGCGCCGCGGAAATCCGCGGCGATACTGAGCTTTCCGGATGGCGCGGCGATGGCGTAAGCTCCCGACCGTTCTCGGAGGTCATTCGCATGAAATCAGTCTGTCGGCCTTTCGCCGCGGCGTTGTCGTTGCTGCTCGTCGTGGGTGGCGGGGTCGCGTGTGCCCAGGTGCAGGCTGTGGATCCGCCGCCGGCGGCGAATCCGTTGGCCGAACTGGCCACCATGACCTATCACCCCGGGGAAACCGCCCCCGGCGTGATTCGGCTCGCCGGTTCGAGCACGTTGCAGCAGGCGGCGGCACATTGGGCGGACGGCTTTCATCGGCTCCACCCCGATGTCGAGTGCTCCGTCTCGAGCGGCGCCTCGGAGGCCGGCTGGCAGGCGCTCCTCGAAGGCAAGGCCGACGTGGCCCTGTTGAGCCGGCCGGTGAGCGAGGCCGAAAAGGCGGCGTGGGCGAAGCAGGGCGACAGGCGGCTGATCGTCGTGGTTGCGGCATTCGACCGGCTCGTCTGGGTCGTCCACGCCTCCAATCCGATCGAAAGGCTGGCCTGGTCACCCGAAACGGGGATCCTGCGTCCGGCGGCAACCGCTGCCGAGGGCCAGGCGGCGACCCACTTGGATCGCATGAACTGGGATCGCCTCAATGGCAGCGTCGAGTGGAAGGAGGTGCCGATTCGGGTCCATGGCCGCGGGCTCGGGTCGGGCACGCGTTGGCACATGGATCGCCTGCTCACCGGGGCCACGTCCTGCCAGTTGTCGATCACCGAGCACAAGACGGAGGCCGAACTGGCCGAGGCGGTCGCGGCCGACAAGGGCGGGCTGGGGCTCGTCGGCGACGAGCATGCCCGATGGCCCGGGGTGAAAAAACTGCCGCTGGCGATTCCCGCCAACGCGGCGCCCCTGGCCGACGCCGTCGTCGGGTCGGATCGCCCTCCCGATTGCCGGCCGCTCTTTCTGGCGGTGGCCGTGCCGAAGGACGGCGCCATGCCCGGCCAGCTCAAGGAATTCATGTCCTACGTGCTGAGCTATTCGGGGCAATTGGACGTGGTGAAGGACGGGCTTCTGCCGCTCACCCGCGGCGAGATTCATGCCCAGCAGGAACTGCTCGGCTGGTCGATGGCACGATAGCGTTCTTCGGTTCGGCAGGTCTTCGGGTCAGAAGGTTTTGGCAACAGGGTTCGAGGCATGCACTCACGCAACGATGGATCGTGGTCGTCGGCCGTGCGGCCGATGTGGTGGCTCGCGGGTTTCTTCGTCGCGTGCCCGGTCGTGGGGCCGCGGCAAGCGGCGGCGCAGACCGCCGACGTGCGGAGCCGTGATGCTTCCGTTCCCGTGACCCCCGCGGGCTACAGCGTCGCCGCCGCCCCGCGGCCGGCGTCCTATCCGCTCGGCATCATGGCCCGCAACACGGCCACGGGCGTCGAGGTCGTCAGCGTCAACCAGGGATCGGTGGCCCAGGCGGCCGGCCTGCAGTCGGGCGACACGATCGTCACGGTGGCCGGCTATCAGGTGGGGCTCGTCGGCGACAAGCTCTACGACGTGGGGGACGAGGTCTCCCGGCGGGTGGCGCCGAATGGTCAGGTGCCGTTGCTCATCCGCAACGGCCGGACGGGCGCGCTCCTGCTGACGCCGGCCCAGTTCGGATCCACGTCGCGGGCCATCACCGGCGTGCTGACGACGGCGCCGGGCGTGCAGGTGCCGTCGACCGCGGTGATCACCGTGCGGCTGCTCGACATCACCGAGCCGCAGTGGCGTGACGCGGCGCTCACGCAGGGGCAGTTGCCGGTCGCGCGGGGTTTTCCGGTCTCGTATCGGCTCGACCCGCCCGCGGCCACGCCGCAGCACCGCTATGCGGTCGATGCCCGCGTGGAGGATGGCGGCCGGGTGCTCCTGCAGACCGTTTCACCGGTCGCGATCGCGTCGCTCGATCGGGAGCAGCGGATCGATCTCGTGCTGGCCCAGCAGGCGGCACCGGCGGCGACCGCGGTGGCTCCGGCGCCGCAGATCCAGCAGTGGATCCAGACCTACCTGGGCCGTCCGCCGCGGCCGTACGAGACCGAGGTCTGGCTGGCCGACCTGCAGCAGGGGAAGTCGCTCGCCGACGTGCAGGCCGGCATCCTCAGCAGCTCCGAATACTTCGAGCGGCAGCGGTCGAACCGCGATCTCTACGTCACCGACGTGTTTCGCCAGCTCTACGGCACGGCTCCCACGCCGGCGCAACTGGCCGACCTGCAGGCACGGTATGATCGCGTCGGCGGCGTGCGGCTGCAGTTCGTGCAGCAGCTGCTCATGCAGCCTCGATGATCGTCGCGTGGGCAGAAAGTCATGGGTGGGCCGGCGTAGGAATGATGGCTGGCGTGCCGATGCGGGCATCGAGCTGCGTGTCGGCGCGGCCCTCCACGACGGCCGCCTCGATGAAGCCCTGCGAGCCGACCAGGGCTACGGCCGTGCCGGCGGCCGCATCGCCGTAGGTCCGCACGAACGACGTGATCTCGTGATCGCCCACGCGGAGCCGGCCGGCGTCCCGCAGCCGCGGCAGGAGAGACTCCGGCAGGTTCGTCACCAGGTTGCCGAAGGCATCGACGTGGATCACCTCGCCGTGGATGCCCGCGGCCGTTTCCACCGGCTCGGGCCACGGCAGGCTGGCGAGCCGGTCGAGCGGCTCGCCCAGCGACTCGGGGGCGAGTCCATCGAGCAGCTGCACGGCGAGGGGGGCGAGCACGTCGCGGCCGTGAAACGTCGCGGCCGCGCCGGCCGGCACGGGGAGCCTGCGTGCCAAGGCCGGCGGCAGCCGCCGCGCCGCAAGCGTGAGCAGGCCGTTGTCGGGGCAGAGGAACTCCTGCCGGGAGTCGGGCTCGCCCAGCCGCGCCCAGACGAGGCCGCGGTCGGTGCCCACGCCCGGATCGACGACCACGATGTGGAGCGTGCCCGGGGGAAAGGCCGGGCAGCCCTGCCCCACGAGCCAGGCGGCGGCGCGGATGTCATGGGGCGGCACGTCGTGGGAGAGATCGACGAGCGTGAAGGCCGTCCGGGCATGCAGGAGCCGCCCCTTCAGCTCGGCGACGTACCCGCTGCCGGAGCCGAAGTCGGTGGTGAGCGTGACGACGCGGGGCATGTCCGTGGAGCACACTTGGCTTCGGGGGCGGCAAAGGTCTCGTCGCGTGGGCCGAGGCGGCCCAATGCTCCTCGAGCATTCGCCGACCCCCTCGCCTCCGTAACGTGTTTCTCGAGCCGCGTTTTTCGCCTCGGCCGTACGCGCTCGGGCCGTCAGTCCATCCCGCGGATCAGGTCGAGGCAGATGGACCGCACCTTGCCCGGGTTGACGTTCGGGTTCTTCTTCTTGGCCTGGCCGATGAGCCCGGCGGCGGCCTGCTCCTTGCCCCCCTTCACGTCGGACACGATCTTGGGGTTGGCGGCGAGGAGTTCGCGGCACAGGGCGATCACGTCGTCGTCGCTGACGGCCGAAATGCCCATGCTCGCCACCACCTCGTCGACCGGCCGGCCACTCGTCACCATCGCCGCGAAGATCTCGCGGCCGCGGCTGGTGTCGAAGTCGCCCCGCTTCACGCGGCCGATGAGGTCGGCGAGCCCCGCCGGCCGAACCGGGAAGGCGGCGACCGTGCCGTTGGTTTCGTTGAGGATGCGGAGCACGTCCTGCTGCATCCAGTTGCTGGCCAGCTTCCCCTCGCCCACGGCGGCGGCGAGTTCCTCGAAGTAGTCCACCAGTTCGCGGCCCTGATTCACGAGCACGTCGGCATCGTAGGCCGAGATGCCCCACTTGTCCGCGAGCGTCCTGCGGAGCCGCACGGGGGGCTCGCCCATCGAGCCGCGGAGTTCGGCGATCCGCTCCGCCGAGACCGTCACCGGCACGAGGTCGGGCTCGGGGAAGTAGCGGTAGTCGCTCGACTCTTCCTTGTGCCGTTGGGCACGCGTCACGCCGGCCGGGTCGTCCCAGCCGCGGGTCTGCTTCGGAGTCCGGCCCATCTCCGCCTTCGTCGCCTGCCACTCCTCCCACTGCCGCGCGGCCTCGTAGGTGAGGGCCCGCTCCACGGAGCGGAAGCTGTTCATGTTCTTGATCTCGACGATCGGCGTCTTGGCCACGCGACCGTCGGGCTGCGGGATGTGCAGGTTCACGTTGGCGTCCACGCGGAGGCTCCCCTCCTGCATGTTGCAGTCGCTCACGCCGAGATAGACGAGCAGGAGCTTGAGCTCGTTGAGCCAGGCCCGCGCCTCCTGCGGGCTGCGCAGGTCGGGCTGCGTCACGATCTCGCAGAGCGGCGTGCCGGCGCGGTTGAGGTCGATCCGGCTGTCGCCCGTGCCGGCCGCCTCGTCGTGCATGCTCTTGCCCGCGTCCTCCTCGAGGTGCACGCGGACGATTCCCACCCGACGCGGCTCGAAGGCCCCCTTGGGGTCGACCACCTCCAGGAACCCGTCGCTTGAAAACGGCAGGTCGAACTGGCTGATCTGATATCCCTTGGGCAGGTCGGGGTAGAAGTAGTTCTTCCGGTCCCACTTGGTGAACGGCGCGATCCGGCACTCGAGCGCCAGCGCCGCCCGCAGGGCGAGGTCGAAGGCGTGGCGGTTCATCACCGGCAGCGATCCCGGCAGGCCGAGGCAGGTCGGGCAGACCTGCGTGTTCGGCGGCCCGCCGAACTTCGTGGAGCAGCCGCAGAAGAGCTTCGTGCGGGTGAGGAGCTGCACGTGCACTTCCAGGCCGATGATCGT
>JBIIYN010000433.1:0-2595 GCA_044346795.1 Pirellulales bacterium
TCGTCGATTTCGGGGCCGATGACGCGGGCCGCGGCCGGCGGCTGGAACTGCTCGGCGGCGTGCTCGTCGACCGGCCGCTCGCGCAACCCGGCCTGCCCGGCCGCCGCACCCCCCACTGGGCCGATGCCGGGGCCATCTTCCGGGCCGGCCCCGGCCGCGGCGGTGCCTGGACGTTTCCGACCCCCCTGCCCGACCCGTGGCGGGTGGCCGTGCCGCTGGCGACCACGAGCCTGTCGCTCGAGATCCGCCCCGCCCCGTCGGGCCAGATCGGAGTGTTTCTCGAACAGGTGGAGCAGTGGGAGTGGCTCGCGCGGGAGACACCCGCCGCGGCGACCATCCTGTCGCTCTTCGCCCACTCCGGCGCGGCCACGCTGGCCATGGCCGCTGCCGGGGCCCACGTCGTGCACGTCGATGCCTCGCGGCAGGCGATCGCATTGGCCCGCCGCAACGCCGAGGCATCGGGTCTCTCCGCCGCACCGATCCGCTGGGTCTGCGAGGATGCCGTCACGTTCGTGGCGCGGGAACTCCGCCGCGGCGGCCGGTACGACGGCGTCGTGCTCGACCCGCCCTCCTGGGGCCACGGGCCGAAGGGACAGGCGTTCGCCATCGACCGCGACCTCGCGCCGCTGCTCTCCGACCTGGAAAACCTCGTCGACACAGCGACCGGCCGCGGGCCCGCAGGACCGGTGCTGCTCACCTGCCACTCGCCCCGCTGGCATCATCGGCGGCTCCGCGACACACTGGCAGCCGCGTTTCCTCAAGGACGCTACGATTCCGGACTGCTCACCTGCACCGACGCCGCCGGTCGCACGCTCGCACTGGGCGACTTCGCCCGCCGCCACCCCGGCTGAGCCCATGACTCGCAGAACTGGTAGGACTCCCTGACGGGTAGCCGGGATCGGCGGAAGCTCGAGGAGCATTGGGCGTATCCTCGCCCACGCGACGAGACTTCTGCCGTCCCGGCGGCGCGTCGTCGAGCATGCTCACCCGACCGTGAGCGACTGTAGACTGCATGCAACTCCGCCCATGATCCCCCACGACACCATCACCAGCGCCGCCAACCCCAGGGTACGGCAGGCCGCCCGACTGCGGGATGCGATCGTCCGCCGCGAGACGGGCCTGACCCTCGTCGACGGCCGCCGCGAGCTGTCCCGAGCCGTCGCGGCGGGCGTGGCCATCGAGGAGGTGTTCGTCGATGCCGACGCGGCACACGTGCTGCTGCGCGACCGCATCACGATCGATCCCGCCGCTGCTTCGTCCGACGAGGCCGGCCTGCGCGAGCACTGCCTGGCCGATCTCGCGGCCCGTGGCACCCGGCTCACGGCCCTGTCGCGAAAGGCCTTCGAACGGATCGCGTTCGGCGGCCGCAACGAAGGCGTCGTGGGTGTGGCGCGGTATCAGCCCCGGGCACTCGACCGGTTTGCCGTCGCGGTCGACCGGCCCGTGCTCGTCGTCGAAGGGGTGGAAAAGCCGGGCAACCTCGGCGCGATCCTGCGGACGGCCGATGCGGCCGGCCTTGCGGGCGTCGTCGTCTGCGACGGCCGCACCGATCCCGCCAACCCGGCCGCGATCCGGGCGAGCTTGGGCACGGTCTTCACCGTACCGATGGCGACCGGATCGACCGCCGACGCGATTCGCTGGTGCCAGGCCCACGACCGCCGCATCGTCGCCGCCATGCCCACGGGCACCATCCTCTGGCACGAGGCCCGGCTGGCCGGCCGCACGGCGATTCTCCTGGGCAGCGAGGCCCACGGGATCTCGCCGGCCTGGCAGCAGGCCGCCCAAGCCGGCACGATTCACCTGGAGTCGGTCCGTCTCACGATGGCCGGCGTCGCCGACAGCCTCAACGTCTCGGCCACGACGGCCGTGCTCGCCTACGAGGCCGTGCGGCAGGGAACGACGACCGAAAGGAAGAGCCTGCCATGACCGACGCAACCCACGATCACGACGACCTCTTCGCGCAGCTCGCCGCCACGGCCGACGCCGGCGGCGCGGCGGCCATGTTCGAGTCGCTGGCGGCGTCGCTGAAAGCCCGCGGCCGCTGGCACGCGCTCTTCGACCTGCGGCTGCTCGAGGCCCGCATCGCGCTGGGCCTGCCGGCCACGGGCGACCTCGGCGACGTGCCGGCGGCACTCCGTGACGAACTCGACGAGCGTTCCATCGCCGCCTGCCGCGAGGTGGGCTGGCCGCTCCTCGATGCGGGGCAGGTGGCCGCCGCCTGGATGTATTTGCGGGCCGCCGCCGCGCCGGCCGACATCACCGAGCGGCTCACGCAACTCGCCGCCGGGATCATGGCCAGCGGAGACGTCGCCACCGACGAGGATGCCGCCGGACGGCTCCAGGAGATCGTGCACGTGGCGCTCTGGGAGGGGATCGATCCGGCGCTCGGCATCGATCTGGTCATCCGCACGCAGGGAACCTGCAACTCGATCACCGCCTACGAGCAGGCGGTCTCGCGGCTGCCGGCGCGGAGGCAGGAGCCGGCCGCCGGCGTGCTCGTGCATCATCTCCACGGCGAGGTGAACCGGGCACTGGCTGCCGACCTCACCGCCCGTGGCGCGGCGGTGTCGGCCATCGACACCGCCGCCGCGTCGA
>JBIIYN010000150.1:0-9366 GCA_044346795.1 Pirellulales bacterium
GAGTTGGATGGGGGAATATGGCGATCCCGACAAGCCGGAGGAGTGGGCGTTCATCCGCGGCTTCTCCCCGTACCACATGGTCGATCGCGACCGCACCTATCCAACGCTCCTCCTCACCACGTCCACCCGCGACGACCGCGTCCATCCCGGCCATGCCCGGAAGATGGCCGCCCGGCTCGCGGAATTCGGCAAGCCGGTGATGTACTACGAGAACATCGAGGGGGGGCACGGCGGCGCCGCCGACAACCGGCAGAAGGCGTTCATGGAGGCGCTGGGCTACACGTTCCTCCACCGCACGCTCGAGTGAGCAGCCGAGGTGCCCGGCCGATCAGCCAACGATGCCGCAGACGATCCCGACGGGGCCCGCGACGCCATCCCGCCTGGAGAGCCCATGGAGCAGCACCGCCGCATTGCGTCCCGCGTTCTCCAGCAGCACGATGCCGGGCAGGCCGTACTTTTCGATGGCAAGGCGATCCACGGCTCGAACGTGATCGCGGCTCAGTGATCGCATGGCTCGCATGGAGTCACGCCTGCTCTTCAAAGTAACCCAGGCAGCCCCGGGGCGATCGTTCATCTCAGTTATTGGCCGGTCGAGGCTGTCGTTCCAGTTCCGGCGGAAGCTTTTCCTTCCGTTTCGCCGCTGCGGCGCGGGTCGTGATGGCTATCGACTCGGTGCCTGCCTCGTTCCGCACGGTGTAGACGAGCCGACCATTCGGATCGGCCTTGGCCAGGATATCGAGGAGTATTTCCCTCGCAGTCTTGTCGCGGGCCGCGAGGCCAAACGACTGGTTCTTCGTGATGCCTTCGAACTGCAGGTCGGCGACGAGGATGTCCATCGGTACGCCGATTTCCTTGGAGAGCGCGTGAATCGACCTCTCAAGGGTGTCCTTTGCAAAGACCAGCGTCAGCTTCTGCTCGAGCTTTCGTGTCGTAGCGTCGGGAAGTCCTGGATCGGGACGCGTGGGTGTCGTTGCCTCGTCATCGGAAATGAAGCCGCGGATGACGGGGTCTTCCAGGATGGCAAGAAGCAGTCCGCCGTGCGGCTCACCGCCAGCCACTGCGGCATTCCAAGCTTCGCGGGCGACCGACGCATCGGGCTTCGGTCGGGCGAGTGCGGCGGCACCACGGACGAAATGGTCGGCGGCGTTTCCTTGCGAGGACAGCCAGTGATCGATGATCGCGGCTTGAAGGCCTGCCGGCAGGGCATTGGTGGGTGCTCGTACGTTGCGGCCCTTGTCGCGGAAGATGACCTCTTGAGGAGTGACATCGATGATCGCAATGATTCGTCCGCCCATGTCAAACTCCGTGCCGGGGGTGGCGTTGGCCAGCGCCGTGTCGCGATAGGTGGGGTATTCCGCGGCGTATTGCGCAAGGCACTGCCAGCGCTCCAGGCGTTCGGTAGCCTGCTGGTCGCCTCGGGCGGCGGCGGCAGACTGTTCGAGCACGTCACGAGCTTCCTTGAACCTCTGTGATTGAAGCGAGGCAAATACGTCCCGTAACTGCCGGTCGAGCGTGAAGCTTGCGGCGGTCCTCGCCAAAGCGACGCGAAATCCGCGAAACCCGCCTGGTATGTCGTGCCGCTTCGTCCTTGCGAAACACGTCGCGGCCGATTCGTCGAACCACACGCCGCCGCCCCGCACGACGAACGGCGGTTGCCTCGTCGTGCTGCCGGGCAGGCGATCGACCGCCGGCGTTTCGACGTTGCCGGTGTAGTCCTGCCACGTATCCAAGCACCACTCAGGCACGTTGCCGAGCATTTCGTGGAGTCCCCAGGGATTCGCGGGAGTCGCACCGATCTCGACGAGACTGGAATATCGTTCGCGAACGGGGCGATCGGCCTCGGGAACCGTGGTTGGCCGATCCGTTCCGGCGCGGCAGGCCCATTCCCATTCCGTCTCCGTAGGGAGCCGATATTCGTAGCCGTCCGGGCAGCGTCCCGCCTTCCGCTCGATCGTCGTGAGGCGTTCGCAGAATCGACATGCGTCGCTCCAGGTAACGTTGTTCACCGGCAGGTATGGCGATCCGGTGATCGGGCTCGGATTGGATTGCATGAGCGAGTCCCACTGGGCCTGGGTGACCTCGTAGGCACCCAGCCAATAACCCCCGCTGATCCTGGCCCTTTCCAGTCCCGCCCCGAGCTGGGGATACGGGGCCGTGGGATCACCCAGCGTGAGTTCGCCGGGCTCGATCCACGTCAGGAGCAACTTCGAGTCGGCGAGGGCGAAGTCGCGGCCCTCGGTCGCCTTGCGATCCGCTGCCTTTGCCATGCGGGCTGCGATGCGGCGTTCCGTGGCGGAGATGTCGCACTCGAGGGCCCGCTTTGGCATCGCCAATCCGGCCTCGGCCGCATCCGCCGGCGTGGGCGCACGACAGGAGAGCCGATGGATGGTGGCATCCGTTTCCGGAGTCGTGTTGATGGACAGGCAGAAGTCCGCCGCATTGCCGGTCGCTCTCAGCAGCGGCCTGCCATTTCGGACCAGAGCCTTCTCGTCATCCAGCACGACGAGCTTCAGGGACAGTCGCTCGTTCGTGTTGAAATGCGTTTCGTCGCGCCAATTCACGCCCCACGGCTGCACGCGGAACAGCCGGCAGGGAACGCGGTCTTGCTGGGAATCCCGCGGCCATAGCGATCCGAGAGGCAAATCCGTGCCCGATCCGGGTTCGCCCATGCCGAAAGAAATGCGGCCAAGAGCATTGCGGAACTCCACGTCGATGTCGAGAACGTAGGCCGAGAACGGGAGCCGCGGAAACTTCGCCTCCCCCGCCCCTCGAATGTCGGCGAACACGCCCTGCTTGAGCCAGCCATTCGGCACCGTTCCCTCGAGCGAAGGTGAGTCTCCGATGCCCGACAGGGAGATGTGGCCGGGCGCCTCTCTGGAGCGCCGCTCGCGTCCATCGGATGCCGTGGGCCGCATGAACTGATGCACGAGCGCGGCGGTAAGGATGATGCCGGCCGCCGCCATGGCCGCGAGGAGCGGCCAGCGGCGTGGATGCCGATCGAGCCTGGCGAAGACGTCATCGCACGGTGGCTCCCAACCGGCTTCGACCACGCGGTGGCGACCTCCGCCAAGGTGGCGATCAATCGCCGTGACAAGCGCGGCTGCATCGGCGAAACGTCTGTCGTGGCTTTTATGCAGACATTTTCCGGCGATCATTTCCACGTCGCGTGGCACTTCACTGTTGAGTCGCGACGGGGCGACCGGCTTGGTCTCGAGCACCACTCGCATAGCCTCGAAAATCTGCCGCTGAGAAATCTCGTAGGGCCGCTGGCCCGTGAGGAGTTCGTAGAGGATCACTCCAAGCGCGTACACGTCCGACCGTCCGTCGATCTTCGACGGATCAGCGGAGATCTGCTCGGGGCTCATGTACTGGAGCGTGCCGATCAGCTGCCCCATGTCCGTCAGGGCGCTTGTCTGTTCGGGCTTCGCGTCGACGCATCGTGCGACGCCGAAATCGATGACTTTTGGCGTGCCCGAGCGGTCCACGAGGATGTTGCTCGGCTTGAGATCCCGGTGGATCACACCGTTGTGGTGACCATGTGCCACCGCCTCGCAGGCCTTGCGGAACAAGGCGAGGCGGTCCCTGGTGCCGAGAGCTTTTGTCGTGGCATATTTCGTGATCGACAGGGCGTCGGGGATGAACTCCATCACGAAGAACGGCACTTTCGTGCCGGCGACGTCGCACATTCCGGCCGAGTAGATCTGGGCGATGAAAGGGTGCTGCAACCTTCCGAGAATTTCAGTTTCGAGAATAAAACGGCGTGCTGTCTGGCTCGACACGAACCCCGGACGGATCACCTTCACTGCAACCGCGCGACGCGGATTGTCCTGGAGTCCCTCGTAAACACGGCCCATGCCGCCCTCTGCGATCCGCCGCACGACCGTCACACCGCCAATGTCGCGATCCAGCAGGGGATCGTGATAGGGATCGGCCGGTTCGATGCCGAGTGCCGCCGTGAGGCCTTTCAGGCTGGAGGGATCGGTGACGGCACTGCCGTCCGGTGTGGCGTGGCGCGTGGGCTGGTCATCCGCCATCGGATTGGCCTCTGAATGCGGCCGGGTCAGGCCGTCCTGGGTGAAGGCGATCAAGCGGTCATGAAGGTGCCAAAACCTGAGAAAGCGGCTGTTTGTACCGCCACATCACCCTGGCCGCTCACCCGGCATGGCGGCGGCAAGGTGCTCCTTCGCCGACTCCCACCGCCGCTTGACGGTCCGGAGCGAGCAATCGAGCAGGCGGGCGATTTCTTCCTGCTTGAGCCCCAAGTACCAGCACATGTGGAACACGTCCCGCTCCTCATCCGGCAATCCATCCGCCGCTTCGTGGAGCCGCGTCCATCGTTCCAGCGTGTCGTCCGGTTCGCCCTCGTCGGCCGCGTCCGTGATCTTCGCCCGCAACTCACCGTCTCTTCGCCGGTAGTTTGTCTCGTGGTTCGCCCCGTACGACTGCGGTCCGCGGTGCTTCTTCGCCAGGTCCAGCAGCTCCCTCCGCACCTGCGTCGCCGCCAGGCCGACGAGTCCCTTGGCATCCAGGGGCGTGGTCTGTCGCAGGGCCCGGTCGAGCCGGAGGACGACATTCTGGACGACGTCGTCGGTCTCCTCCCAGCGACGCACGGAAGGAAATGTCCGCAGCATCCGGTGGGCTATTTCACGAATTCGTTCGGAGGCCCAAATGATCAGGTCCTCCCGCGCGGCCTGATCGCCTGCACCGAGCCGTCTGAGGCACTCTGCAATCCGCTGCTGATCTTCCGGTGCCGTCATCCGCGCCCGTCACTCCTGTGCAAAATCCATCACAGCCAAGGAAGCACTCCTCCAGACGCGGGATTCTGATTCTCGATGAGGACGTCGTCAAACGCTTTCTGGCGGGGTCGAGCAAGAATCTTTGGCACCTCGCACGGCCGGCCGTCGCCTTCACTCTCGTACGGTAGTTCCAGGAGTGAAACGGGCCATGGTCCCCATGGACGGAGACGAGACCGGCCGCGGTGCGAGCGAAGAGCCAGACGCGACGGACCATGGCGGCTGGTTCTACGTTCAGCACGGGGAGATTTACGGCCCCGTTTCCTCGGTCGATTTATGTGCCGCAGCCCACCTCGGGTTCCTCGGGCCTGACGACTTGGTTCGCCGGGCGGACAAATCCAACTGGACGGTTGCCCGCCAGATTCGCGGACTCTTCAAGGCCGCTGGCTGACTTCGCCTCGATCCTCACGCCGCGGCGGTCGCGAGTCGTTCGTGGTGGGGCGTGGCCCGCAGCAGGATGCAGCCCTGCAGCACCTCGGGCCTGCCGGGGCTGCCGACTGCGGCGGTGGGGCAGGCGATGAGCCCGCGGAGCCTGCCCCAGGTGGATTGAAGCGCGTGGGGAATCGAGCAGGCGCTGACGTTGCCCGTGCGCCGGGTGAGTCCGTTGACGAGTTCGCCGCGGACGCCGTGTTCGTCGAGTTGCATGCCGGTGAACCGGACGATGCCGGTGCCCGCCTGGTGGGGCACGACGAAGTCGACGTCGCCGCCGGCCAGCCCGGTGTCGGCCAGCGCCTTGGCCACGGCGGCCGACATGGCCCGCGGGGCGAGTTCGGCGATCGCCATGCCGTCGAGCGAATAGACGAGCCGCTCGGGTGCGTGCGTCCGCCCTCCGTCGGCCGTCGGCAGCAGCACCTGCGGTCGGACGTGGAAATCGAAGGCGGGCCGCTCGGCCGGCTGCTTCTCGGCATCGGCGTGGACGAGCTCGAAGTGCACCGGATGCCGACGGCTCGTCGTGGCGGTCACGAGCGTGGCGGCGGCCATGTCGCCGAACAGGCCGGCGGTCTGGATCGAGCCATAGTCGGTGATGCGGCTGATCCTCGTGGCGGTGACGACCAGGATGAACTCGTCGCGGCGCAGGGTGAGCCGCGGGGCCCAGCGGCGGGCGACGAGGGCGAAGGCCCGGCTGTAGCCGCAGCAGAACCAGTTGAGCCCGATGGTGCGGCACCGCCGTAGGCCGAGCGCGCCGGCCAGCGTGCGGGCGGCGCGGCCGGGCCGTTCGCCCACCACCTGCGCGGGATCCAGGTGCCGGCGGGCCACCGAGGCGGGGATGAAGGATGGAGAGACGAAGGCGATGCCGCGGCAGTCGGCGAGGTTGCAGCCCGTCTCCCGTTGCAGCCGGCGGACGGCGTGCAGGCCCATCGTCACCTCGTCGTCGAGGGAGATGCCGCGGGCCTCGATGCCTGTATGGTGGGAAAACTTCCGGGGCATCGCGTCGCCGAACCAGTCGTTCTCGAGCTCCCAGGCAGGCTGGTGGATCGCGATGGCGGCGATGCCCAGACGCGGGGTGGGCGGCGTGTGACGGCGGGCTTCCATGGAAGACTCGTATCGGGGTGGAACGCCGAGGCGGGGCGGAGGGGGGCGGAATTGTTGCGTGCGCGGAGCGCCGAGGCCAGCGGAAAATCGCCGGGAAAAAGCCGTTCCGGGCGGCATGGCCACCCGTCAGCGGCGCCAGAGGAGCTGCACGGAGAGCCCCAGCCCGGGGGCGAACTGGACGACGTCGGTGCGGTTGGAGGAGAAGTTCGTGCCCTGGAAGAGCTCGCGGCTGAAGATGTACGACGCCGTCGCCTCGAGCATGAAACCGCGGGACAGTGCCCGCTCGAGCCCCACCGCCGCCCGCTGGTCGAACACGTAGAAGCGTTGGTCGTCCTGCCTGCGGTCGGCCAGAAAATAGATCTCCGTATCGCTGCGGTAGTACGCCAGGAGCGACAGGCCGTCGGCGAGGCGGCGCCGGGCGACGGCGTTGAAGTTCACGAGGGGAAAGTAGTTGGCCGACAACGTCCAGTCCGGCGTCGGCCGCCATTCGACGGCCGGCGGCACGCCCAGCTTGGCCTCGAAGGTGTCGGAGGGCCGCCAGACGTAGGCGAGCCCGGGCAACGGGTAGGGCAGTTGGGACGTCGGCGAATAGAAGAGGCTCACGCTCCACTCGTCGCGTTCATTGCGTGCCGGCGTGTTCCAGAATCCCACGGTCATGAGCGTGAGGTCGCGGAACGCGGCATAGGGTCGGTCGCTGGCCGAGCCGAAGACGAACGACCCGCCGAGCGTGCCGCCGCCGGCGAGCGGCCGGATGTGCATGAACCCCGTCTCGACGAGCCAGAGTTGGTCGGGCACGGGCACGCGGGAATCGGGCAGGATGGCATCGGTCGCCAGTTCCAGCCGGCCGAACTTCGCGATGCCGATCCAGATCGGCTCCCCCTCGACCGGCTTGACGATCGGCATCGCGACGCGGGCGAACTGCGCGTTCATCGCGAGATCGGCATCCTGTCCATCGACGGCGACCGCCGGCGCCCAGAAGCCGCCGATGCTGAGCGGCGCGGAGGAGCCGAATGGCGACGAGGGTTTGCGGGCCGGTCGTGCGGCCAGCGGATCGGCGTCGGAGAGCGGTTCGTTGGCGAAGCTGTCCTGCTCGAGGTTGAACTCGATCGGGGGCAGGAGCGCGACGCGGTCGTCCTCCGCGGCCCGGACGGTCGCGGAGCAGGCGGTCGCGGAGCAGAGTGCCGCCCACACCACGAGCCAGCGGCGCGTGGGGAGCTGGGAAGACGCCACGGTTGACATCCGGATGGGCAGGCGGGGCCGAATCGGGCGGCGGGAGGGTAGCCGGATGCGGCCCGGGTCACAATGCGGAGAAACCCGCATCGGCCGGCGGCCGGTTGGTGGCGGCGACCGTGTCGCCTACAACATCACCGGCCATGGCCAGGTGCGAAGCACGGTCTTTCGCGAGCCTTGGCCGGTCGAGGATGCAAGCGTGGACGAATTCGTCGAGCCGCTGGGAATGCGGGTGCTGATCCGCAAGGACGAGAGCCGTCATCGGACGCGGGGCGGCATCGTGCTGCCGGACCAGGCCGAGATCCCCACGATCACGGGCCGGGTCGTCGAGGTGAGCCTGCAGGTGGAGCGGGATGCCGACTTTCCGATCGAGAAGTACGACAAGGTGCTCTTCCATCCCAAGAACTCGATTCCGGTGGATTTCGAGCAGAACAACCTGCTCTACGTCGTACCGATCGAGGACGTGGTCGCGGTGTTCCGTCGGCATGACGACGCGAAGCCCCGCCGCCGCGGCAAGGCTGGGCAGGACGACGACCGTCCGGCCGACGAGGCCTGACATCAGCCCCGGCCCGCGATCGCCGCGGCACGATCGTCGGCGGTGCGGATGGCGGCCGCGACGTCCCCGGCCGTGACCGGCCGCGGCAGGTTGTGGATCGTCTCGCCCGGCTGCGTGGCCCGCGCGGCGATCGCGTCGACATCGGCGGCCGTGGCGGCCGGGAGGCCGAGCTGCGCGAGCGTGACGGGGAGCCCCACGGCACGGCAGAACCGCACGACCGCGGTGAATTCCTCGTCCGGCGTGCCGTCGAGCTGCATCTGGACGAGCGTGCCGAACGCCACCTTTTCGCCGTGCAGCGCGGCGTGGGTGCCGGGCAGCACGGTGAGGCCGTTGTGCACAGCATGGGCGGCCGCGAGGCCGGCGCTCTCGAAGCCGAGCCCCGAGAGCAGCGTATTGGCTTCGATGATGCGTTCCACCGCCGGGGTCACCTGTTGGTCGCGGGCCGCCGCAACCGCCGCCTCGCCGTCGGCGAGCACCGTGTCGCGGCAGGCCCGGGCGAGGGCGAGCGCACCCTGCGTGGTCGCGCCCCCCCGCATGTTCGGACTGCCGGCGGCCGCCGCCGCGCGGGCTTCGTACCAGGTCGACAGGGCGTCGCCCATGCCCGCCACGAGGTAGCGGACCGGGGCCCGCACGATCACGCCGCTGTCGACGAGCACGAGGTCGGGGTTGCGGCCATGGATCCGGTACGACTCCGCGACGCCGGCTGCGGTGTAGACCACGCTCAGGGCGCTCGTGGGCGCGTCGGTGGAGGCGACGGTGGGGCACGACACGAACGGCAGGCCGACCGTCGCGGCCGCGGCCCGGGAGGCGTCGAGGCACTTGCCGCCCCCCGCACCCACGATCGACGCGGCGCCCAAGCTCCGCGCTTCGGTGGCGATCGCGTCGATTTCGGCGGCCGTGCATTCACCCCCGAAGACCCGCACGCGGTGCGTCCAGCCGGCGGCAACCATTGCCTTCGCCCACGCCGGGGCGAGCGCCGCCACGGCCGCACGGCCGGCGGCCACGAGCACGGGGCCCGAGAGGCCGATGCCGGCCATCTCGACGGCCAGTCGCTCGGTGACGCCTTCGCCCTGGACGTATCGGAGCGGTGAACAGAAGACGTGTCGCATGGTGCTCCCGAGTCTATCGGAAAGCGTCTCGACCCGCCGCGGCGGATTTCGCCGTCCAACGACCCGTTTGGGGCGGGAGGTGGCCTATGGTCGAGTCGGACAGGGGCCGGCGCGCCTGCATGCGGATTGGAGCGCATCCGACTTT
>JBIIYN010000151.1:0-9332 GCA_044346795.1 Pirellulales bacterium
GGCCTCCTGCACCCGCAATCCAAAGGACTCGATCAGCCGGGCGTCGGCCGGCACATGGTCGCCCGCCGCGAGCTCGACCCGGTCGCCGGGCACGAGTTCACGGGCGGGCAGCTGCCCCAGTTCCCCATCGCGCACCACCCTCGCCACCGGCGCCGAGAACCGTTGGAGCGCCGCCAGCGCCTGCTGCGCCCTCTCCTCCTGCAAAAACCCGATGATCGCATTGAGGAGCACGATCGCGAGGATCGCCGCCGCATCGGCCCAGTCGCCCATCACTCCGGCGATCAACGCCGCCACGAGCAGGATCCAGATCACGACTTCCCGAAACTGCCGCAGGAGCTTCCACCACCACGCCTCCGGCGGCGGCTCGCGGAGCACGTTGAATCCGTACGCTGCCCGACGACGTTCGGCCTCCACACGGGCAAGACCCCGCTCCAGGTCGGTGCCGAGCCGATCGACGGTCTCCTCGAGCGAAAGCGCGTGCCAGGGAACGACCGACTCTTCCCGTTGCATCGCCGCCACGTTCCCCGCCACCGGATTCATGGGCATTCAAAGAAGACGGCCCGGGGACTGGCGTTCAGGAGCGTCATGCACGGCGAGCGGCGTGCGAAGACCGGCACGCGGCATCCGTCATGGTAGGACCGACCGGGCACGGCGTTCGAAATGGTACCCACCGCCGAGGCGGCCGACACCGGATGCGTGGGGACACTGCCCGGGAAGAAGACGCGAATCGGCTACCGACGGGGCGTTTCGATGTCTTCAATCTCCTCGGCACCGCCACGATCGGGCCGCATTCAGCCCGATCGGTCCCGGCTGTCGCTCCTCATGATCCGCCCCACTCGGCCGACGCTTCCCGAAGTGCCGTTGGCTGACCCATCCTCTGGATGCAAACCCTTGTGTCGCAGGGACTTCCTGTTTCAAGCTGTGAAAAACGGGCCTGACGCGGAGCAGCAGCCGTTTGGGCATGCCCCGACGGCGGGCTACACTTCAATGAGGCGGGCGAAGACAGCCGATTCGATGTCTCCGCTTCGACAGGTTTTCCTGGATGGTGAGCCGCCCATGCATGATGTGAGTCAGAGTCAGTCACGCAGGGGTTTTCCGATCTGCGGGGTCCACCGCTCACCCGGTGCCGTCGTCAGGCTCCTGGCTTGCGTGTCGATCCTCCTCGGCGGTGGTCGGGTTGCCTCTGCCGCCGAGGCCTACGACGCCTTCCTCGCCAGGCACTGCCTCCGCTGCCATGGTCCCGAGCGGGCCGAGCGCGACCTGCGGATCGACACGTTGTCCCGGGATTTCGGCTCCGGTGCCGATGGCCACCTGTGGGCCGAGATCGTCGAGCGGATCAATGCCGGCGAGATGCCGCCGAAGGAGGAGCCGCAGCCGACCGTGGCCGAGATCGGGGCGGTCGTGGAGCAGCTCGATTCCCGGATCCGCGAGGGCCGGGCGGCCCGGATGGCGGCGCGACCGCCGGTCGCCCTCTACAGGCTCAGCCGCAAGGAATACCAAAACACCGTCCACGACCTTCTGGGCGTGCGGTACGACCCGTCCCAGCCGGGCCAGCTCAACGCCGACCCGCTGTGGCAGGGTTACGAGCGGCTCGGTTCGCAGCTGTCGCTCTCGCCGTCCCACGTGGAACGCTACCACCGGGCGGCGGAGATCGTCCTCGACAGGGCGTTCCCGGAAAAGGAGATCCCGGCACGGACCGTCCGCAAGACGGCCGCGGACATCCGCTACGGCGGAGGCGCCCGGCAGCAGGCGATCCTCGAGCGGTTCGGGATCAAGCGGCCGCTGCGAGCGGTCATCTTCCCGGGCCGGACCCAGGAAGCCTTCCGGCCCCACTGGTTCGGCAACGTCGGCCGCGAGCACAGCGGCCTCTACCGGGCCCGCATGCAGGTCAGTGGCATCCGGCCACCGGGCGGCCAGACACCCCACCTGCGGATCGGCAAGGGCATCGATGACGGGGTCAACGAGGGACTCATCGAACTCGACGTGCTCGCCGGCGAGGACGCGCCCCAGATCATCGAGTTCGAGGTCTTCCTCGAGATGCCGGCCTCGCTCGACTTCAACGTCGTCGTCACCGACGTCATCTCGGGGGACAAGGGGGGCCACCATCGCAACGTTCTCGGCAGCCCCGACTACGTCTTCACCCACACCAGCGAGACGCAGCTTCTCAACCCGACCGGGCCGAAGCTGTTCGACGAACAGGGCAACGGCATCTTCTCGCTCGTGCTGCTGGACTGGATCGAGTGGGAGGGGCCGCTCGAGACGGCCGCCGATCGCAGCCTGCGGGAGGGCGTGATGCCCCCCGCGGACGCGACCAAGGAGGTGGTCGCCGACCACCTCCGCCGGTTCGCCGAGCGGGCCTGGCGGCGGCCGGTGGATACCGCCGAACTCGCCCCCTACCTCGCGGCGTACGAGGCCGAGCGGACGGCCGGCGAGTCGATGGCCAGCGGCTACCGGGTAGCCCTGCTCGGCGTGCTGACGTCGCGAAACTTCACCTACCTGGTCGAGGGCGACCCGTCGCCACGCGACCGCCTAACGCCGTCGGAACTGGCGTCGCGGCTCTCGTATTTCCTTCACAGTTCCATGCCCGACGACCTGCTCACGGCCGCCGCCCGGGAGGGCCGGCTCACCGGCGCCGGTCTCGGCGAGCAGGTCGATCGAATGCTCGCCGACCCCAAGGTCGAGCGGTTTCTGACGGACTTCCCGCGGCAGTGGCTGCAGCTCCATCGGCTCGGCATGTTCCCGCCGGACGGCAAGCTCTATCCGCAGTACGACGCCTGGCTGGAGGCGAGCCTGCACGAGGAGGTCGTCCGCTACTTCCGCGAGGTCTTCGCCGAAAACCTGCCGATCGACGCGCTCGTGGTCTCCGACTGGACGATCGCCAACGGGCGGCTCTGCGAGTTCTACGGCCTCCCCGAGCCGGAAAAGACGGAGTTCCAGCGGGTGTCGCTGCGTCCCGAGGATCACCGTGGGGGCCTGCTCACCATGGCCGCGATCCTCGGGCTCACCTCCGACGGCACGCGGCAGCGGCCCGTGCACCGGGGGGTCTGGGTGAGCGAGGCGTTCTTCGGCCGCACGCCGCCATCCCCTCCCGCGAACGTCGATCCGATCGAGCCGAATCCTCCGGACCGCCCCAAATCGACGATCCGCCAGAAGATCGAGGACCACGCGAAGAACGCCAGTTGCGCCGCCTGCCACCGCACCATCGACCCCCTGGGCCTGGCCTTCGAGCAGTTCGACGCCATCGGCCGGTGGCGGACCCACGAGCGGGTGGAGAGCGGCACCGGGGCGAATCCGCCCGTCGATGCCCGCGGCAGCCTGCCGGACGGTCGCTCGTTCGCCGACGCCGAAGGATTCAAGCGGCTCGTGCTCGAAGACCGAGACCGATTCCTGCGGGCCCTCGTGGAACACCTCTGCACCTACGGCCTGCGGCGGGTGCTCACGATCGACGACCGCGAGGGCGTCGACGCGATCGTGACCGAGGCCCGCAAGAACGGCTCCCGCCTGAAGGACGTGGTCCGTGCCGTCGCCACGTCCGATCTCATGCAGAAACGATGACGCCCGGATCGCTTCCGGACCCCACCAGGAGGACCCCATGACTCAACCGTGGCTCGTCGATCGCAGGCACGTCCTGCGGGGAATGGGCAGCTGCATCGCGCTGCCGCTGCTCGACTGCATGCGGGTCGGCCGCGCGGCGGAGACGACCCCGACCCCGCGTCGGAGCGTGTTCGTCTACATCCCCAACGGCGTCAACACGCTCGACTACCAGATCACGAGCCCCGGCGCCGGGTACGCCTTCTCGCGTTCGCTCCGGCCTCTGGAAAAGCACCGGGACGTGATCACGCCCATCAGCGGGCTCCACCATCCCGGTGGCCTCGGGCACCATCACAACTGCCAGAAGATCTGGCTCACCGGCGGCAAGCTCGGCCCGACGGACCGCAACACGATCTCGGTCGACCAGCGGATGGCCGAGGTGACGTCGCCCCACACCCGCTTCCATTCGCTCGAGATTTCCAACAGCGGCGAGTCGCTCGCCTGGACAGGCGACGGCATCCGACTGCCGGCGCTCACCCGCTGCAGCGAGATCTTCGCATACCTGTTCGAGGAGCCGAAGAACGGCACCGCCGCCCAGCGGCGGTCGCTGCGGCGGAAGCGGAGCGTGCTCGACGCGAACCTCGAGGAGGTCCGGTCGCTGGAGCGTCGCATGGGCGCCGGGGACAAGGGTCGGCTCGAGCAGTACCTCGTCGCCGTCCGCGAGGCGGAGGTCCGCGCGGAGCGGGCCGACGCCTGGCTCGACGTGCCGCGGCCCGCCATCAAAGCGGACGATCGCGGCCGCGCGAACCGCGACGTTCCCCAGACGAAGGCCGGCGAATACTTCCGCACCGTCTACGACCTGATCGTCCTGGCCTTCCAGACCGACGCCACCCGTGTGGCCACGTTCAGCACCGGCCAGGAGGGACAGGGCCTCCCGATCCCCGAACTGGGCATCTCCCAGTCGCGGCACGAGCTGAGCCACCACAACGGCGATCCCGGCCACTTGGCCAAGCTCACCCAGAGCGACACCTTCAGCGTGGAGCAGTTCGCCTACTTCCTCACGCGGCTCGCCGAGACGCCCGATGCCGACGGGCGACCGCTGCTCGACTCGACGATGGCGCTCTTCGGCAGCGGCATGGCCTACGGGCACAGCCACGGCAACGCCAACCTGCCGCTCGTGCTCGCCGGCGGCTCCGCCTGCGGCCTGCGGCACGGCAAGCACGTCGACTTGAACCAGGGCCACTTCGAGGGCTACCGCCTCGAGGAGCCCGGCCAGCACTATCGGCTCTGCAGCCGACCGGCCAACGCGACCGCCCACATGAGCAACCTCCTGCTGCTCATGGCCCTGAAGATGGGCGTCGAGGCCGAGACGTTCGCCGACAGCAACGGCGAACTGGAGCTGGCATGAGCGGCATCCCGGCAGGCCGGCACCGGCGGACCGCGCTCGTCGCCCTGGGGCTCGGCCTGGCGGCCGCGTGCGGGAGCGTGTTCGCCGCCGAGCCGTTCCGGCCGAAGCCCGGCGAGTTTCCGCCCCTCCAGGAGGCGAAGCCGCTGCGTGGCGAGTTGGTCTTCGTGGACCACGTGAACCGCCGCGGCAGCCTGCGGCTCCAGATCGACGGTCATTTCGCGGAAGGTCGGCCGCACCACTTCGCGATGCTGCCCTACGGCATGATCTTCTACCGCGGTGCGCCGGCCGAACTCCGCGACATCCCCATCGGCACGGTGCTCTACGGCCGGTTTTTCCTGCCGCCGGATCCGAACACGTCGGCCGTGCCCGTCGTCAAGGCGGGCGACGTCACCGCGCCGCCGGAGAATCATGCCTTGCTGCTGGAGGACGGTCCGAGCCAGTGCCTGCGGGAGGGCCGGGCATGGAAGCTCGAGTCGGTGGAGATCAAGGACGGCGCCGGCCAGATCACGGCCAGCCTCGACCGCCAGCCGGGCCCCGAGGGCCCGGGCGGCCGGCAGACCTTCACGATCGACCGGTCCACCCGGGTCTGGCGTGGCCGCGAGCAACTCGGCCTGGATGATCTCGTGGCGGAGGGCGGCTGGCCGGCCGAAGGATCGAAGGACCTCGCAGGGCAGCCGGTGCAACTGTGCCTTGGTTGGCATCCACGGTATCTCTACCAGCAGTTCCACGTGGCCGACATCTGGCTCGACGACAAGGCGGTGGAGGTCGCCCGCGAGCGGCAGCGGCAGCGGCACATCCGCCACATCCACACCCGCTGGATGCCCGCGCGGGTCGATGCCGTGGAACATGGCAGGTTCGGCCGGGCCACGATCTCGGCGACGCTCTTCGGCGGCATGGATCCGTCGCTCTACGCGGAATTCAAGCCGGGCATCGGCGGCAAGATGGCGTCGGCCGAGGACACCCTCCGCACCTGGTGGCAGGACCACGACGGCATGGACGGACGCATCGTCGGGGTGGACGCGGGCGATTCGCCGCCCCTCTCCGGAGCCAGCGGCGTGCGGATCCGCTTCGAGGTGCCGCTGATCCTCGAGGGCTTCCGGCCCGGGCGGGTGGTTCGCGTCCGTCCACAAAGCTGGCCGAACATTACCCCGCCGTCCGAGGAGCGGGTCCGCGGCCTCGACGACCGCTGGCCCTCGGTCGACGTGTTTCGCCGCTGACGGCCGCCCGTGACGCGCGGCCGGTCCATGTGACCGCAAAGCCGGTTTCTGCGCCGACAATGAGGATTCCGGCGGTCTTCATCGCTACCAGCAGTGATGCACGAGCGGACGGATCGCGGAGTCGTAAATCTCCTGCACAGCCGCCAGCGTGCGGGCATCGAGCGGAGGCAACGCGGCGGCCCGGGCGTTGTCGCGGACCTGCTCCGGCCGGCGGCCGCCGGGGATCACGCACGATACGGCCGCGAACGACAGGATCCACTGCAGCGCGAACTGCGCCAGCGTGGTGCCCGGCGGCACGAGGGCCTTCAGCCGTTCGACGGCCTCCAGGCCCGTCTCGTAGTCGACGCCGGAAAAGGTCTCGCCGCGATCGAACATCGCCCCGGCCCGGTTGAACGACCGGTGATCGTCGGCCGGAAACTCCGTCAGCCGGGTGAACCGGCCCGACAGGAGTCCGCTGGCCAGCGGCACCCGCGCGATCACGGCCACGCTGCGCCGCTGCGCCAGTTCGAAAAACAGCTCCGACGGCCGGAGCCGGAAGGCGTTGAAGATGATCTGCACGCTCTGCACGTGCGGGTACTCGATCGCCTTGATCGCCTCCTCGACCTTTTCCACGCTCACGCCGTAGAACCGGACCTTGCCCGCAGCCACGAGCGCGTCGAGCGATTCGAAGACCTCCGGTCGGTAGTACACGTCGGTGGGCGGGCAGTGGAGCTGCAGCAGGTCGAGCCGCTCGACGGCGAGATTCCGCAGGCTGCGGTCGACGAAGGCGGTGAGGTTCTCGCGGGAATAGCCGGCCACCGTCTGCGCCGGCAGCCGGCGGCCCGCCTTCGTCGCCACATAGAACGGCTCGGTCCGCTCCCGCCGCAGGCGGGCGATGAGCCGCTCGGAGAGGCCGTCGCCGTAGACGTCGGCCGTGTCGAAAAAGTTGATGCCGGCGTCGAGCGCCGCATGCAGCGTCCGCATCGACGCATCCTCGTCGGCGCCGCCCCAGGCAGCGCCGCCGATGCCCCAGGCCCCGAAACCGATCTCGGAGACCTGCCAGTTCGTCCGTCCGAAGGTGCGCGTGTTCATGGCGGGCAGGGTAGCGGATCGGGCGAGACACTTCCAGAATGTTCGCGTCACACGTGCCGCTCTATGGTCCCGTAACCTTCAACTCCGGGGCCTGTCGCCGCAGCGTGTCGAGCCCCTCGGCCGTGATGTTCTTCCCTCCCGAGAGCCGCAACTGCTTGAGCGACTTCGAGTCGGCAAGCGCCGCAACGCCGGCATCCGTGGCCGCCGCCCCCGACACCACGAGTTCCGTGAGCTTCGGCAGCGCGGCCAGACGACGGAGCGTTTCGTCGTCGGGGCGGCCTCCTTCGAGCCGCGTGAGCGTGGCGATTGAGGCCACCGCGGCGACGCCCTCCGTCGTCGCCTGCCGGTCGCCGAGCCAGAGTTGCTCGAGCGGCAGGCCGGCGAGCGCCGCGACCGCCTTGCCCGAGCTGCCGGCATCGAGGCTGCCGATGCCGCACTGCCGCAGGGTCTTCTGTGCGGCGAGGGCCTGGGCGCCGGCATCGGTGAACCGGGTATGCATGAGCCAGAGCCGTTCCGACACCGGCACCTTGGCGATCTCCGCGAGCCCGGCGTCGTTGACCGGCGTGTTGTGGAGGTTCACGCGGGCGAGGTTCGCGAGCCTGCCGAGATGCGCGAAGCCGATGCCCGTGACCTGCGATGACGACAGGTCGAGTTCACGCAGTTGCACGAGCCCGGCCAGATGCGGCAAGCCATCGTCGGAGACCTGCGTGAGCGAGAGGCTCAAGTCGCGAAGGTTGGCGAGCGTGCCGACATGCCGCAGGCCCGGCCCCTTGACGCCCGTGTTCCCCAGCCTCAGCCGGCGGAGCGTGTGCATCCCGTCGAGTTCCGCGAGCCACTCGTCGTCGATCTTGTCGTTGCGGCTGCCCCGGCCCTTGAGCGGATTGCCGCCGTCGTAGAGATCGACGCCGACCGGCACGTCGAAGATTTCGAGCCCCGTGTCGCCGGTGGCGAGCAGGAGCCACTGCGGCGCGGCCGAGCCGTAAGTCACCTTGCCGCCCACGGCGTCCACCGCCGCCTGGAGCCGCTTCCAGCGGGGAAGATCGGCCGCCGCCGCGGCGATCACGGGCAGCAGAGCCTCGACGCGTTCCCGGAGTCGGACGTCGGTGATCTTCGCCGCCGCGGCGGCACGGTCGGTCGCGTCCACCGCGAGCACCGCCGCGACCGCCTGCCGATCCGCCGGAGTCGTGTCGAGCCAGCCCAGCACGCCGTCGAGATACTCCTTGATGGTTGGATCGAGGTCCTTGAAGCCCGCCGCCGATCGGGGCAGGCCCAGGGCCCGCCGCATCGCGTTGTGCATGAGATACCGGCCATGGTCGAGCGTGAGGTGGATGTAGTCGCGGTAGAGATCCTCCACGCCGCCGACCGCGGCCCGCCCCGCGGCCACGTCCTCCGCAACCGCGGCCAGGAGGTTTTGCGCGAAGGTCTGCCTCAGCTCGCGGCCCGGGTGCCGGCGACGGAGTTCGGCCAGAAGCGCCCGCATGTAGCCGGTCGCATGCACCATCTCGGCCGGCTCCTGCGCGAGTTCCAGTTCGCGGGCCCGCGCCTCCTTCGACGCCCATCCCGAGTGCACGACGAACGTCGCCCCGGGCTGCCTCTCCATGAAGAAGCCGATCGTGTCGGCGTCTTCCGTCAGCTTCGAGCCATAGTGCACCTGCACCGAGACGAGGTCGAACTGCCGGCCGGCGAGCGCCTCGGGCCACTTGGTGGAAGACTCGACGCACGGCTTCTCGGGGTGCGCCTTGATGTGCGGCAGGCTCACGCCGCAGTCCACGTGCCAGGCGACGTTGGCCGCCGGCAGGTCCGGGCCCGCGAGCGACTCAGGCACCGTGTCCCAGGTGAGCGAGTTGCCGATCAGGTAGATCTTCGGCGGCGCGTCGGCGGCCGCGACGCTGCTCCAGCCGGCGGCGACAACCAGGACCACCGGCAGGATCGCCGCCAGCGTTGGCAGACGCGCACATGGAAATCGGTGACGGTTCATGAGGGGATCACTCTTTCTGGAAACGTGGATTGGAACGCGAAATGTGGACCGGATCGCCCCGGCGATCAGACTTCCTTCCAGCGGCCCGGCTCGGGCGCGGGATAGGCTCCGGCGTCGTTTCGCTGCG
>JBIIYN010000434.1:0-2578 GCA_044346795.1 Pirellulales bacterium
TCCTGGCCTTCGCCCGCTTGCGAACCTCCGGTTCGAAGTGAGCCGGCTCCTGCCGGCCGTCTCCTCAAGGTCGGATGTCGCCACCACACCCCGGGCACGCAAAAGGAAACTCCTCCCCCACCCGGGCCTTGAGTTTGTCCTCTGGCGTCGCGAGGTGTCGTGGGAGGGACTGGCTCCGGCTGCGTAGCAGTCGGTGCCTGTCCCTCTTGTCCTGTCGGTGCCTGTCCCTCTTGTCCTGTCGGTGCCTGTCCCTCTTGTCCTGTCGGTGCCTGTCCCTCTTGCGCAGTCGGTGCCTGTCCCTCTTGTAGCAGTCGGTGCCTGTCCCTCTTGTCCTGCAAACGGGGACCGGCACCTGTTCCTGCGGAACACGAGCCAGTCCCCTCCCGATCGCGAGCGACGTGACGGCTTTCCGCGGCCGGTGATTCGGTGCAAACACCCCTGGCTTGTTTCAAGGCGGCAGGCGGTGCCGGTGCTTCCGCGGCGGCGGTGCGAGATCCGCCAGCCGGTCGAGAAACTCAAACGGCGAGAGCTCGACGACGCCGTTGGCTGACAAGAGACACGCAGTTGGAGACGAAAGAGCGCGATGCAGACGCTCGCATCGACGGAAAACCCGCTGTTCTGCCAGACGCGCATGTCGGCAGCCGCAGAAGCGTCGAGCAGGTGAGCGAGCCTGAGCTTGCCCGGCTCGCGTCGGCGGGCTGGTCGTAGACGGTGACGGGCAGCCGCTCGACCGTCTACACGTGGGCGAGCGGGCCACGGTAGATGGGAGCCGAGGGGGCGACGCGGTCGGGCGACGACATGGTAGCGCTCCGGGGATCGGGCCACCATCGGGACCGTTTTCCCGATGATAGCTCACGTCCCGGACCGGGCGGAATCGACCAAGATGGCGACGTCGAGCAGGTGGAGCTGCCGCCCCTGTTCGTGCGGCGAATCGATGCAGACGAGCCGGCCCGAGCGGCTCGAGCGGGGATGCGTGTCGCACCGCCATTCGCCAGTGTAGACCGGCGGGCTCGGGAAGCGGCCCAGATCCATCCGGCGGTCGGTGGGCACGTGGTAGAGGTAGGGGACCTGCATCCGCTCCTTGTCGGGATAGCAGTCGTTCAGGATCCAGGCGCCGTCCGTGCCTGCCAGATACGTGTTGTGGCCGTTGACCGGCATCTTCTCCGGGCCGACGACGGCCACGGCCCGCGTCTTGTCGCGGTAGAGATAGAACTTCTCGCCGTGGCTCGGGTGCCAGGCCCAGGCGCAGACGTGCGCGGGATCCCGCCAGATGAAGTGGGAGGTCTTGCCGTGCGGATCGAGCACGTAAAGATCGTCGCCGGCGGCGCTCGCGGTGAAGAGCCGCGTCGAAAAACCCTTGCCCTCGGCGTCGCCCCGCCAGCGGTGGAGGAAGATGAAGCGGCTGCCGTCGGGGCTCACGAGCAGGTGGTTGAACCAGTGCTTGGCGTTCCGGCTGAGGCCCGGCTCGTGGGGGATCGCGGCGACCTGCGCGAAGCTGATGATGAGCCGGCTCTCCCCCGACTCGAGGTCGATCCGCCAGATGCCGGCGTCGTCGGGGGCGGCCACGTCGCGGGCGGGATCGGGGATGCCGGCGTAGCCGTAGCCTGGCCGCGTGTCGTTCAGTCGGCGGAAGTCGGGTGAGATGCCCCAGCGGCCGTCGGGGCTCACGGCGTAGACCGGGTGCGGGATCGTGCGCCGCTTCCCCGAGCGCACGTCGAGCAGGTGGCAGACGAAGCGGTCCCGGCCGCCATCGGGCTCGCGGTCGTTCCAGAGCACCGTGCTCTCCGAGCCCGGCAGCCACTGGAGCATGCAGCCCTGCTGCCAGTTCCAGGCCCGCGTGCCGCCGAGATCGATCCAGCGGTCGCCGTCGGCCGTGTCCACCATCCCCACGCGGATCGCGTCGTCGGGGCCGGGCGACCGGTGCTCGAAGTCGACCTCGTTGGCCAGCACGAGGCGGTCGTCGGGGGAGAACTGGAGCTTGTCGTAATAGCCGAACCAGTGGAACTTAGGCCCGCTCGTGATCCGCCGCACGGGGACGGCGGCCGCGTCGGCGGCCTGGCCGGCGCGGGAGGCGGCGGCCAGCGCGAGGGACGAGGCGGAGAGGAAGGCGCGGCGGGTGGTCATGGCTCGTCCTCGAAGGATAGCCCGGTCAATGGCACTTCTTCAACGGTCTTCGGGCTGATGAGCGACTCGTGAGCCTCGGGAGGAGCGGCCTTGGCGTCCGGAGCGGGTTTCTCGAAACGCCCCGCGCCCGCTTCGGTGGCGTTTTTCTCGCGGCTGCGCAGACCCCGTCCCAGTTCGCAGTTTCCCGACATGCGTGGGTCGCACCCGGCACCGCTCAGAGGCTGTGAATGTCGATCACGGGCAGCTCGTCGGGCGAGGCTTGGAAGAATGCCCGGTCGTCATGGGCCTGCACGAACTCGTCCCAGTCGGTGGGCGGGCCACGAGCGGGCGACACCGGCGGCGGTTCGAGTGGTTCGTTGAAGTGTGTGAGAATCTTCCGGATCGTCCCCGGCTCTGTGATGAACGCGATCAGCCGGATGTCGCCGCCGCACGCTGGGCACTCAAGCGGAAACTC
>JBIIYN010000435.1:0-2574 GCA_044346795.1 Pirellulales bacterium
CCTCGACGCGCTGCGCGACAGACTGCGGTCTCCGCCAGGGGTCGACAGTCCTGGGCCGGCCGATTCGGGGAGCTTTCATCGGCTCCGGCGGGAAGTACCATGAGGGGGCGAGCGGCCGTTCGCCGTTCTCACGACCGATCCCCAGGAATGTGATGCATGATGCCCCGCCGTCACGAATCCCTCGGCGCGGTCGCGGTCCTGCTCGGGAGTGTCATGGGCTGCATCGTGGGTCGTGCGGCGCCAGCCGCCGACGTCCAGGTGCTGCCCGCGCCGCCGGCCGGTGGCTCACGGCCGGCCTTCACCGCGAAGGGAGCGGAACTCTGCGTGCGGTGCCACCGAAGCGAGCAGAACGCGTGGATCGACAGTTCCACGACCGCGGTGTGGCGGCACGACGCGCACAGTCGCGCGCACCTCGCTCTCGCGCCGGAGAATCCGCGGACCCGCGGCATGGAGGAGGTGCTCGGCATCAAGGCGGCCGCCACGGCCGCGTGCGTCGCCTGCCACACGCATCCGGCCGGCGAGCCCGCCATCGAGGAGGAAAATTCGGTCGTCCATGCCGGCATCAGCTGCGAGACCTGCCACGGGGCCGGATCGGGGTACTTCGAGCCGCACATGGAGACCCGGTGGCGGTTTCTCAGCTCGGCCGAGAAGGAGGCGCTCGGCATGCACGACCTCCGCAATCCCGTCAGCAAGGCGGAGAACTGCCTGTCGTGCCATCTCGGCGACGTGGAGTCCGGGAAGGTGATCACGCACGCGATGTATGCCGCCGGACATCCGCCGCTGCCGGCGTTCGAGATGGAGTCGTTCGGCAAGGGGATGGGGCCGCACTGGAAACGGGTCTGGGACAAGTCGCTCCCGATCCGGGAGCAGGCCGCGGCGGCCGGGTATCGGACGGAGACGGCCAGTGAATCACAGCGATCCCTGATCGGCGGACTGGTCGCCCTGCGGGAATCGATCACGCTGGTCGAAGATTACGCGACGGCGTTTCGCGACGTCGGCGGGGAGCGGCCGTGGCCGGAGCTCGCGCTCTACGACTGCCAGGCCTGCCATCACGAGCTGAAGATTCCGAGCGGCCGCCAGCAGGCCGGCTACGGGGGCCTCGTGCCGGGCAGGCCATCGCTCGTGCGGTGGCCCCGCGGCCTCGCGGGCGTCGCCTTCGCCGAGGCGGGCCTGCCCACCGACGTGGACGAATTGGTCGCTCCCTGGGTGACGGCGCTGAACGGGCGACCATTCGCGGAGCCGGGGGCCTTGCGGGCCACCGCGGCCTCGCGGGAGCAGGTGGCGAGGATCGACCAGGCGATCGCGGCGCTGGCGGCGGTGTCGCGGGACGCGGCGGCGGCGCGGAGCCGGGAGCGGATGGCGAAGCTCGCCGCGGCGGGGGAGCGCGCGGGCGACCTCGAGTCGGCGCGGCTGCTGGGCTGGGTGTTGCAGACCGCCCTGCGTGAGGATGGAGGGGTGCACCCGCCGGCACGTGATGCGGCGATCGGCAGCCTCGAAAAAGTGCTCGCGCTCGCCTTCCCGTCGCCGGCCTACCCGGAGCCGCCGTCCACTCAAAAGCCCTTCTGGCAGGCGTCGCTCTCGGCGGCCAGAGATGCCGACATCGACCGCATCCACGCGGCCTTCCGGCAGGCCGGCGCGAGCCGCGGTGAATAAACGACGCTGCGCCGGCCGGGGGGCACGTGCTCGCCGCCGGCGGACTCTGCTACGGGTGGCTCTTGCGTGATGGATGATCGCTCGTGAGTCGCAGAGTTCACCGGCGGCTGCGCGCGACCCCCGACCAGCTTCGCTCGTCTGGCTTCACGCCGGGCTCGGGCATCCTGCCCGCCCCGGCTTGGCCGACCTCCGTCGGCTGGTACGAACCCGGCCCTCCAGGCCTGGCGTTGGGGGGGTGCGCCTGTCCCCGGGTTGCCGGCCGGGGCTTTTACGGGGAGCGCACAACCACCGCCGTTCGTGCCCCGCTCGAATAAAAGCCCGGAGCGTGAGCGACGGGACGGGGCTACGAATCGCCCGCCATTTCGCACCCGCTGCGTCGGCCGGTTGCAAATCGCGACGGGCCCCACTGCAAGACCCGCTTCAGCGGGCCGTCGTCGGTGCCGGTGCGGGGAGCGGGAGCGGGATGGCCCGCGGAACCTGGCCGTCGGGGCGGTGCGGCCCGATGACCCGGTAGAGTTCCGCGTCGAACGGGTCGTCGCTCACCTTCCAGACCTTCCCGCCGTAGAGATACATCCGCTCCAGCTCCTCGCGGTTGAACGGCCGCGCGCCGACCCGACCGAACACCGAGATCTGGTTGCCCGTCTCGTCGACCGCGCGGTCACGATCGACGCCCTCGGAAACGGAGAGGGCGACTCCCCCCTTCGTGACCGGATAGGTCGCCACCAGCTGCGGCTGCGGCCGCGGACTGAAGCCGACGTTGCCAGGCGTGTCGGGGGTGGTCAACTGGACGACCCGCAGACCATGGGCCCCGTCGGCCACGTAGGCGAACTCGCTGACGTAGGTGATGCCGAGCTTCACGTCGCGGACGTCGTTCATGCAGCCGCCGGCGTCGAACACCTGGTCGACGAAGGGGGCGCGGGG
>JBIIYN010000436.1:0-2559 GCA_044346795.1 Pirellulales bacterium
AGCCCGCATGACCGATACCGCATCCGCCTCCGACGTGCCCTTCACCGCCGTGGCGAAAGCCGGCGCGATTCCCGCCGGCCAGGGCCGCGTGTTCGAGGTGTCGGGCCGCCTCGTGGCGGTATTTTTCGACGGCGCGCACTACTCGGCCATCGACGACCTCTGCCCGCACATGGGGGCGTCGCTCGGCTCGGGGCCGCTGGTCGACGGGGTCGTGACCTGCCCATGGCATGCCTGGCGATTCCGGCTCTGCGACGGCGCCTGGTGCGACAATCCGCAGCTCAAGGTGGATGTCTTCGAGGCCCGCGTCGTGAACGACACGGTCGAGGTCCGCGTTCCGCCTGCGAAGCCGGTGGAACTGCCCGCGGCTCGTCCGCAATGACGCTCAGCCGTCGGCCGGGGAGTGTCAGCCCGGGCCGATCGTGACCGCGCCGCCCGGCTCGAGCACCCGCGCGTCGGCGAGCTTCGCATCACGCACGCGCCGGGCCCAGGCATGGGCGTCCTGCTCGATCGGGGGCCACGTGCCGTAGTGGCTCGGCAGGACGACCCGCGGCTCGAGCAGCCGGATCGCCTCCAGCGAATCGTCGGGGCCCATCGTGAAAAGGTCGCCGATCGGCAACACCGCCACGTCGATCCGCCGGCCGTCGTGCTCTCGGCCGATCCGCTCCATGTCGGAGAAGACCGCGGTGTCGCCGGCGAGGTAGACCCGCACGCCACCGACATCGAGCACCCATCCGGCCGGGTTGCCGCCATACGTGCCGTCCGGCAGGCTCGACGAATGGTGGGCGAGTTCCATCTTCGCGGTGCCGCCGGGCACGGCCACCCGGCCGCCGAGATTCATCGGCTGCACCGCGTCGACGCCCTGGCGGCCGAGCCACTGGCCGATCTCCCAGTTGCAATAGACGCGGGCCCGCGTCCGCCGGGCGATCGCGACCAGGTCGGCGACGTGGTCGAAGTGGCCGTGCGTGACGAGGATCGCGTCGCAGGAGACCGCGGCCGCCTTCATCGAGGCCGTCGGGCACTCGTCGAAGAAGGGATCGACGAGCAGCGTGCCGGCGCCGGTGTCGATGAGCCAGGTGGCGTGGCCGGTCCAGGTGAGCGTGACGGGCATGGGTGGCCTTTCCGGATGGAGGAAGCGGGATGAGGCACTATAGCGTTCGCCCCGGATGCAACCGCTCGGCCAGCACGAGCAACTGGAGCAGCTGGCCGATGGCGTGTTCATCGACCCGCGGCAGCAGGATCCTGTCCGTGCCCTCGACCTGGGCCGGGGGCGGGGACACGGCGGAGAGGTCGGGCCAGTTCGTTCCCGCCAGTCTGTCGCCCCCGTCAGCGGTCGCCGCACCTTCCGGCGCTGGTGGCACCACCAGCGGGTCGCGTCGCGGCTCCCTTGCGATCAGCGACGTGATCAGCGACGCGTCCGCGCGGTCGGCAAGCCGATCGTGCCAGCGGCAGAGGGCGTCGAGTTGGCTGAGCGGGCTCGCGAGCCTCCGTGCCGCATGGCCCTGCTCCGCCATGAGCCACGGCGCGGCCGCAAACGCGAGCACCGGATTGGCCGGCGTGGACGCCTCGCGAAACCGGCGGTTCAGGGCCGCCGCCCCCTCGAGCAGCCGCACGACGTCGATGCCGGCGACCGCGGCCGGCAGGAGCCCCAGCGGCGTGAACACCGCCTCCCCGGCTCCGACGTGCTGCGGGATCGTGAAGACCTGGGTGCAGCCCACGGCCGTGGCGAGCCGCGCGAGTCGATCATCCGCCGCAGCCACGACGACCAGACGATCGGCCAATGCCGCCCGATCTCCGCCCACGCTGTCGACCAGGGATGCGAGAAAAAACCTCGCTGCCACCTCCATCCCGGCGCCATCGCCGGCCGTGTCGGCGATCATGACCGCCCAGCGGTCGAGGAGGTCGCCGCTCCGCGGCCGCCCGGCCGGCGCCACCAGATCGAGGAGCCCCTGCACGGCGTCGCTGTCGAGCAACGAACAGGCGAAGGAGAGCCGCGGCTTCCCGCCGCGTTCGCCGCGGGAAAGCTCGTTGTGGCAGGGATGGGCACACGCGTCGAAAACGGCCCGCGCCCCCAGCGCGCCGCGGCCGTCGCCCAGCACGATCATCCGGTCGGCCGCGTCGCGGATCCGCACCGCCGTCTGCAGGACCGCGAACAGTTCGCTGGCGGCCCGCGCACCAGGGGTCTTGTACGCGTCGAGGAGCCGGTCGGGCCCCACGACTGTGGCAGAATCGAGCACCCCCCGCCGCGCCCGTTCGAGGGGGCCGGCGATCGCGTCGAGGCTCTTCCTCGCCCCGCCACCGGCAGCCAATGCGGCGGCGGGCTCATACTCGATCGGATCTTCGGGGAGCTTGGGACGGATCACGCTCATTCGCGAACCTGCGGGCCCATCTGCGGTTTTGGCGGCGCCGGCAGGAGGGTGGTGCCCTCCGCGGCGGGAGCGGGTAGGCTCTCGCCTGAATGTAGCCCACGGCACGACCGGTGCGGCCACACTCCTATCGATCATCCCCCTCCTCCGCACCCCCCGGGAGCCGGCAGCACCATGACCGAGCACGAACTCATTC
>JBIIYN010000152.1:0-9270 GCA_044346795.1 Pirellulales bacterium
ACCACATCGACGACGCCCTCCACGTTGCGGTTCGCCCGGCGGGCGATCGACGAGCGAACGTCCGGTTCGTCGAGTATCTCGGCCAGCAGGTCACCGAGCTCCAGCACACCGGCGAGACTGTCGCCGCCCCGCAGCCGGCGATCGACGGATAGCCGAATGCGGCTCAGCTGCGGAATTCGTACTTGAAGCGGCCCGGCATCGGCACCGGGTAGAGGCCGTCGGCGTTCCGCTGGAGCGGTGCGGGAGAGTCGTCGGTCAGCTCGGCGACGCCGGCGGTGAGGTCGTCGGGGCTGTTGAGCATCTCCTCGTAGGTGACCGTGCGGCCCGTGTGCGCGGCGAACCGACCCATGGCGGTGACGAGGCTCGCCTCCGCCCCGCGAACCGCCTCGTTGTAGCTCTCGCCCGAGTTGATCGCCGCCACGAGGTGCTCCCATTCGAGTCGATAGGGGCTCTTCTCCGGCTGCTCGGCGGTCCAGAGGATGTTGTCCTTGGACATCTCCTGGCCCTTGTAGATCGTCGACTTGGCGGGGGAATGGCCGCTGCCGGAGATCGTGAACGCCCCCTTCGAGCCCTGGCCGAAGACGCCGAACTTCTGCTCGCAGTCTTTCATCGTGCGGCCGGAATAGAAAAACTTCGTGCCGTCGGCGAAGGTGTATTCCACGCCGTAGCTGTCGAAGTTCTGGTCGTCGAGCTTGCCGCGGAAGTGCCGGCCGCCGATCGCCTCGACCTTCACGGGCCAGGCGTTCTTCATCCAGCAGACCTCGTCGACGTGGTGCACGTAGAAGTCGCTGAACACGCCGCCGCTGGCCCACAGAAAACTGTGAAATCGCTTGGCCTGCCAGAAGAGCTCGCTCATGCCCTCGGGCGGACCGGGATAGAGGTCCATCGGCTGCACCGGCCCGTGCTCGCGGTAGCCGTGGAAGGCGATCAGGTCGCCCGCCTCGCCGTTTTGCAGCCGGTCGAAGAGCTGGCGGCGGGCCTCGCTGTGGCGGCACATCAGCCCCACGCCGACCTTCAGCTTCTTGGCGTCGGCCTTGGCGGCCAGTTCGATGATCCGCTTCGTGCTGATGCCGTCGATCGAGATCGGCTTTTCGAGAAACGCGTGCACGCCCTTCTCGATAGCGTAGGCGAAGTGGGCCGCGCGGAACCCGACCGGCGTGGCGCAGATGGCGACGTCGCCCGGCCGGAGGCTGTCGATCGCGGCCTTGTAGGCGTTGATGCCCACGAAGCACCGCTCCTCGGGCACGTCCACCCGCTCCTTGAACTGCTCGCCCAGGCTGCGGCGGCGGGAGGAGATCGAGTCGAGGAAGAGGTCGGCCATCGCGACGAGCTTGACGTTGGCACCCGGCACGGAGAGCGCGTCGGACGCCGCGCCGCCCCCCCGCCCGCCACAGCCGATCAGCGCGATCCGAATCTCGTCGCTGCCGGCCGCATGGACGGCGGGCGCGGAGCCCGCGAGGGTGACGAGCGACGTGGCCGCGGCGGCCCGGCCGGCGGTGCCGAGGAATCCGCGGCGGCTCGTGGGAGTGCCAATGGAGAGCGGGACGTCTGGTCGGGCGGGCATCGGATGGGCTCCTCGGGGTTCCGTCTGGTGTGACCGTCTGGTGTGACCGGCCGTAACCGGATTTTTGAAACCCCAGTATAGCCTCGACCGATGATTGTTTTTTCCCGGCTTCTCCCCTCCTTGGACCCGTCAAGCCTCCCGCCACTTGCCCAAAGAACTGCCTCTTTGTGCACTCCCCGCATGTCCACCGCGCCGCGATACGAGCCGCACTATTCGGTTGCCGACTCCCTCCAGTGGGAGGGCGACCGGGAGCTTTGGAATGGCACCGCGTTGCTCAGGACGGGGAGATCACCGGGATCACCTGACGTCCATTTTTCCGATAGACCCGAAAGTCGCCGTCAAGCGTCAACACGGCGCAGTCGCCATGGAGCTCGCTCATGCGGACGAGGCAGACGTCCGCGAGCGTCGCCGGAAGGTCACGGTATTTCCTGAGCAGCCGACGCAGGGACACGATCTCACCACGAACGTCGAAATCACAGATCAGATCGCCACGTTCGACGAGTGACAGGATCAAATCGGGATCGATCCCACCCCGCTTCAGGATGAACAAAGCCTCGGTCAACACGGGCTGGCAGCTGATCAGAGGATCGGTAGTCTACTCTGCGCAGAAAGCAAGACGATTCACGCGGGCCGCCGCCGGCGATCGCTGAGCGATGCTCAAATCCATTTTTTCCTCACAAGCAACGTCTTCACCGCCTGCGTGAGGAGGGCGTAGCCCACCACCGACACCGCCACGAGCGGCCAGTAGAGGCCCGGCAGCGGCGTGAAGCCCAGCGAGCGGCCCACGGCGGTGAACGGCAGCGCCACGCCGACCATCATCACGAGCGTCGTGACCGCCACCAGCGGCCACGACGCCCGGCTCTCGAGCAGCGGAATCCGGTCGGTGCGGATGATGTGGATGATCAGCGTCTGCGTGAGCAGGCTCTCCACGAACCAGCCCGTCTGGAAGAGGCTGGCGCTCTGCCGCGCGGCCTCCGGCGTGGCCGTGTCGCGGCAGTTGAACGCGTAGAGCATCAGAAAATAGGTCGTGTAGTCGAAGAGCGACGAGCAGGGGCCGAGGCAGAGGATGAAGCGGGTGAGCCGGCCCATGTCCCACGGCCGGGGCTTCGCGATCTGCTCCGGATCGACGTCGTCGGTGGGGATGGCGGTCTGGCTGATGTCGTAGAGCAGGTTGTTGGCGAGGATCTGGATCGGCGTCATTGGCAGGAAGGGCACGAGCACGCTCGCCCCGAGCACGCTGAACATGTTCCCGAAGTTGCTGCTCGCCCCCATTCGCGCGTATTTCAGGATGTTGGCGAACACCTTGCGGCCCTCCACCACCCCCGCCTCGAGCACGAGCAGCGACTTTTCCAGGAGAATCATGTCGGCCGACGCCTTCGCGATGTCCACGGCCGTGTCCACGCTGATCCCCACGTCGGCCGTCCGGAGGGCGGCCGCGTCGTTGATGCCGTCGCCCATGAAGCCGACGGTGTGGCCATGTGACTGGAGCGCCGCGATGATCCGCTGCTTGTGCGCCGGCGACACCCGGGCGAAGAGCGTGGTCTCCGCGACGGCCGCGGCCAGTGCGGCGTCGTCCATCCCCTCGAGATCGGCCCCGAGCAGCACGTGCTCGGTGGCCAGCCCCACCTCGCGGCAGATCTTGCGGGCCACGAGGTCGTTGTCGCCCGTGAGCACCTTCACCTGCACGCCGCGGCCCTCGAGCGACCGGATCGCCGCAGCGGCCGTCTCCTTGGGCGGATCGAGGAAGGCGACGTAGCCGTGGAGGATCAGCCCGGCCTCGTCGGCCTGCGAGTAGGGCGTGTCGTCGCCGGCCACGACGCCGCGGGGCTCGATCTCCTTGCAGGCGATGGCCAGCACCCGGAAGCCGTCGGCCGAGAGCTGCTCGTGCTCGGCCTTGAGGCCGTCGATGTGGGCGTGGTCCATCGGGTGGAGCCGGCCCGAGAGCGTGAACGCGCCGCACCGCGGGAAGATCGCCTCCGGCGCCCCCTTGCTCACGATCAGGTCCTGGCCCGCGGGCGTGCGGACGACCACCGACATGATGCGGCGGCGGCTGTCGAAGGGGATCTCGTCCACCTTGCGGTAGTCGGGAATCCGGGCCTCCGCGTGGGTTTCCGTGTGGGCCAGCACCGCCCGATCGAGCACGTTTTTGAGTCCCGTCTGAAAGTGGCTGTTGAGGTAGGCGAGCGCCAAGACCTCGTCACTCTCCTCGAGCGCCACGTCGCAGTGCCGCTCGAGGATCACGCGGTCCAGCGTGAGGGTGCCCGTCTTGTCGGCACACAACACGTCCATCGCCCCGAGGTTCTGGATAGCGCTCAGCCGCTTCACGATCACCTTTTTTCGGCTCATGCCGATCGCCCCCTTCGACAGGCAGACCGCCACCACCATCGGCAGCATCTCGGGCGTGAGCCCCACGGCCACGGCGATGGCGAAGAAGAAGGCGTCGTGCCAGCTGCCCTTCGTGATCCCGTTGATGACGAAGACGAGCGGCACCATGACGGCCACGAACGACAGCAGCAGCCAGGTGAACCGCGTGATCCCCCGGTCGAAGGCCGTCGGTGGCTCCTCTTCCACGAGGCTGTCCGCCACGCCGCCGAGATACGTGAATCGTCCGGTGGCCACCACCACCGCGGTACCCGAGCCGCTCTCCACACTCGTGCCCAGAAACGCCACGCTCGTGAACTCGCCGGGCGCCGCGGCCGCGGGGTTGGCCTCGACCGCGAACTTCTCCACCGGCACGCTTTCGCCCGTGAGCGCGGCCTGGTTCACGAACAGGTCTTTTGCAGCGAGCAGGCGGACGTCGGCCGGTATCATGTCGCCGGCCGCGAGCGCCACCACGTCTCCCGGCACGATCTCCGCGACGGGCAGCTCCCGGGCACGGCCGCCCCGCACGACGGTGGCCCTCACCGAGATCATCGCCTTGAGCCGCGCGGCGGCGCCGTCGGCCCGCGCCTCCTGCACGAGCCGCACGCCGGCACCCAGCGCGATCATCAGCAGCATCACGCCGCCGGCACGCACGTCGCCGGTGACGAACGACACGGCCGCGAGCGCCGCGAGCAGGATCACGAGCGGATTCAAGACCGCGTGGGCGACGAGCGTGGCCACGCCCATCCGCCGGTCCTCGGCGAGCACGTTCGGGCCCTCTGCGGCAAGCCGCCGTTCGGCCTCCTCGTCGGTGAGCCCTTCGGGCCGGGTGTCGAACCGCCGGCAGACCTCGGCGGCATCCGCCGCGGCCGCCTCGACCACGATCCCGGCGACGTGTCTCCCGGCGCCGTGCCGGTTCGTTTCCCATCCGAGCCCGAAGCCCCAGCGGGGAGATGCGGGCGGATTTCCCGGGATGGGATGACGGGTTCCCTCGCTCGCGCGTCGGGCTTGCATGAAAGAACGCCGGGAACGGGGAAAAGGATGGCCACCAGAAGCCGCCCGTCGCATTATTCGCCCGCAGCAAAGACCGGGCCGGACTTTGTCGGCCCGTTTGCCCGAAACGTCGCCCGCGCATATCGTTCCTCGTCTGCCTCGGCTCGCGCCCCCCGCGACCAGCATCTTCCGCACCATGCAGGACGCTTTCAACGCGTCTTCGGGCGCCGAGGATTCCCGCCGTGCCGCTGCGCTATCTGCTCCGCATCGACTGGGACGTGGTCGCGGGCATCATCGCGGCGCTCGTGGCGATGCTGCTGAGCTTCATGGGGCTCGTATCGGAAACCGTCGGGCGGGGCATCATCCTCCTGCTCTCCGCCCTGCTGCTCCTCCGCGACCTGCGGGGCGAGGCCCGCCAGCACCGGATGTTCGACAAGCTCGACACCATCATCCGGCACGTCTCCCACCTCACGGCGGCCACGCAGGCCGACGTCCATCTCGTCGGCCCGAAGGCGATGCGCAAGGAGCTGACGGCCTTCGCCACGACCGTGTATGGCGACGTCCTCTGGTTCAATGCCTGCTGCCGCATGTTTCGGCGGCAGGAGGTCTTCGACGCCACGCTGCAACCGTTTCTCGAGAATCCGCACGTCCGATCGGTCCAGCTGCTGTGCCGCCAGGAAGAGCGGCCCTACTGGTTCACCGACCTCGTGCCGAAACTGCGGAAGAGCATTCACGGCGGCAAGGTGCGGCCACCGTTGTGGGGGCCCATCCACACCGACGTGTCGTTCATGCTCGGCGACGTCGACGGCGACGGCCGCAACGAGGCGATCATGAGCATCATGGCGGAGCCGTTCGCCACGCCGAACATGGGGACGACCGTCCCCCGGTATCTGATCCGTGTGTTCAGCCACTGCGAACTCATGGCGCCACTCGAGGAGCTCGTCCGCCATGCCACGAGCGGCTTCGAGCCCGAGGGCGAACTGGCGGCCGAAGCCACCCGCGGCACGCGGCCACCGGAAAGCCCGCCGGCCGCCTGATCCGAGCGGACGCTTTCGAACCAATCCTCGCGTGGCGCCCCACTCCCCCGGGAACCTTCATGTCGCGTTTCGACGAAACAATGGTTAGCCTGTTGCCCCAGCAGCATGCCATCCGGAGTCGACTCGATGACGCACGACGCGCACGCCTCCCGCCGCCGTGGATTCCACGAGGACACCGCCGCGATCCTCGTCGGCAGCCTGCTCGTGGCCCTGGCTTTGGCGGTGGGATGGATCGGCCGGCCGACCGAGGATGCCGGCAACCGCAGCACCTTCCCCAAGGGCTGGCCGCATCCCCTCGCCGCCACCATCGACAAGCCACAGACCTGGAATGATTCCCCGGGGCAGGCGCTGTTGGACAAGAAGCAGAAACCCGTGACGGTGCCGATCCTCCTCGGCATGGCCTGGGTGGTGGGCGTCATCGCCGGCGGCACGGCCATCCGCGGCGGGAACGTGGCCCGGGTGATCCCCGGGGCGATGACGCTCGCCCTCCTCGGATGCCTCGCCTACCTGCTCGCCGCACAGAAACTCGTCAACCACTACAACCTCGAGTATCCCCTCTGGGCCCTCGCCGTCGGCCTCGTCGTGGGCAACACCGTCGGCCTGCCGCGTTGGCTCGAGCCCGCTCTGCAGGGTGAATTCCTCATCAAGGCAGGATTGGTGGTCTTCGGCGCGGAGGTGCTCTTCAGCAGGCTCCTCGAACTGGGGCTGCCGGGTCTGCTGACGAGCTGGGTGGTGACGCCCATCGTGCTCGTGGCGACCTATTGGTTCGGCGTGCGGTGGTTGAAGATCCCGTCGAAATCGCTCTGCATGGTGATCTCCGCCGACATGTCCGTATGCGGCGTCTCGGCGGCGATCGCCACCGGCGCCGCCTGCAAGGCGAAGAAGGAGGAACTGTCGTTGGCGATCGCCCTGTCGCTCCTGTTCACCGTCGTGATGATGGTGGCGATGCCTCCCTTCATCCGCTGGGCCGGGATCGACCCGATCGTCGGCGGCGCGTGGCTCGGCGGCACGATCGACGCCACCGGGGCCGTGGTGGCGGCCGGCGAGATGCTCGGCAAGGAACTCGACGACAAGCGGCCGGCCGAGGTGGCGGCGACGGTGAAGATGATCCAGAACTCGATGATCGGCATCATCGCCTTCGCCGTCGCCGCGTACTGGGCTGGATGGGTCGAGCGCGGTGCCTCCGGACCGCGCACCTCTCTTGTCGCCGAGGCCTGGGGCCGGTTCCCGAAGTTCATCCTCGGATTCGCGGCGGCCTCGGTGATCTGCTCGCTTCTCTCCAGCCGCTCGCCCGAGACCGCCCTCTGGGTCGACGGCGCCACGCTCTCGTTCACCTCACGGCTGCGGGGCTGGCTGTTCTGCGTCGGCTTCGTCTGCATGGGAATCCAGACCGTCTTTCGCGAACTCGCCCCCTACCTCGCCAGCGGCCGGCCGCTGGTGCTGTACGTGCTCGGACAGTGCCTCAATCTCGCGCTCTCGCTGGCGATGGCGAGCCTCGCCTTCGGCTGGCTCTTTCGCAGGGTGGTCGACTCATGACGATTTCCCCTCGTCTCGCCCCACCGTTGCGGCTGGCCGCCTGCGTGGGCATCGTCGCGATCGTCTGGCTCGTCGTCCTTCCCCTCGTCGGCCGTCATCCGCCGATCGAGCGTCACCTGCGGGCGATGGATGAAAGCGACGTAAACCCCGCCGCGATGGTCTACACCGAGCTCGAACGGCTTCCCCTCCGCCCGGGGTGGGCGAAGGACCAGCTTCTGCTCTGGCCCTGAAACGACGGTACGGACAGTCCAACTACCCACTTTTGGTGACCGCCGTTCCTGCCTGCCGACACCCGTGCGTCGGCTTGTGACGATGCTGACGGATGTGACGGCCGGCGACGCGGCCATCCGACAAAGCCGCCGTGCGAACGCCGGTCGAACATTGCCTCCTGAAAAACGGCAATTAGTGTCGGTCGCGTCGCAGCGTGTCTCGTCGAGACGCGGCTGTTCGACGGGGCGATGGCGGCTTCCGTAGCCGACGCCCCTGTTCCGAAACGATTGTCACTCTTGTCATGGAGAGTCTCATGGTTCGCAAGCAAGCTACCGTCGTCCTCGTTCTCGCGGCCTTCGTGGCGTCGACCTTCGTCGGCACCGCTCAGGCCGCCGGATTCCTCAATGCCCGCCCCGCCAGCGGCGGCCTGCTCGCGCGGCTCAACAAGCCGATCGTGCCGGGCATGCCCACGCTGCCTGGCATGCCCACGGCCAGCCCGCTGGGACTCATCGCCCCGCGGCTGAGCAACGCGGTGCTGATCTTCCAGAAGGGCGGCCTGAAGACCCCGGCCGGTCGCCTGAGCGGCCTGGGCGTGGTCTCGCCGCGCATCAGCCCGGTCGCCGCCCTGATCACCACCCCGCCGAAGACGCGGCAGGCCCAGATGCTGTACGGGCTGACGATCCTGTCGCCCCGCGCGGCGGTCCTCGTCGCCATGCTCAAGGGCGCTCGCGGCCTGGCCGCCGGCGTGCGTTGATCAAAGCAACGGCGCGAGCGAGGCTCGATTCCGCGCTCGCAACAGGTTCCTCCACGCCGGGTGGGGTGCCTCGGGATCTCCCGGGCACTCCACCCGGTTGCTTTTCATGGGCTCGGCGGGGCTGCGAGCCACAAAAAAAGCTGCCGCCCCCGAAGGGGCGGCAGCCGTAGGAACTTTTGGTGGGCTGCATCAACGGCAGGCCCGTCGACTCGCCGTTATCGGCGCAGCCCTCCGGTACAGTCAGTTTGCGTCACTAGACCACCTCCTTTCGCACGAGGATTCCCAGCCGTCGCGATCACTGCGAGATCACCGCCGGGCGGTTTTCTCCCCGGCCGTCACCGGGGAACGTCGCCCTCATGATAGCCGGTCGGCGTCCGGCAGGGAGGCCGGAATTGACGAGCGATTCGCCCCACCACCTGCCGGCCGACGGCGGCCAAGGCGGCCCAGCCATTTGGCCCCCTCGATCACGGCCAGCGGCACAAGGGCGAGGGCGATCACGAGCAGCCACTCGCGGCCGAGGTGCGTCTTCACCTCGAACACCGGCCGCGTGAACGGCAGCGTCACGACGACCACCTGCAGAAGCGACGAGATGGCGATGGCGGCGAGCAGCGCCGGATTGCGGAAGAAGCCGACCTCGACGGCCGTGCACCGCTCGCTCCGGCAACCGATCGCGAAAAAGAGCTGGGCGAAGGCCGCCACGCAGAAGGTCATCGCCTGGGCATGCGCGATCACGGCGGGATCGGCGGAGCCCCGCCACATGAGCCAGTATCCGCCCAGCGTCACCGCCGCCACGAGGGCCCCATGCGCGAGGATCA
>JBIIYN010000437.1:0-2542 GCA_044346795.1 Pirellulales bacterium
CGCACCAGCGACCGGAGGTCGCCAAGAAAAAATGGCCAGGATGGCCATGTTTTTCGTGAAGCTAGTGCCGGAAGTGCCGCCGCGACGTCAACACCATCGGGATGCCGGCCGCGTCGGCGGCGGCGATCACCTCGGCGTCGCGCTTCGAACCGCCCGGCTGGATCACGGCGGCGATGCCCGCGCGGGCGATCAGTTCGATCGAATCGGGAAAAGGAAAGAAGGCATCGGACGAGAGCACGCTGCCCCGCGCCCGCTCGCCCGCCTTCTCCAGCGCGATCCGCACGGCATCCACCCGGCTCGTCTGGCCAAGGCCCGCACCCACGAGGCTCGTCCCCTGGCAGACCGCGATCGCATTGCTCGTGAGCCGACGCACGATCGTGAAGGCGAAGTCGAGCGACTGCGTCAGCGCGGGTGAGGGCGCAGCCTTCGTCACCACCCGCCAGGTCGCAGGATCATCGCAGGCGGTGTCGGGCCGCTGGGCCAGCACCGCGCCAGCGATGCTCCGCAGTTCGAGGCCGGCGGTCGCCTCCCACGGATCGCCCGCCGGCACCTCGACCAGCCGCACGCTCCCCTTCCAGGTGGGCCGCGTGGTGAGCAGTTCCACGGCCTCCGGCGCGAAGGCGGGCGCGGCAATCACCTCGACGAAAAGCCCGGGCGCGAGCAGCAGTTCGGCGCACGCGCGGTCGAACGTGCGGTTGACCGCCACGATCGACCCGAAGGCACTGACCGGATCGGCCGCCATCGCGACGGCGAGCGCGTCGGCGACGTTGGAACCGGCCGCCGCGCCGCATGGGTTTGTGTGCTTCACGACAACGGCCGCCGGATCGGAGAGCAGGCCGGCCAGCCTCGTGGCCCCGTCGAGGTCGAGCAGGTTGTTGTAGGAGAGTTCCTTGCCGGAGAGCTGCTTGAGCCCGGCCAGACCGAGGTGCGTGCCCACCGGCGCAAAGAGCGCCGCCGACTGGTGGGGATTCTCACCGTAGCGCAACGGCAGCCGCCGCTCCAACTCGAAGGTGAGCCGTGAGGGGAGTGGCGGATCGTCACCACCATCCTGCTCGCCACCAGCTGCCGTCGCCGGCCGGCCTGTGGCCGCTTGCAGGTCCGCATGGCGGGCCATCCAGCCCGCGATGGCCGTGTCGTAGGCGGCCGTGCGTTCGAACGCGCGGGCCGCGAGCCGCTTGCGCTCGGCGAGCGTGGTGCCGCCGCGGGCGAGCGCAGCGAGAAAGTCGTCGTATTGCTCGGGGCCGGTCACCACGGAGGTGAATGCATGATTCTTGGCCGCGGCCCGCACGAGGCTCGGGCCGCCGACATCGATCAGTTCGATCGCTTCCCCCGCCGTGCAGTCGGGCCGCGCGACGGCCGACTCGAAGGCATAGAGGTTCACGATCACGGCGTCGAAGGTGTCGATGCCGTGGGAGGCGAGCACGGCCCGGTCGTCGGCGCGGTCGTGCCGTGCGAGCACGCCAGCGAAGATTCGCGGATGCAGCGTCTTCACCCGGCCGTCGAGGATCTCGGGAAAGGACGTGATGGCCGAGACATCCTCGACCTCGAGGCCATGGCTCACAAGGGCGGCGCTCGTCCCGCCGGTGCTCACGACGCGGACCCCCGCGGCCTTCAGTCCGGCGGCGAGCCGGCCGAGCCCGGTCTTGTCGAACACGCTGACGAGCACGCGGCGGACGGGGACGATGTCGACGGCTGGCGTGGTGGTCGCCTGAGCGGCGTGGGCATGTGATGCATTCATGCCGCGATTAGACCAATCCTGCCGGGCATGAAAAGGGGACGCAGCTCTTTTCCTTCTCTTTTCTTTCCGGAGAGAAAAGAGCTGCGTCCCCTTTTCTCTGCGTCACGCCGCGGCGTATTCGTCCAGCAGCGACTCGATCCGGCCGAAGACCTCGGCCATCTGCTCAGCATCGGGCAGGAGCGTGAGCCGGAAGTGGTCGCGGTAGGGTACGTTGAAGCTCGAACCCGGGGCCACGAGCACGTGCTTGCGCTCGAGCAGGTCGAGCGCAAACGCCTGGTCGTCGAACTTCTTTCCACCACCGGGGAGCCGGTCGGCGTGGATCCTGACGAAGGCATACATCGCCCCTCTCGGCGTCACCACCGACAGCCAGCGGCTGCGATTCACGGCATCGAGCACGGCGACGCGGGTGGCATGCAGCCTGCCACCGGGCCGGGTGAGTTCGAAGATCGACTGGTGCCCGCCAAGCGCCGTCTGCACGGCGTACTGACCGGGCACGTTCGAGCAGAGGCGGAGCGAAGCGAGCAGTTCCACCGCCTGGATGTAGTCCCTCGCGTGATCCCGCTCGCCGGAGAAGACGAGCCAGCCGACGCGGAGCCCGCAGGCGCGGTAGATCTTGCTCAAGCCTCCGAAGGTGAGGCAGAGCGTGTTCTTCGCGAGGGTGGCAGCCGGTACGAATTCCGCGCCGTCATAGAGCATCTCGTCGTAGATCTCGTCGGCACAGAAGACGAGGTGCCGACGCTCGGCGATGTCCGCCAGCGCCGCGAGCACCTCGCGTGGATAGACCGCGCCGGTGGGGTTGTTGGG
>JBIIYN010000438.1:0-2536 GCA_044346795.1 Pirellulales bacterium
CCTTTCGCTGCCTGGGCTCGGCCGGCCCCGACCGCTCGGCGCTGGAAGTGGCGAGGCTCGCGGAAGACGTGGCCCGAGCGGCACACACCGGCTGACGGCAGAGGCTGCCTGGTTGCGTCTCAGGCTGAGTTCCGGGCCACGCGGCGACGGCGGCGGGTGAAGCGCATGCCGACGTAGACGAGACCGAGACCGGCCATCACGATGGCCGACGGCTCGGGAACCAGCACCAACTGGCCGCTCGTGTATCCGAAGGCATCTTTGGTGAAGAACAACAGGGTCTCACCTTCGCCAAGCGAGCCGCCCTGCGCCGCCCACACGCCCGTGTCTTCCTCGAGGATGAAACTCAGGGGGCCGTAGGCCCCTGACGCGGCAACCGACGTGAAGTTGCCGGTGGAACTCCCGCTGCTGAAGAGCTGCCAGGAATCGCCGATCGCGAATCCGCTCGTCTTGAAATCGATGCTCAGCGTGCCGCCGTAGGTCACCAGACTCGTGGCGACGATCTGATCGTACAGCGACGCGGACGTCCCGCCGATCGACAGGACCGCGGTGGCACCGGAATTCAGCTGCAGTGAGCCCACGCCGAACGAGCCGTAGGTGTCGACCGCGCTGCCCGGGCTGATCGCCGCCCCCGATTGCACGGTCACGAGCCCCAGCACCGAGCCGTCGCCGCCGAGCGTCCCCGACTGCACCGTGGTGGGTCCGCTGTAGGTGTTCTCGGCGTTGAGAAACGCGGCGCTGGTGCCGTCGATCACCACCGAGCCGTTGCCGCCGATCACCCCGTCGACGGCGATGGGGATGGGATTGGCCCCCGTCCCCTTGGGATTCAGCGTGAGCGTGTTGCCGCCGAGTTCGATGGCCCCGGCCAGCACCATTTTGCTGTCCGTCACGCCGGCGCTCGCGGCGGAGGTGATGGTGGCGTCGGCGGCCAGCGTCACCGCACCGGTGATGGTCGCGGTCGTGCCCGAGGTGCCGAACGAGCCGCGGATCGCCCCGTAGCTGGCCCCGTTGGCGGCGCCCGTGCCGCTGATCGTGAAGTTGTTCGTGATCAGGGAGCCGTTGCGGATCACCGCCGATCCGCCCGCATCGATGACCACGTCCCCGGTCCCGAAGGCATTGCTGTTGAAATCCGTCGTCGAACTCTGGAGGCCGTTTTGCACGATGCCGCCGCTGATGCGGGTGCCACCCGTGTAGCCGTTGCTGCCGGTGAGAAACAGGCCGCCGGTGCCCGACTTGATCAGGCTCACGCCCCCGGAACCATCCGTGATGGCCCCGGCGTAGGTGGAGTTGATGTTCGAGGTGGTCGTCAGCGACGCCGTTCCCGACACCAGCGACGTGATCAGTCCGCCGCTGCTGCCGCTGAGCGTGCCGATCGCGAGCGCCTGGCCGTTGAGGTCGAGCGTCCCGCCATTCACCGCCACCGCTCCGGAGCCGAGCGCCGTCCCACTGCCCGCCCGCAGCGTTGCGGCCCGGACCGTCGTTCCGCCGGAGTACTGGTTCGCGGCCGAGAGCAAGACGCTCGACGGCGACACGCCGTCCACGACGACCGCCCCCACGCCCGAGATCGTGCCCGACACCTCGATCGGCAGCGCGTTCGAACTGGAGGCGGCGGTCTTCGGATTGAAGGTGAGCGTGTTGGACCCCAGTTGCACCGCCCCCGACAGCACGAGTTTGCTGTTCGACACGCCGGCACTGGCAGCCGTGGTGACGGTCGCGTCGGCGCCCAGCGTCACCGTACCCGTGATGGTCGCGGTCGTGCCCGAGGTGCCGAACGAACCGCGGATCGCCCCGTAGTTGGCGCCGTTGGCGGCCCCCGTGCCGCTGATCGTGAAGTCGTTCGTGATCTGGGAGCCGTTGCGGACGATCGCCGAGCCTCCCGCATGCACCGTGACGGCTCCCGATCCGAACCCGGTGCTGCTGAAGTCGCCGGCGACATCTTGCAGGCCATTCTGGATGGAGCCGGCGAAAATGGTCGTCCCGCCCGCATAACTGTTGTTGCCCGAGAGGTACAGCTGGCTCGTGGATCCGCCCTGCATCACGAGCGAACCCGCTCCGGAAACACCACCCGTGATCGTGAGGTTGTGCCCCGATCCGAGCGTCGCGGTATTCACGCCCGTGAGCGTCAGCGTGTTGCCCACCACGTCGCCCGCGTTGTTCCCCAGCGAGCCGCCACTCGTCGCCGTCGTCGTGATCGTCGCCGACGTCAGGGCGAGGGTGGAGCCGCTGAGCGTGAACAGGGATGTCCTGTCCGTCGTCCCGTCGTTCGTGAACGACAGCGCATTGACGGTGATCGTGCCGATCGTGTTCGTGCCGGTCGTCTGCGTGGTCCCTCCGAACACCAATCCCCACGTGCCCAGAGTGGTCGGCTGCGTACTCCAGTTGGTCGCTGTCGACCAGTCGCCGCTCCCGCCGCCGCCCGTCCACGTGGCGGTCCCGCCCTGTGCGCGAACATCCTTCGCGGCGAACAACAGCGACGCGAGGACGACGAGCACGCAGGAGGCGAGAGGGGTTCGCCGTCGAACACACGAGATCACATGCA
>JBIIYN010000153.1:0-9216 GCA_044346795.1 Pirellulales bacterium
GGTTGATGCCGTTGGTCCAGCACGAACGGATCACCGCCAACTCGTCGGCCTGCGTGGCGATGTGGGGCAGCCAGTCGGAGATCCACAGGCCGCCGTCGCCATGCTGCTTCCAGGTGCGCTTCGAGGCGAGGATGGGGGAATCGAACTCTCCCATCGACGTGATCACCCGCTTGAAGCTCGCGGGCACCGGCTGGCCCGCGAGCGTCTGGATCGCCGGCTTGGGGTCGAACAGGTCGAGGTGGCTCGGGCCCCCCTCCATGAAGAGAAAGATCACGCTCTTCGCCCGCCCGGCGACGTGCGGCGGTCTGGGGGCGAGCGGCGAGCGGCCGGCGGCCGCGACCGGGCCGGCGGCGCGGGCCTCGCCGCCGAGCAGTCCGGCCAGGGCCACCGCGCCGAAGCCCGCGCCGGCGGTGGCGAGCAATTCGCGACGGGAGATGATCGTGTGATTCATGATCGGGTCCTCTTGCGGCTCATGCTTGAACCTCGTGCGTTTCGCAGGTCGGGGCTGCCCACGCCCCAAGATCCGGACGCTCGCTTCGGGCATCCATGCCCTTCGCTCACTCGGATGCAGACTACGCTCCGCAATCCTTGCTGCGCTTGTCTGCATACGCCGGCTCTCGGGGCATGGGCAACCCCGCCCGACCGCTGGTTGATACGGGATGTTTCGTAGGTGAGCTGCAAGGGAAATCCGTGTCAGTCGAGGTAGAGCATCTCGCTCGAGTTGAGCAGGGCGTGGACGAGGGCGGCGCGGGCCTGATCGTGCGGGGAAAGCCAATCCGGATCGTGGTACGAGACCTCCGCATGGCGGCCGCTGCCGGAGGCGTCGTGGCCGATGGCGGCCGGATCGTCGAACCGCCAGTCGAACACCGCCGCACGGGACGACCCGCTCTCGATCTCGTCCCGCGACAGCCGGGCGGCGTCGAGCCGCAGCCGGCCCACGAGGCCGTGCCAGGACTGCTTGTCGGGGCGCGTGCCGAGCCGCAAGGGGTCGGCTCCCGTGATGAACCGGTTCACCTCATGGGGCACGCTCGCCGACTGGAGTGGCGCGTCGGGCCGGCTCAGGTCGCGCACGAAAAACGTGATTCCCTTTTCGGAGAGGTCGTCGAGATCGACGCTCGCCGCCACGAAGTAGGGGCGATCGAGTTCGAGCCGCAGGTTCGACGGCACCACCTCGTAGTGGATGTTGTCGGCGTCGATCGTCTTGCCGACGAGCTGCAGGATGAGGTTGCGCGGCTGGTAGCGGCTCTTGGTCGAGGTGACGCCGAGCGACCAGCCGGGCTGCGTGGGCTCGCCCGACCAGGTCGCGGCGATCGTGCGGACCTTGGCGTCGTCATAGAGCGACCGCAGGAGCACGACGGCCTGGATCGTGAAGTCGGCGTCGGGCAGGGAGTCGGTGGCCGGCAGGTGGATCGCCAGGCCGCTCTCCGGCGCGAGGCTCACGCCGCGGCCCGCCGGCGCGGCGGCCGTGGCGAGCGGCGCGATCTTCTCGGCGGCGGAGGGCTCGGGCTTTCGCGGCGTGAGCGACTCGTAGGCGGCGATGAAGCCTTCGCCTTCCGCGATCTCGGCGGCCGACGCCTCACGGCCGAAGAGGCGGCGGTGGAGCAGGCCGACGAGGTCGGCGTCGGTCTCCGTCGCGGATTGACGTGTGATCGCCCGAGCCTGCGCGTGGGCCCAGGGGCCGTTGGCCAGCAGGAGCGCCTGCATCGGAGTCGTGGTGTTGTGCCGCTCGCCTGCCGACTGCACCCGCTCCGGCAGGTCGAAGGCCGCGAGGACCGGGTTGGGCGTGTTGCGGCGGACCGGGAGGTAGAGAGCCCGCTTGTCGGTCGCACCGGGGCCGACCGCACCCGCCGCCACGAGGACGGTGTCGGTGATCTCCTCCCCGGAGAGCCGCCGCGATGGCATCCGCCAGAGCAGCTTGTTTTCGGCATCGATGGCCGCCAGCCGCTCGTCGAGCGGTCGATCCGACGCCTGCCGGAACGTGGCGGAGGTGAGGATCAGCCGATGGAGTTTCTTGAGGCTCCACCCCTCGCGGATGAACCACGCGGCCAGCCAGTCGAGCAGCTCCGGGTGCGTGGGCGGCTGGCCCAGGTGGCCGAAGTCGCTCGGGGAGGCCGAGAGCCCCCGGCCGAAGTGCTGCTTCCAGACGCGGTTGACGATCACCCGCGCCGTGAGCGGGTTGGCGGGGCCGGTGATCCAGCGGGCGAGCGCCGTGCGGCGGCCCGTCGTGGCGAGCGCCGCCGGCGGCGGGTCGATCGCGGCGGGGGCGGGATCGAGCAGCGTGAGGAAGCCGGGCTCGATCGCCGCCTTCTTGCGGTCGTCGGGGATGTGTGTGACCGGGGCCTCGGGGCCGACGTCGCCGATGGCGAACGCCTGAGTCGGCAGCGGCTTGGGCTTCAATGCATCGAAGGCAGCGAGCCGCGCGAGCAGCTCCTTCCGCTCCGCGGCGGCCTTCTCGTCGAGCCACTCCTCGATCTTTTCCGGAGCGAGCTTGAACTGCCGGCTGGCAAGCGCCACGATCTGCCGCTCACGCGGCGTGAGGTCGTCCGGCCATCGCGTAAACAGCGCCTGAATCTCCGGCGGAAACATCTTTGGCTTCTCGCCCGTGGCATGCTCCAGGAGCACCGGCCGCTCGATCGCGTACAGCCGGCGGCGGATCGTGACCGTGGCATCCTCCCAGGCCCTTAGCTGTTCGTCGTGGGCCGCACGCGTTTCGACGTCGGCCACCGGCTGTTCATCCGTCGGCTGCAAGGGGGCGAAGAAGGCCTGGAGACGGTAGTAGTCTTTCTGCAGCAGCGGATCGAACTTGTGGTCGTGGCAGCGGGCGCACTTGAGGCTCTGCGCGAGGAAGACGTCGGCCGTCGTCTCGGTGACGTCGTCGAGGATCCTCTGCCACTGCCCCTCCACGTCCCGCTGATTGTATTCGTAGATCCAGTGCCGCAGGAACATCGTGGCCACGATCGCATCGCGGCTGCCGGGGTCGATCTCGTCGCCGGCCAGCTGCTCCATCACGAACCGGTCGTAGGGCTTGTCGGCGTTGAACGATCGCACCACCCAGTCGCGATAGAGCCGCGCCTGCGGCCGCGGGCCGTCGGCCCGGTAGCCGTCGGTGTCGGCATAGCGGACGAGATCGAGCCAGAACCGGGCCTGGTGTTCACCGTAGGCCGGGCTCGCAAGCAGTTCGTCGACGAGACGCGCGGAGGCGGCCGCATCGCGGAGCACCTCGCCGCCGCCGGTCTCGAGCAGCACCCGTTCGCCGGGCGGAAGGCCGGTGAGGGCGTAGTGGAGCCGCCGCAGCAGCACCGCGGGCGGAGCCTCCGCGGCGGGCGTGATCCCCGCCGCGGAGAGTTTCTCGAGGACGAAGTGGTCGATCTCGTTGCGGCACCAGTGCCACGGTGCATCGGCAGTCCCGCCGGCCGGCGGGCCGGGCACGGCCGGGGCGGCGATCGGCTGGTAGCTCCACCAGCTGCGGTCCTCGGCCGTGATCGGATTGGCCGGCGTGAGCACGGCCGCCTCGGGCCACGGCGCGCCGGCAGCCACCCACTTCTCGATCCCGGCGATCACGGCGTCGTCGAGCCGGCCTGTGGGGGGCATCTCGAGTGACTCATACCGCAGGGCCTCGAGCAAGAGGCTCTCGGCGGGCTTGCCCGGCACGATGGCCGGCCCGGAGTCACCCCCGGCGAGGATGCCGGCGCGGGTGGCGAGATTGAGCCCGGCCTCCTGCTTCGCTTCGCCGTGGCAGCGGATGCAATGAGTGACGAAGAGCGGACGCGCATGGACCTCGAAGAGATCATCGGTCGCGGCCTGCGGCGGGTCGGCCGCATGGCAGGCGGCAGCCTGAACAGCGAGCCACGCCACCGCGAGGCGGCCGAATCGATGCCATGACGCGCGGCTCATCGGGCGGCCTCCACGGTCGCGGTTGGTTCGTCTTCGAGCGGCGGCAGGCCGGCGATGAAGGTCGGATCGAAGGACTGGCCGTCGTCCGCGGCATCCTGCAGGAAAATCCCGGAGCACGCCGCTCCGTCGGCGTAGCCCAGGTCGGCGAGATCGACGCCCACGGCATTGCACCGCGCGCGGACCGGCAGCACCTGCCCGCCGTTGGTCGGCGCCGTCAGCAGGTCGGTCAGCGACAGCGGCAGGCTTGCGAACTTGAAGAGCCGGAACCGGGCCAGCAGCCGCGACTCGGGTGACGTGGAGTCGATGTCGTAGGAGACGACAGTGTGCCACCCGAGACCGGCCGCCGACTCGAGCGGCCCGACGTGGAAGGCGTCGCCCTGCGGCGGATCGGTGAGCATCTGCAGATCGAAGACGACCACGTCGGGGCCGGGCCCGTTGACGACCGGCCGCACGAATCGGAAAGCGATCCCGGGCGTTGTCTCGTCGTCGGCCGTGGCCGCAGGCGAGGCCGCGGACGAAGGCGGCGAGCGACTACCGCCCGGGTTGATGAACCCGGTCGTGAGCAGACGGTCGGTCTCCAGAAACGCCCGGCGCCGTCCAGAGTCGGCGAGGTGGCCGGCCGTCCATTCCGGCGTTCCCGGGGCGACGAGGTTGTTCTGGTTTTTCCCGGCCCGAAAATGGACCACCTCCACGCCGATCAGTTGGTCGGCGGTGTAGGAGATCAGCCGTCCGTTTCTCTGCACGAGCAGGCTCTCGAGCGTGTCGACGCCGGGATCGGCATCGACCACGCTCGGATCGGGCGGCGCGGCACGATTCGCGAGCGACGCTGAATAGGAGACGATCCGGTCGGGCAGCCGTCGCTGGTAGCCGCCGGAGGCGACGGCAGGCGCGCGCGTGATGCGGCCGGCCTGCGCCTGATCGATGCGGGCGGCCTCACCGGCCGAGAGCCGCACGGGCATGGTGGGCCGGGATTCGCTCCGTCTGGCGAACAGGTCGGCGGCGCCCTCGATCACCTGCACCTCGGTGTCGGCCGTCTCGTCGACGCTGACGACGAACCGGGTGCCGCGGTCGACCACCTGCGTGGTCGGCGTCTCGACCCGAAACCCCTCGGCGGCCTCCGGGGCATGGATGGAGCAGCGGCCGGCATCGACCGCCAGGCAGTCGCTCGCGCAGACGCGAAACGCCGCCGGCGCCTCGATGATCGCCGTGGCGCCACGCGGGAAGGCGAGTTCCACGATGCCGCTCGAGAGCACGTAGGTGTCGTTTTGCACCACCTCCGCCTGGCGGGCCGGCGTCTCGCGGTCGAGGAATCTCGCCCGCGCGAGGCTCGCGAACCGCACGGGCTCGGCTGTGGGCTGCGGTCGGGGCGGCGGCGTGAAGAGTGCGATCGCCAGGGCCGCCAGCAGGCCGCCGCCCGCGACGACCGCCGCCGGCCAGTTCCACGACGAGGGCCACGCAGGGCGAACCTGCTTGGCCGCGACGGCCGGACGGGAGACGGACGCCAGCCTGTCCATGACGCGTCGGGTGAGCGTTTCGCCGTCGGCGGGCAGCCGGTGCATCACGTCGGCCACGAAGGCATCGGTGGGCTCGGTGGCCCCGCGAATCGTCGCGAGCAGGCCCAGCCGGCGGTGGGTCTGGTAGAGATCGGCGGCCCGGATCACGAGGTTCGCGTCGGCGGCGAGGAGCGCGTCGAGTTCGGTCATGCCCGATGCGTCGAGCAGGCCTTCGAGGTAGTCGGTCCAGAGCGTCTCGAACCGCTCGTCGGCGGTTGAGGCTTGGTGGTCGCGAGGTTCGTCGTTCATCGGAGGGCTCGTGGGGCGGTGGCTTCTGGATGTCGTTTCGTGGAGACGGCGGGCGTCAGGCTCCGGCGGCCGCGGCCTTGGCTTCGACGCACTGCTGCAGCTGCTGCCTGAGCAGCCAGAGCTGTTTCTTGACGGCCATCACCGACCGGCCGCTGCGATCGGCCATCTCGGTGAGCGGAATCTTCTCGTCGTAGCGCCAGGTGAGGAAGCGGCGCCGACGCTCGTCGACCGCCTCGAGGCATTCCCGCAGGAACGCGAGCCGGTCGTCGGCATCCGCCGGCTGGTCGCTGCGGCGATCCAATTCACGCGCGAGCAGGTCGGGGGCGTAGCGGGAGTGGTAGTCGGCGATCCGCCGCAGCCGCGTGGTTTCCGTCTTGAGCTGGTACCGGGCGATCGTGAAGAGCCAGGCGGCGAAGCTGGTGCCGGCGGTGTAGTCGTCGAGCCTGCCAAAGGCGGCCACGAAACTCGCCTGGGCGATCTCGTCGACGTCGGCCGCGGGCGGGGCATGGGCCGCGAGCCAGTCCCGCAGCGGCCGCTCGAAACGCCGAACGATCGTGGCGAAGGCCTGCACGTCACCCGCACGGACCTGCCGGATGGCGGCCTCGACCAGGGCGTCGTCGGGAGCGGGCGGAGTCGGTGTCATCACGATATATGGCAGCCGGAACCAGAAGGTTACCCCGGGGAGCCCCGGCGAAGGACCTGCCGTCAGGGCCGCCGCTTCCGCCGGCTCGAATCTGCTAGGCTCTGCCCGCCAGAGCCGTGTGGGCCGAGGTGCAAACCACGGACCATCCCCACCGCCGTTTCGATTCCACGAGGAGCCACCATGCAGATCGCCATCATCGTCGGCAGCCACCGGAAAGACAGCCAGTCCGGTCGCGTGGGAGCGTACATCGCGAAAGACCTGGCCCGCATCGACCCCGCGGTGACCGTCGACACGATCGATCTGGCCGGGAATCCGCTGCCGCTGTGGGACGAGAGCGTGTGGCAGGGAGACAGCCAGCTGGCGACGCTCTGGAAGCCCTACCGGGACAGGATGCGGAAGGCCGACGGGTTCGTGGTCATCTCGCCGGAATGGGCCGGGATGGTGCCGCCGGGGCTCAAGAACCTGCTCCTGTTCGCGGGCCCCAAGGAAGTGGGGCACAAGCCGGCCCTGATCGTCGCCGTGTCGGCATCGCGGGGCGGGAGCTATCCGGTGAACGAGCTGCGGACCAGCGGCTACAAGAACAGCCGGCTGGTGTATGTGCCCGAGCACGTCCTGGTGCAGGACGTGGGCGACGTGTTGGCCGGTGACTCACCCGCGAGCGACCGGGATGCCTGGCTCCGCCGGCGGATCGAGTTTGCCGATCGGATTCTGCTCGAGTACGCCAAAGCCCTCGCGCCGATTCGTTCAAGCGGCCTGACCGAGCACGCGGACTTTCCCTACGGCATGTGAGCGACCTGGCCCTAGCGGCGGCCGAATGGCCACGATGCGAGCCGCCAGGTGCCGGTCGTCGATTACTGAGGGGCTTCGTCCTTCCGTCGCCCCCTCACCAGAGAGTCGAGCCCAAATCTCCCGCTCCCGGCCAGCAGGAACGCCACGGCCGCGGCGAAGTAGAGCAGCGCGAGTTCCTTCGACGGCCCCTGCCGTGAGAAGAGCGGATCGGCCCCGTGCTTCAGGAATGCCGCCACGCCCATCGTGGCGGCGAGAAACAGCGACGCCGGCCTCGTGAAGAGCCCCGCTGCGATGAGCAGTCCACCCACCAGTTCAGAGAGCCCAGCGGCCCAGGCGAAAGCAGTCGGCATCGGAAAGCCGAGGCTCCCGACAGCCTCCACGAACCCCGCCGCCGGCGGCACCTTTGCCAATCCGTGACCGACGGCCATCATCAGCCCCACGGCGACCCGCAGCGCGGTGAAGCCGACGTCGGCAAGAATCGACTTTGGTTCGTCACCCGCGGCGAGTCGAGAGAGCATTGCAGGGATCCTCCTTGGGGGATCCCGAGTGTAACCGACTCCCCGGTACCCGCTGGTCGGGCTGGATGCGGCCCTCGGGCAGCAGCCGTGAACGATGGTCCGGTTCCGGCGAGCATGTCGGCGGCGGCGTGTGAATCGACGAACCCCCGCCGCTTGAACCTGTGAGTCCGGCCCGCACAATCCGCGACACGTCGTGCAAACGGGCTTTTTATGTGGTTCGAGACAGCCTCGCGTGGCGTGGTCATCGCTCGCGTACCCGACCGTCGCGGGCCTGGGAGACCTCCTCGAGGGGGGGGGTGGCCACGGCCGCACAACCGCGCGGAGAGCCCAGTTTTGCGGCCGCGGCCGCATCCCGCCGCATTTTCACGACTTGTTGCGTGCATTCGCGAACCGCACCGGGTTAGCCTTGCAACGCAATTTGCGCCGCGGACCTTCCCGATTCCCTTCACAATCTGCCTGCCCGAGCCAACCATGGCCTGCCGCGTGACCTCTCTTCGCCGCCTTCTTCCATCCGCTGCGGGAGCGGGCGGTCGACGCGCCGGCCGCGCCGGCTTCAGCCTCGTGGAGGTGATGGTCGTCGTGGCGATCATCGGCCTGCTCATCGGCCTCGTGCTGCCGGCGGTGCAGGCGGCCCGCGAGTCGGCCCGCCGCACCGGCTGTGCCAACAACCTCCGGTCGGCAACCGCCGGCGTCCTCGCCTACGAGTCGGCTCACCGCACGCTCCCGCCGGGGAGCGACCAGGTTGCGCGGCCGGATCTGCCCGGGGGCACGCAGTTCGCCTGGTCGGCCTTGATCCTGCCCTACATCGAGGAGCGGGCGATCGCCGACCGGATCGACTTCGCGCGGGCCTGGAACGCCGAGGGCAACGCCGCAGCCAGCGATGCGTGGATCGGCACATACGTCTGCCCGAGCAGCCGGGAGCGGACGGTCGGCAAGGCCGACTACGGCGGCGTGTCGGGCAACGTGATCGTCGCCGACGGCGCATTCGTGGGCCACGTGGGGATCAGCAACGGGCTGCTGGTCGCCGTCGGCACCGACAGGCCGCGGCCGGTGCGCACCGCCGAAGTGACCGACGGGCTCGGCCACACGCTGCTCGTGGCCGAGTCGGTCGATCGTTGCGACCCGACCGTGGCGGCCGAGATCGGCTTCACGTTCGGCCGCTGGGCGTGGGTGAACCATTTCGCCCAGTCGACGGCCTACATCACGTAGCCCGGCAGCGACATCCACAGCCATCATCAGGGCGGGGCGAACGTGGCCTTGTGCGACGGCCGCGTGACGTTGCTCGACGGCGCGACCGATCCGGCCGTGCTGGCCGCCCTGTGCACCCGCAACGGCGGCGAGGCGCTGGCCTCGGCGGTCGCCCTGCACTGACAGACCTCGGAGGACTTGCGGGGAGCTGCACGGTGCGGCTCGCCGCAGCGATGGATTGCACAATGAAAGATCCCACCATCCCGGCGGCGGCAACGCCCAAGCCGGGCCCAGTTTGAAGAAAGAGGACCCGATCCATGAACCGAAGAAATGCGATCATCGCCGTGGCCGTCGTGGCCATGGGCCTTGCCACCGTGTCGAT
>JBIIYN010000006.1:0-27748 GCA_044346795.1 Pirellulales bacterium
CCTCGCGGGCCTTGAGCGCGGGCTCCGTCACCTCCGCCTCACAGGTCGCCCGCCAGACGTTGAAGTTCACGATGTCGCGGTAGCGATCGATGATTTCCGCCGTATCCCTCGCCTCCATGTACTGTCGCAGAAGCTCCTTGGCCCGCACGCGAGACTCAGCGGGCGCGTCGCGGACCACCATCGTCCAATCGACCTTCATCGCCTCCGTGGCGGCGGCCGCCGCGGCCTGCTGCGCGTCGGTCCGCTCCAGCGGCGGCACGTCGAGCGCCTCCTTCTGGCTCGGTGTCAGCGCCGCCCGCTTCGATTCCTCGAGCGCCTTGTAGCGGCCCGGCAGGAGTTGTTCCAACTCGCCCACCACCCGTTCGGCACGGGCCAACTCGGCCTCCCGCATGCCGAGCCGGATCGGCACGTCCCACGTGGTGGGGATCTCCCGAACCGCGAACCGGCGCATCTCGTCGCCGGCCAGTTTCCAGGCGTCGCGGGCGGCGGCGCCGAATGTGCCGTCCTCTTCCAGGGCCCTGGCGTAGTGTATCGCCGTCATCATCGGCTCGCTGTGATAGATGAGCGCGGTGGTCTTCAGGGGGGCGCCCGAGTCGGCGATCTGCTGCCCCGCCAGGTATTTCTCGCGGCCGACGAGCCAGTTGTCGCGTTCCGGCAGGGTGCGGCCGGGTCGGTCGCGCTCGTGGAAGTCGTCGTCGGCCTTGAAGAGACGGCGATACTGCTTCTTTTCGTCGGCCTTGCCCACCTTGTTTCCGATGAACCAACCCATGCGGCCCAGCAGCCGCGGCTCTCGCAGGTTGTACGCGATCCCCTGCCTGAGGAACTCGATGCCCTTCATCACCCAGGCGTAGCGGTCGTGGTAGTCGTCGAACTCGACCGAAATGTTGTAGGACAGGTTGTGGGCCTGGAAGTCCCAGACGGAATAGAAGTTGGGCTGCAGCTTGGTCATCTGCTCCAGCACGGCCGATAGGTTCGTCCAGTCCTCCACCTTTTTGTAATGATTCGCCCGATCCCAGAGCAGCGTGACGGCGACGTTCTTGAGCCCCAGCGTCGCCAGCCTCATGGCCTCACTGGTGGGATCGACCTCGCCGAGGTTGGCCTGCGAGAGCCCGAACTGATCGCGGAGCCGGGCCAGCTTGCCGCCCTTGCTCGTCGAGTCCGCCGGCTGGCTCAGGGCGGACAGGGGCACGAGCAGCACCGCGATGCCCACGAGCGCGAGAAGCGTGGCGGGCCGCAGCCCGAGCCACGAGGCGGCGGGCTTGCGGCGGCCGCCGGCCGGACGATCGAGGGATTCCGATGCAGATGACGTCCGGGTCACGATGCCACCTCGCGGGCTTTGAGACAAAGGGCGCCGGCGATGAAGAATGCCAGCAGGTATCCGAGCGTTTCCATGCCGTGTTCGGCCACCAGGTCCATCGGGATGTCGAATCCACCCGCCACGAAATCACTCGTGCCCAGTGAACTGAGCGACGGGAAGATTCCGGCCAGGATCCGCATGGGGGCCAACAGGAACGTATCGACCGTCTTCATCAACTGTACGGCGACCGAAGACTCCAACTCAATCGTGATGCTCGTCTGGGTGACGATGCGGTAGAGCGATTCGATCGGCCCGCCGCCCGGAATGATCGTGGCATCCCCGGTAACCTGGCTCTCGAACAGCCGCACGATGAAGTCGCGGAACTGCCCGATCAGCACGACGGCCAGCGTGGCGAACAACGCCAACGGACCGCCGAGGAACGTGCTGAACATGACGCCCATGGCCGTGACCAACAGCATCGAGAACAGGATGCCGAGGCAGCTCTTGGCGTAGTTCAAGGCGAACGAGCCGTTCCCCGCCCGGAGGTAGAAGTCGGCCTGCGCGACACCGTAATACTGGGCCGGCTCCAGGCATTGCAGGATCACCTCGACGCGGCCGTCGGACACGATGTCCTGAAAGAGGTCGACCTGGCGGGTGCCGCCGTCGGTGGAGGTGGATGCCAGCTTTCTCGGGATGAGCAGGGAATCGATCGTGAACTCGCGGGCGGTGAAGTAAAACGGGTCGCTCTGCACGCCGCTCGTGGGATTCCGCACGCGCACGCTGCCCTTGATGCCCCTCTCGATCACGCCCTTGTAGGTGCGGAAGACCCGCACGATCATCTCGAGCGGCAGCCCGTCCGCATACTCCCGTTCCGAAACGCCCTCGAATTTCCAGATCGCCGCCGCGAGGCTTCCCCCCTCGATGTACTGCCGGTAGGTCCACTCCGACCCGACGCTGACGCCCTTCGTGCTCGGGCGTCCTTCGCGATCCAAAAACCGCAGCGTGCCGCGCAGCGGCCGGCGGGCCTCGAGAATGCCCTCGGGAGGACCGATCGTGTATCCACCCGACGGCGAACGACGCACGGCATGCCGATGCCCCTGCACGTTGTCGGTCCAGCCGTTGCCGGCGGCGTCGAGGTCCACCCGGTGGCGATGCCCGCGGTCGAGGCTGGTGCGGCCCTCGAACCCGGTGACCGTGCCCGCCACGTCCTTGATTTCGACGACGTCCTCGACCGTCACGTCGTGCCCGTGGCCGACGCTCCGCACCACGAATGCCCAACCGATCAGCCCCATGATCGCCAGGAGCACCCCACCGACGATGGAAAATCCCAGAATCCGCCCGAGCACGATCTCGCCGGTGCGAACCGGCTTGGTGGTGACGGTCTGGATGGCCTTGGCCTTGATGTCGGCCGGCAGGCTGAACACGGAGAGCACGAGCGTCACCAGGCAGACCAGCAGGTTGGTGGCGCCGAGAATGAACCCGAGATACAGCTTGCCCGGATTGACGCTCTTCGGGTCGAGAAACCAGCCCGCGAACAGCACGATGAGCAGAAACAGGGCGAGCGCCACGAGCACGTTGCGCCGCAGCGATTCCTGGATCGCCAGGCGGGCCAACGCCCAGATCCGCCGGGGTGACATCGCCGCGAGGTCGGCCAGACCGGTCAGCACGCCCCGGTAGACCCGGTCACCGGCCGCCAGCGGCCCGTACAGCACCGATTGCGACAGCCAGGCGAACGCCGCGGCGCACACCGCCACGAGGCTGGCGGAAAACAGGTACCACAACAGCGCCGGGCCGATCCAGGCGGCGAACTTCGGGATGTCCTGCTCCAACACCATGACTGCGGCTCACCCTTTCCCTTGCTGGGCGGCGTCGGCGGGCATCTGTCGGGCGCGGCGGCCGGGACGGGCCTGCGTGTCACGCACCACGTCGAGAAAGAGGTCTTCGAGCGTGGTCCGCGGATTGCCGATCTCCACGTCCGACCGCCCGTGCCGCGCCAGCACCGCGCGGATGTCCTCACGGGCCTCGGGGCTCAAGCCCTGCGCGCGGATCTGGGTCACGTCGGTCACCCGCAGCAGGTCCTCGACGCGACCGAGTTCCTTGAGTTCTCCCTGGTGCAACACGGCGATACGGTCGCAGACGTCCTCCACGTCGGCCAGCAGGTGGGAACAGAGGATGACGGTCTTGCCCCGTTGCTTGAGGTCGATGATGAGGTCCTTCATCTCGCGCGTGCCGATCGGATCGAGGCCGCTGGTAGGCTCGTCGAGCAGCACCAGTTCCGGGTCGTTGATGAGCGCCTGCGCCACGCCGATGCGCCGGGTCATGCCCTTCGAGTATTCGCGGAGCTGGCGCTTCTTGTCGCGGCTCAGGCCGACCATGTCGATGAGCGCGTCGGCCCGCCGCTTCCGTTCCTCGGGCGGCATGTCGAACAGCCGGCCATAGAAGTCGAGCGTCTCCTCGGCGTCGAGAAACTTGTAGAGGTAGGATTCCTCGGGGAGATAGCCGATCCGCTCGTTCTTCGACACGTCGGTGGCGTCGCGTCCGAAGACGAGCGCCTCGCCCGAGGTGGGAAAGACGAGCCCGAGCAGCAGCTTCATGGTCGTGGTCTTGCCCGACCCGTTGGGCCCGAGCAGCCCGAAAATCTCCCCGCGCCGGATCTCCAGATCGAGGGGCTTGAGCGCCACCTTCTTGCTCCGCCCCCAGAAGTCGCGGTAGGTCTTCGAGAGATTCCTCGCCTCGACGATGACCTCGCCTTCTCCGCGGTGCGCCGACGTGCCGCCGGATGCCGTGACTGCGTGCATGACTTACGTTGACTCCGTAGTTTCCGACGTGGTTGATCGTCAGATTCCGACCCCGACCAAGGCCCGTTTGGCCTCACACCGTTTTAACGACTCTCGGAGAACAGTGTAGGGGGTGGCGCAAACCCAGCAGGAGGCTCGAGTTCGCTTCGCCCGTCGGCTCTCTACGTGCCGCACCGCAGACGGTTCGGCAGCGACAACCATGTCCGCCTCGCGACGGCCCGGCGACGTCCCCGCGACTGCCGCCCACCCCGCGGCTTGACACCCGCAACGAGACAGCTAAAATCAGTCAGATCAATTGAGAATGAGTCTCAATGTCGCCTTGAAGACGTTGTTTTTTCGTAAAAACGAGCTGATTTCATGAGAACCGATCCTGAGGTCACCCGCCGCCCCCGGACATCCTGCCCCCCTGCCGCGTTTACGTTGGTCGAGCTGCTGGTCGTGATCGCGATCATCGGCACCCTCGTGGGCTTGCTTCTGCCCGCCGTCCAGATGGCCCGCGAGGCCGGGCGGCGGTCGGCGTGTCAAAACAACCTGCGGCAGTTGGGCATCGCGCTGCAGAACTTCGAGACCGCCCGGAAATGCTTCCCGCCCTCCGGACAAAACGTGACGACGAGCGGCAGCGCCCCCTGGTCGGGGCAGGCCCTGATCCTGCCATACGTCGAAGGCGACACGATCTTCAGAATGATCGATTTCACGAGGTCGTATTCCGATGCGGCCAATACGAACACGTCGGCCCTGCCCCCCTACGGCGTCTCGCCCATGCGGATCGATCTGCTCGTCTGCGCGAGCGACCCGAACATGAGACAGCGGCCGGACGGGAGTGGCGTGCCGCAGCACTACCCGCTGTCCTACGGCCTCTGCACCGGCGTCTGGAAGGTCTACGATCCCGATCCGGCCGCCACGCCGAGCGACGGCGGCACCGCCTTCGCACCGTTCGCAACCCAGCGGGCCCACGCGTTCTCCGATGGCCTGAGCAAGACGCTGGCGATGTCGGAGGTGAAGGCATTCACCCCGAGGTCGCAGGACATTACCGGTCTCACCGCGACGCCTCCGGCCACCGCCATGGATGCCGGGTCGAGGGTGGATGCGAGCACATTCGCGGACACGGGCCACACCGAATGGGTGTGCGGTCGAACCCTGCACACCGGATTTACGACGACCTTCCCCCCCAACACGGTCGTGCCCTACAGCCACACCGATGGCCGGCAGTACGACGTCGACATCTGCTCCAACCGCGAGGGACGCACCCCGGCCAGCCCCACCTACGCCGCGGTCACATCCCGCAGCCACCACCAGGGGATCGTGTCCTCGATGATGATGGATGGCAGTGTCCGCAGCGTCTCCAACGGCATCGACGGCGATCTCTGGCGCCGCCTCTCCACCCGGGCCGGGGGTGAGACCGTTTCAGGCGACTATTGAGCGATGAAAAGTAGATTCACGGGCAGCAAGGCCAAATCTCCGTCGCGGTGCGACGGCAGCCCATGAATCGTTTATGCAAGCCTCGTTACTGAGCCGCCACGTTCTTCGCGGCCGCTTCGCTCTGCCCCGCAGGCCGGCGGCGGAGTGATTCCTGGTTGGCGATGGCCACGAGGCGGTGGGCCGCCATCAGCTCGGCCGGCGAGAAGTAGGGCTCGTCGGGGTTGCCGCCGGCGTGATCGATCTTCTCGGCCGCCAGCTTTTCCCAGCTCAGTCCGTTGGAGATGTGCCAGGCGGCGGCCTGGGCAACCTTCTGCGGAAGTTCGCCGCGGCCCAGGCTCTCGAGCACCACCGCGAGCTTCGGGTCACTGGAAAAGCCGTCGACACGGCCGAGCTTGTAAGGCATGCGGCTGGATGGCTCGCGCTTCCCATACTCGAGGCAGACCGTCGCCACGCGGAAGGTGCGGGTCTTCTCGGGCGGGATCGAAAAAGCACCGCCGCCCCCCATGCCCATGCCGCCGCCGCCCATGCCGTTCATCCCCTGGCCGCCGAACCCGCCGCCGCCGCCGGTGGCCTGCGGTCCGCCGCCGATCCCACCGGCGCCAAAGCCGGCCTGGCCCATGCCGCCACCACCCATGCCGCCCATGCCCATCTGGGCCAACACCGGAATGCCGGCGAAGGCCGCCGGGAGCCTGAGCGAGAGTGGCCGCCGCGTGCGATTGGTCACGATGATCTGGGCCGATTTCGCGTCATTGGGAATGTAGCGGAGGCTCACGAGCTGCCGCTCTTCGGCCTCGAACAGATCCGGCACGGCCGTGGCCGAAGCGGACGGGGCGACGGAGGCGGAATCGGCCGCCAGAGCATGACCGGTGGCCGATGCCATCAGGCCACAGACGAAAAACCCGCCGAACAGAACGGTGGCGACGCGAGACATGACGGCCTCCCAAAACCCGAAACTTGAACCCGGAAATGTGGAACCGAAACACCCGGAAAGAAAAACCCGGAAAGAACCCAGGGCGGCCAACGAGCCGCCCCACAAGTATGCCATCCGGTTTCGGGCAGGAGAAATCGCCCGACAAGCAGGCCCCCGCCGATCGGTCCGGGCATGCGGGTCGTGACGATTGCCCGGGTGGGAACCGCGGAAAACTCGGCCTTGGCCTGGAGATTCCCTGTTTCAGCTCACCGCTTCGAGAACTGCGTGCCGCGGCGGGCTCCGCGGAGCCCGTACTTCTTGCGTTCCTTCATCCGGCCGTCGCGGGTGAGCATGCCGCTGTGCCGCAGCTGCTCGTCCAGTTCGGAATCAAAGGCCTTGAGGGCCCGGGCGATGCCCAGCCGGCAGGCGCCGGCCTGGCCGGTGGGCCCGCCACCGTCCACCCTGATGTCGACGTTCACCGCCGACTGCCGCCCCAGCTGCTCGAGCGCGCCGGAGACGAGCACGCGGTCCTTGATGGCCGGGAAATAGGCCTCGATGGCCCGGCCATTGATCGTGATGGTTCCCGACCCGGCACGAAGGCGGACGCGGGCCACGGCCGTCTTGCGACGCCCGGTGGCGATCACCTGGTTCTCGGATCCGCTCTTCTTGCTCGTATCGACGGCCATCGTGTTCCTCGGTTCGGTTCCCGGCGACTCTCGCGCCCGTGTTTGAATGCCTGTGGGTTGAACGTGGTGGATTGGAAAAGAATCTGCCGACGAGGCTGCCCCGATCGACTAGGCCGCCCCGATCTCACGACCGCCGATCATGCCCGCCTGCGGCGCCTGTGCCTGATGGGGGTGCTCGGAGCCGCCGTACACCTTGAGCTTGTCGAGCATCACCCTTCCCAGACGGGTCTTCGGAAGCATGCGCCGGACCGCCTCCTCGACGATCAATTCCGGACGCCGATCCCGCCTGTGTTCGGCGGTTTCCGTCTTCAGGCCCTGGTAGCCCGTGTACCAGCGGTACAGCTTCTGCTGCCACTTCTTGCCGGTGAACCGCACCTTCTCGGCGTTGATCACCACGACGTAGTCGCCGGTATCGACATGGGGCGTGTAGGTCGGGCGGTGTTTGCCCATCAGCACCATCGCGATGTCGCTGGCCAGGCGACCGACCACCTTGTCGCTCGCGTCGACCAGCCACCACCGCTGCTCCACCTCACCGACCTTGGCCATGAACGTCTTCATCGAATGCTTCCGCGCTGACTGTGCCATTCCCGCAGATGCCCGGCGAGCCGCCCCGCGGTGGAGACGTCTCAGCCCTGGCGTGTTCACGGAAATGACGGGACTGGCTCTGAATTCGAACGGCGAAAATGCCGCGTTTCGGAGCCCCGGATGGTATCAGCCGAAGCATGGGCCAGCAAGGGGGGGGCCGATCGCTGTTGTCACCGCAGGCCTTTCGTACCACACTACCTGCCCATGCGGCCTCCGCCTGTACGGTTTCCGCCGACCGGGACATGAACGTGCCGGCTGCCGCCCCCTCACCCGAACGTGGGCCCCCGACCATGAAGGTTGCCGTTCTCAAAGAGACTTTTCCCGGAGAACGCCGCGTGGCCCTCGTGCCCGCCGCCGTCGGCCCCCTGCTCAAGGCGGGGCTGCAAGTGGTCGTGGAAGCGGCCGCCGGCGAGGCGGCCGGCTGCTCGGATGACGCCTACCGGGCGGCGGGAGCGACGATCGTGTCGCGGCAGGAGGCGCTGGCCGCCGACTGCCTGCTCGCCGTCCGCACGTGCGGGGCGGATGCCGCCGGCTGGGAGGCCGACGGGGATCAGTTGCGGCCGGGCTCGATCCTCATCGGCATGTGCGATCCGCTCTCCTCGGCCGAGGCCTGCCGGGAGGCGGCCGAGCGGGGCGTGACGCTCTTCGCGTTGGAACTGGTGCCGCGGATCACGCGGGCCCAGAGCATGGACGTGCTCTCGAGCCAGGCCAACATCGCCGGCTACCGCGCCGTGCTCCTGGCGGCCACCGCCCTCCCCCGCATCTTCCCGATGATGACGACCGCGGCCGGCACGGTCACGCCGGCCAAGGTGCTCGTGCTCGGCGCCGGCGTCGCGGGCCTGCAGGCGATCGCCACGGCCAAGCGGCTCGGCGCGCAGGTGAGCGCGTACGACGTGCGGCCCGCCGTCAAGGAACAGGTGCAGAGCCTCGGCGCGAAGTTCGTGGAACTCGCCATGGAGACCGGCTCGTCGGAGGCCGCGGGCGGCTACGCGAAGGCGATGGGCGAGGACTTTTATGCCCGCCAGCGGGAGCTGCTCGGCAAGGTGGTGGCCGACAGCGACGTGGTGATCTGCACCGCGCTCATCCCCGGCCAGAAGGCGCCGGTGCTCGTCACCCGGGAGATGGTGGCCCGGATGCGGCCCGGCAGCGTGATCGTCGACATGGCGGCCGAGCGGGGCGGCAACTGCGAGGGGTCGCGGGCCGACGAGACAGCCGTCGTCGACGGCGTCACGATCCTCGGCCCGACCAACCTGCCCGCCGAGGTGCCCTTCCACACCAGCCAGCTCTACTCGAAGAACGTCGCCACGTTCCTGGCCCACCTCGCCAAGCTCGGCCTGCCCGACGTGTCGCTCGACGACGAGATCTGCCGGGACACGCTCGTGGCCCGCGGCGGCCAGCTCGTGCACCCCAAGGTCCGCGAGCGGGCCGGCCTCCCGCCTCTCGACACCCCCGCGTCCTGACGGAATCGCCCCCGACGGAAGAAACCCCATGTCGCACCCGCTCCTGCCCGCCATCCTCGCCCTCGTGTCCGACGCGGCCCCCGCCGCCGGCGAGGATCCGGCCTCGCGGTTCATCCGCCTGCTGACCGTCTTCCTCCTGGCGATGTGGGTGGGCTTCGAGGTGATCACGAAGGTGCCGCAGCGGCTGCACACGCCACTGACCAGCGGTTCGAACGCGATCTCCGGCATCACCGTCGTGGGGGCCCTCGTGGTCGCAGGCGCGGTGCAGAGCGGCTTCGGCACGCTGCTCGGCTTTCTCGCCGTGATCCTGGCGATGATCAACGTGGTCGGCGGCTTCGTCGTCACGCACCGCATGCTCGAGATGTTCCAACCCAAGAAGAAATAAGCCCGAAGGCGTCCACCATGTCGAGCCAAGCCTGGATCAATCTCGCCTACCTCGCGGCCTCGATGCTGTTCATCGTGGCCTTCAAGCTGATGACGGGCCCGCGGACCGCCGTCAGGGGCAATTACCTCGGCGCGGCCGGCATGGCGATCGCGATCATCGCCGCCTGCTTCGAGAAGGAGGTCGCCGGCAGCGTGGCCAGGAGCGGCCTGTGGCCCCTGGTGATGCTCGGCATCGCCGCCCTGATCGGCGGCGTCGTGGGCGGCCTGATGGCGATCAAGTATCCCATGACCGGCATGCCGCAGATGGTGGCGCTCCTGAACGGCTTCGGCGGGGCGGCCTCCACCCTGGTCGCCGCCGCGGAACTCTGGAACAAGACCGTCGCCGCGAAGTTGGTCGACGGCGGCGGGCCGACGGCGGCGGCGGTCGGGGCGCTGCACGACCTCGAGCCCTGGACGCAGTTCGCGATCGCCACCGCGCTCACCGGCCTGATCGGCGCGGTCACGTTCTGGGGCAGCCTCGTGGCCTTCGCCAAGCTCGAAGAACTGCCGCGATTCAAGAAGGCCTGGACCGATCCGAACCGCCACTGGATCAACCTCGGCCTCGCCGCCGCCACCCTGCTTTTGATCTGGGGACTCTGCGCCTTCCCGCACTCGAACCTCCTCTACTGGCTGCTCGTGATCGCCGGCAGCGCGCTGGGCTGCACGCTCACCATGCCGATCGGCGGTGCCGACATGCCGGTGGTGATCTGCCTGCTCAACAGCTACTCGGGGCTGGCCGCCGCCGCCGCCGGCTTCGTCATCGACAACTCGGTGCTCGTGATCGCCGGGTCGCTCGTCGGCGCGTCGGGGCTGATCCTGACGGCGATCATGTGCCAGGCGATGAACCGCTCGCTGGTGGGCGTGCTCTTCGGCGGCCTCGGCACCACGACCGCCGCCAACGCCGACGACGTCTACGCCGGCAAGGTGAAGAGCGCTTCGGCCGAGGAGATCGCCATGGTGCTGGAGGGGGCCGGCCGCGTGGTGATCGTGCCGGGCTACGGCCTGGCCGTCGCGCAGGCGCAGCACGCCGTCCGCGAGCTGGCCGCCGCGCTCGAGAAGCGTGGCACGACGGTGGAGTACGCGATCCATCCCGTGGCCGGCCGCATGCCCGGCCACATGAACGTGCTCCTGGCGGAGGCCGACATCGCCTATGAAAAGCTGCGGGAGATGGACGACATCAACCCGACCTTCGCGGAGACCGACGTGGCGATCGTGATCGGGGCCAACGACGTGGTGAACCCGGCCGCCCGCACCGATCCCAAGAGCCCGATCGCGGGCATGCCGATCCTCGACGTCGACAAGGCCCGGACGGTCGTCGTGGTGAAGCGGTCGCTCTCTCCCGGCTTCGCCGGCATCCCCAACCCGCTGTTCGCGGCCGACAACACGCTCATGTACTTCGCCGACGGCAAGAAGGCGATCCTGGATCTGACCGCCGCCCTCGAAAAGGCGTGAGGCGCCGGCGTGGAATTCAAGATCGCCCTCGACGTCTTCGCCGGGCCGATGGATCTGCTGCTCTACCTCGTGAAGCGTCACGAGGTGGACATCACGCGGGTGCCGATCGCGAAGATCGCCGAGGAGTTCGTCGCCTACCTCGACGTGCTCGAGGAACTCGCCATCGACCAGGTGGGCGAGTTCGTCGACCTCGCCAGCCTGCTCCTCGAGATCAAGGCTCGGGAACTCGTGCCGCGGCCGGAGGAGACGGAGGAACCGGTCGAGCCGGCGCGTGAGGAACTCGTCAGCCGGCTGCTCGAGTACAAGCAATACCGCGACGCGGCCGTGCTGCTGGAGGATCGGGCCCGGGAATGGGAACTGCGGTTCCCCCGCGTCGCCGCCGACGAGACGGGGCGGCGGCCGGCCGCCGCCGAGGTCACGATCGGCGACGTCCACGTCTGGGATCTCGTGGGCGCGCTCGCGCGGGTGATGCGGAAGCGCGAGAAGCGCCGGCCCCGCCACATCGTGCACGACGACACCCCGATCGAGGTGCATGCCGACCGGGTCGAGGCGCTCGTGGCCGAGAAGGGGCGCGTGCCTTTCGCCGATCTCTTCGACGCCGACATGCCGCGGACGCGAATCGTGGGTATCTTTCTGGCGGTGCTGGAACTGGTCCGCCGCGGCCGGCTGCGGGCGCGGCAGGACCGGATCTTCGACGAGATCTGGCTCGAGCCGGCGTCCCTCGCCGCGCCGACAGCCGAGACCTCCCGGTCCGAACCGCCCAGAGAACCCGCATGATCGAAAACGCACCGGTTCGCAGCTTCGTCCACAAGGGCCTCACGGTCGAGGGATACTCGCGTGCCGCCGTCCAGAGCTACTGGCGGCTTCCTGAACTCAAGCTGGGCTTCGACCTGGGAGGCCAGCCCTGGAGCTTCATGGCCACGAGCACGTGGTTCATCACCCACACCCACCTCGACCACATAGCGGCCCTGCCGGTCTACGTCGCCCGCCGGCGGATGATGAAGATGGAGCCGCCCACGATCTACCTGCCCGAGACGGCGATCGAGCCGATCGAGAAGCTGCTCAAGGCGGTCTCGCGGCTCGACCGCGGCCGGCTGCCCTGCACGCTCCTGCCCGCCCGCCCCGGCGACGAGATCGAACTGTCGCGGGAGCACGTCGTCACGGTCTCGGGCACGACCCACACGCTGCCGAGCGTGGGCTACGTCGTCTGGGAGCGCCGCCGCAAGCTCAGGCACGAATACCACGGCCTCCCCGGCGAGAAGATCCGCGACCTGAGGCTCTCGGGTGTCGACGTGACCCACGAGGTGCGGACGCCGCTGGTCGCCTACCTGGGCGACAGCTCGCCCGAGGGCCTCGACCGCTGCCCCGCGATGTACGAGGCGATGATCCTGATCACGGAGCTGACGTTCGTGGCCCACAGCCACCGCAAGGAGAAGATCCACAAGTTCGGCCACATGCACCTCGACGACCTGCTCGCCCGGCGTGACCGCTTCCGCAACGAGGTGGTCATCGCCACCCACTTCTCCACCCGCTACACCGACGATCGCATCCGGCGGATTCTCGGCAGGAAGCTCCCCGACATGCTCGACGGCCGGCTGCAGATCTGGCTGTGAGCACCGCCGCCGACGAGACCGTGCCCGTCACCACCGCGGCCCCGCCGCGGGCGGCTTACGTGCACGTGCCCTTCTGCCGGCACCGCTGCGGTTACTGCGACTTTTCGCTCGTGGCGGGGCGGGACGACCTCGTCGGCGACTATCTGGCGGCCATCGACCGGGAACTGGCGCGGCTCGACACGGCGGCGGCATTCCGTGGAAAAAACCATCCCCGGTCCCTGGACCTCGACACGCTCTACCTCGGCGGCGGCACGCCGTCGCACCTGGGGCCGACCGGGCTCGCGCGGCTCTTCGCGATCCTTCAATCGCGGCTGCGGCCGCAGCCGGGCGCCGAGGTCTCGATCGAGGCCAACCCCGGCGACGTGACGGCCCCGCTGGCCGCGGCCGCCGTGGCCTGCGGCGTCACGCGGGTGAGCCTGGGCGCCCAGTCGCTCGACGCGACCACGCTCGCGGCCCTCGACCGCGACCACGCGCCCGACGACGTGCGGCGGGCGGTCGAGATTCTCCGCGCCCACGGGCTGACGGTGAACGTCGACCTGATGACGGCCGCGCCCGGCCAGACGCTGGCCGACGTGGATCGCGATCTCGACGCCGTCGTGGCGCTCGGCACGCAGCACGTGTCGGTCTACTGCCTGACCTGGGAGCAGGGAACGCGGTTCGATGCCCGGCGGCGGCGGGGCCTGCTCGAGCCGGCCGACGAGTCGCTCGAACGGGCGATGCTCGAACGGACGATCGACCGGCTGGTGGCCGCCGGCTTCGAACACTACGAGGTCTCCAACTTCGCCCGGCCCGGCGGCCGCTGCCGCCACAACGAGACCTACTGGGACTGCCGGCCGTGGGAGGCGTTCGGCCCCGGCGCCGCGCGGTTCGACGGCCGCGAGCGGATCACCAACCACCGCAGCACGACGACCTGGATGCGCCGCGTGCTGGCGGGAGTGGATTGCACCGGCGACCGCGAGGTGATGACGCCGCTCGACGCCGCGCGGGAACGGGTGGTGCTCGGTCTTCGCCGCCGGGACGGCCTCGCCCGCGCGGCGTTTCTGGCCGCGAGCGGCTTCGCGCTCGACGCGGTCGCCGGCGGGCCGATCCGCCGCTGGACCGACCGCGGGCTCGCCACCGACGACGGCGAGCACGTGCGGCTCACGCGCGAGGGGCTGCTGGTATCGGACGCACTCTGGGCGGAGGTGTTGTGACCACGAAAAACGCGACATCGCCTCGTTTTTTGTCACCTCACGCGGATGACCCGGACACTCGGTCCGGGGGCCCTCGCTCGCGCTTCGGGCTTGCATGGGAAGGAGGCCGGGGCGGGCACGTGAAGCGAGCCTCAGGCGCCTCGGCGGAAAGGACGGTCCACCACCGGCGACGCTGTCGCCGAGCCGCCGTAGCGAGCGGAGCGTGTCCGCCCCGGCCGGCCAGTCACCCAGCGTGCATGCCGCGGCGGCCTCGGATACCATGCACGCCCATGAGCAATGAAACCCTCTGGGCCCCGTGGCGACTCGGATACGTGCAGGGTCTCGACACAGGCCACCGGGTCGAGCCGGCCCGGTGGCGGGACGGCGCCGCCCACGATTGCTTCCTCTGCCGCGCAGCCGCGGCCGATGCGAGCCACGACCGTGCCCTCGGCGTGATCGCCCGCACGCATCGCAGCGTGATCGTCACCAACCGTTTTCCGTATTCCAACGGTCACCTGCTCGTCGCCCCGCTCGACCACCGGGCCACGCTGGCCGACCTCTCGCTCGAAGAGCTCCTCGACCTGCAGACCTGTCTCGTGCGGTGGTGCGGCGTGATGGAGCGCTGCATGCAGGCCCACGGTTTCAACATCGGCCTGAACCTCGGGGCGGTCGCCGGCGCCGGCCTGCCGGGCCACCTCCACTGGCACGTCGTGCCGCGCTGGCCCGGCGACGTGAACTTCATGCCGACGACGGCGGGGGTCCGCGTGCTGCCGCAGTCGCTCGAGAGCCTGTGGGACCAGCTCGTGCAGGCGGCAGCGGCGGAGGCCCACGAGCCGGCCCCAGGATCGGGAGAAACGCCCCGATGACGACCGCCGATTCTCCGGACGCTCCCCACGGAACTCCCGATTGGCAGCGGCGGGAAGCGTTGCTGCTCGCGCCCTGGGCGATGCATGCGGCCGATTCGGCCGGCCGCGTGCACGAGGAACCGCCGCATGCCTTTCGCAGCCCCTACCAGCGCGACCGGGATCGGATCGTCCACTCGGCCGCGTTCCGTCGCCTCGCCCACAAGACGCAGGTCTTCACCGGCTACCACGGCGACTATCACCGCAGCCGCCTCACCCACACCCTCGAGGTGACGAGTATCGCCCGCACGCTGGCCAGGGCGCTCTCGCTCAACGAAGACCTGGTCGAGACCCTGGCGCTCGCGCACGACATCGGCCACCCGCCCCTGGGCCACGCCGGCGAAGACACGCTCTCCGAGCTGCTCGCCGACGAGGGCGGCTTCAACCACAACGCGCAGGCGCTGCGAATCGTCGAGCTCCTCGAGATCCGCTACCCGAATTTTCCCGGCCTGAACCTTTCCCGCGAGGTCCTCGACGCCCAGGCGACCCGCAAGAAGGACGGCACGGCGCCGGCGCCGCTCCTCGAGACCCAGGTCGTCGACGCGGCCGACTCGATCGCCTACGACACCCACGACGCCGACGATGCCGTCGAACTGGGCCTCGTGAGGATGGACGAGCTCCTGGAGATTCCGCTGGTTGCCGAGGCGGCCGCACGGGCCCGCGACCGCTACGGCCCCCTGGCCGGTGCGGACTTGCGGCGGGCGGCGCTCCACGAGGTGGTGGAATTCGAGGTGGCTGAACTGGTCGCCCGGAGCCGGGCCGCCATCGCGTCGCTGGGAATCGCCTCGGTGGCGCAGGTCAGGGAGGTGTTTCGCGGCCAGGGTGGCACGCCGGGCGTGCGGATCGTGGCCCACGCGCCGGCCGTCGCCGCCGGCAAACGCGCCTTGGAGCAGTTTCTCTTCCAGCGGGTCTACCGCAGCGAACGGGTGCTCGCGGTCCGCCTGCCGGCGCAGCGGAAACTGACCCGGCTCTTCGAATGGTACTGCGGCCGGCCCGGCGAGATGCCGGCCGGCTTTCGCGGCCGGGCCGAGCGGTTCGGCGTGCGGCGGAGCGTCGCCGACTACATCGCCGGCATGACGGATCGCTTCCTGGAACGGGATCACGACCTGCGGCTCGGGCCGGGCTGAATCCCGGGGCCGGGCCGCTGGCATCCCCCCCGGCCGGGCTGTGGTAGAGTAGCCGCCGTCCTCTGACGCACACCTCGCTTCTCAACCCTCTTTTTCAGGCATCCTTTCCCATGGCTCTCGTCGTCCTGCGATCGATCTTCCTGCTCGTTTCGGTCGGGATCGCGGTCCTGATGTTCAACTCGGCGGCGCTGCGGGAATCCTCGCAGTGGCTGCCCTGGGCCGTGCTCGCCGCGATGACCGCGCTGCCGCTGGCGGTGATCGGCATCGACGTGTCGCTGCGCCGCAAGGAGCTGACGGTCGTCACGTCGGTCTACTTCGGGCTCCTGATCGGCGTGTTTCTCACCTACGTGGCCATTCTCGCGCTCACGCCCCTGCTCGCCACGCTGCCGCCCACGCCGCTGTTGGGGTGGACACCCTCCGTGCTGGGCATGATCCTCTGCTACGTCTGCACGAGCCTGCTCCTGCAGACCCGCGACGACTTCCGCTTCATCATCCCCTACGTCGAATTCGCCCGCGACGTGAAGGGGCTGCGGCCGAACGTGCTCGACGCCGCCACGATCATCGACGGCCGGATCGCCGAGCTGGCCGAGTCCGGCCTCTTCCAGAGCCGGTTCGTCGTGCCGTCGTTCGTCGTGGACGAGCTGCAGGAGGCCGCCGAATCGGCCGACAAGTTCCGGCGGATCCGCGGCCGCCGTGGGCTCGACGTGCTGGCCCGGCTCCGCGCCGGCAAGACCGTGGAGCTGGAAGTGGCCACGCCCCGGCACGGCCGCACGACCGACGCGACGACGGAATCACGGGTGGTGACCATGGCCGACGACCTCGGCGGGCGGATCGTCACGGCCGACCCCAACGTCGTGAAGATCGCCGGCCTGAGGAGCGTGCAGGCGATCAACGTGAACGATCTGGCGATCGCGCTGCGGCCGGTGTTCGTGCCGGGCGATCCGCTCGACGTGCGGCTCGTGAAACCGGGCGAGGAGCCCGGGCAGGGCGTCGGATACCTCGAGGATGGCACCATGGTGGTGGTGGAGCAGGGCCGCGACCAGATCGGTCGCACGGTGCACGTGACCGTCACGAGCACGCTCCAGACCACGGCCGGCAGGCTCGTGTTCGCCCGGCCCGAGATGCACCGGGGCTGACGCGACGGCCCGCTCACCGGGCTGGCCTGACTGCTGGCCTCACGTGCGTCGGCGGCGGAAGATCGACATGCTCCACGTGACCACCGCGGCCCGCGTGGCCAACCGCGCGGCGAGCGTCACGAGATAGTTGGTCCAGCCGGAGACCACGGAGGGCCGCCCGGCGTCGAACGCCGCGAGTCCGGTGCGGACCACCGACGTCACGTCCTCGCCGCGGTTCCGCTCGGCCCAGCCGGGAACGCCCGACCGGTCGAAGAACTCGGTCCGCGTCGTTCCCGGGCAGAGCGTCGTCACCGTGACTCCGTGGGGCCGCAGTTCCGCCCAGAGCGCCTCGCTGAAGTGCAGCACGTAGGCCTTGCTCGCCGCGTAGACACCCATGTAGCCCACGGGCTGAAACGACACGATCGAGCCGATGTTGATGATGCCCCCGTGCCCGCGTCGGACCATCTCCTGCGCCGCCAGGAGCGTCAGCTCAGTCAGGCACGTGACGTTGACCTGAATCAACTTCAGGGCCCGCCCGACGTCGGTCTCATCCAAGGACGAAACCATCCCGAACCCGGCGTTGTTGACCAGCAATTCAAGTTCGATGCCACGACGGGACACCTCGGCGAGCAGTTCCCGACCCACATGGGGTCGTGAGAGGTCGGCGGCGACGATCTCGCAGCGGATGCCGTGGGCCGCCTCCAGTTCACCCGCCAAGGCCCGCAGGCGATCTTCGCGCCGGGCCACCAGCACGCAATCCATTCCCCGCGCGGCCAATTGTCGGGCGAACTCGGCGCCGATCCCCGAAGAGGCCCCGGTGACAAGGCACCAGTGACCGGCGTAGGCTTTCAGCACGATGGGAGCCTCGATGGATGCATGGGCGACGAACCCGGGAGCATAGCCCGGCCCGCGGCAACGCCGCCAGCGACTGCCCCGGCGCGGCCGGGGCCCACTCATGGAACGGGATGGCCCGACAGCCGATGCGCGGCACCGTTCCCTCCCCTGGTTCCTGTTTTTTGGTCATAATCGCTTCGGTCATGCCCCTCTGGAGACACCCCGATGACCCGCTGTCTGGCGTACCTGCTCGCCGTCGCCCTCCTCACCGATCCTTCCGCGGCGTGGGCCGCGGCCACCGGCAACCCGGCCCACACCGATCCGGCACAGACAGACGCCGACTTCCCCTTCCAGGGCGAATACGCGGGCACGGTCGACCACGATGGCCAGTCCCTGCCGTTCGGCGTGCAGGTGATCGCACTGGGTGACGGGAAATTCGACGTCGTCGCCTACCCGGGCGGGCTGCCGGGTGCCGGCTGGACCGCACCGAACAAGATGAAGGGCACGGGCGTCCGCAAGGGCGAAGCGGACGCCGCCGTCGTGAAGGTCGAGGCGATCGACATGAACGGCGACAGGCGCACGGGCGAGATCCGCGACGGGGCGATCGTCATCCACGCCGACTCGGGCGGCGAGATCGGGCGGCTTCCCAAGGTGAGCCGGACGAGCCCCACGCTCGGCCGGAAGCCGCCCGAGGGGGCGATCCTCATCTATGACGGCACCGGTGCGAGCACCGACACTTCCAAGCTCATCGATGGCCGCGTGTCCGAGGATGGCCTGCTGATGGAGGGCGTGACGACCAAGGACAGCTTCGGCGACGCCTCCTGGCACGTCGAGTTTCGGCTGCCCTACCAGCCGAAGGACCGCGGTCAGGGACGGGGAAACAGCGGCGCCTACCTGATGGGCACCTACGAGACCCAGATGCTCGACAGCTTCGGCCTCGAGGGGAAGGACAACGAGTGCGGCGGCATCTACAACGCCGCCGCCCCCGCCGTGAACATGTGCCTGCCGCCGCTGACCTGGCAGACTTACGACATCGACGTCATCGCGCCGCGGTTCGAGGGGGACAGGAAGGTGGCCAACGCCCGCCTGACCGTGCGTCACAATGGCATCCTGATCCACGACGACGTCGAGGTGCCGACGCTGACGCCGAGCGGGCCCCTCAAGCAGGAGGCGGAGAAGGGGCCGCTCTATCTGCAGAACCACGGCAATCCGGTCCGCTACCGCAACATCTGGGTGCTCCCGAAGTCGTGAAGCAGGTGACCGGGGACCCCATCGAGTCGGCTGCCGACCGGCGCACCTGCGCCGTCTGCCCGCTGCTCTGCGACGACATCGCCATCGCCGGCACGGAGGTGGCGGGGGCCTGTTCCCACGGCCGTGACGCGATCGTCGCCGATGCCGATGCCACGCATCCCGAGGCGATGGAGAACGGCGCCGCGGTTTCGCGGGAGCGGGCGATTCAAGCCGCCGCGGACCGGCTGGCTTCCGCCAGAAGGGTGCTCGTCACCGGGCTGGCCAACGGCACCCTCGAGGCGATCGGCGTCGCGTGCCGCATCGCCGAATCGCTCGGCGCCGCGGTCGACGCGGGCCTGCCTGAGTCCTCGCATGCCGCCGGGCCGACGATCGCGCGGGCCGGGGAGGTGACCGCCGCCTGGGAGGAACTCCGCGACCGGGCCGACCTCGTCCTCTTCTGGTGCTGCGATCCCGCCGTCACCCACCCGCGGTTTCTGGAGCGGTTCGTCGCGGCCCCGCTGCCCGACGGCCGCCCGCGGCTGTCGATCGCGGTCGGCCGCGCGGCCGTGTTCCCCGAGTCGTCCACGCATCGTCACCTGCCGCTGGCCGGGAGACTCGCCGCGGAGGCGGCCCGCTGCCTCCACCTGCGACTGTCCGGTCGACACGCCCCCGCCTTCGCACCACCTGACCCCCTCGCTTGCGCTCAGGGCTTGTATCGGAGCCGTCGCGTTTCCCATCAAAGCCCCCGGCGCGAGCCGGGGGATCCGGGGCACGCCCCCGAACCGCTCGCCGAACCCCCGGCCGAACCGCTCGCCGCGGTATCCGCCGCCCTGCTCGAGGCGATCCGGTCGGCCACGTGCGTGGCGATCGTCACGAGCGACGCCGACGACGAGGTCGGCCTCGAAGCCTGGAGCATCGTTCACCTGGTCCGCGCCATCGCCCACGAAAAGCCCGCCTTCCAGGTGCCGCTCGGCGCGGGGCTCGCAGGAGGCGGGGCCAACGTCGCCGGCGCCGCGGCGGCATGCACGTGGAAATACGGGGCCGCCGGCGCGATCGACCGTGCCGACAGAATGGGCGGCCGGTTTCTGCCCGGCGAGTCCGCCGCACTGCGGCTGATCGACCGGGGCGAGGTGGATGCGGTGCTCGTCCTCGGTCAACTCAACGCCACCCTCGAGCGGGCCGTCGCCGGCCGCGGCCCGGCCCTGTCGCTGGTGCGGATCTCGGCCGAGCCGCAGCCCGACGCTCCGGTGGCCGGTCGCTCGGTCCGCCTGCGGTGCGCCAGCGGGATCGCCACCACCGGCACGATGCTCCGCGAGGACGGCCGCCGCGTCGAGCTGCGGCCGTGCCGCGAGTCCGCGGCGCCGCAGATGGCCGACCTGCTCGCCGATCTCGCCGCAGCCGTGCGGCGGTCGCTCGCCGCGTCCTCTGCCGGAGACCGCGCATGAGCACGACTCCGCAGCTGAGCGGCCCGGCCCCCGCGCCGCACCGTTTCGTGCTCGTCGCCGGCACGATCCACGATCCCCTCCATGGCCGCGACGGCGTCGTGGCCGACATCTGGGTGGAGAACGGCCGGATCGTGGCCGCGCCGCCCGACCCGCGGCCGTTCACGCGGATCGACGCCCGCGGCAGGGTGGTGATGCCGGGGGGCGTCGATCTCCACAGCCACGTGGCCGGTCCGAAGGTGAATGCGGGGAGGCGGATCGCCCCCCACCTCGCCCGCCGCACGCCCGCCGCCGTGCCCACGATCCACTCGACGGGCGCACTCTACGCGGCGCTCGGCTACACGACCGTGTTCGATGCGGCGATCGCCACGGCCGCCGCCGGGCTGGCCCACCTGGAGCTTGCCGAACTGCCGATCCTCGACAAGGGCGTCTATCTGCTGGTTGCGGACGACGCGCACGTCGTCTCGGCGCTCGACCGTGGCCGCGACGGGCGGGGCGACCGCGAGGTGCAGCGGCTCGTCGCGCGGGCGGTGCAGGCCGGTCACGGCTGGGCCGTGAAGGTGGCCAATCCGGGCGGGCCGGTGTTCTGGAAGCGTGGCCGCGGCGACCACCACGATCTCGACACGCCGCTGCCGGGGATGACGCTCACCGGGCGAACGCTGCTCGAGCGGCTCGCCCGGGCGGTGCAGGCGGTCGGTCTGCCGCACCCGCTCCACGTCCACACGGCCAACCTCGGCCTGCCGGGCAACTGGCGGACATTGCTCGAGACGATGCGGACCTTCGACGGCCTTCCGGCGCACCTCGCCCACGTGCAGTTCCACAGCTATTCGGGCGGCGACCTCGACGAAGACACGTTCGGCTCCGGCGTCGCGCCGGTCGCCGAGTGGTTCAACGCACACCCCGAGCTCACGCTCGACGTCGGGCAGGTGCTCTTCGGCGACACCGTGGCGATGACGGGCGATTCGGCCGCCGCCGAGCACCTCGCCCATGCCACGGGCGTGCCCTGGATGTCGCACGACCTGCATCTCGAAGGGGGCTGCGGGGTGCTGCCGATCGCCTACCGCGAGAAGAGCCTCATCCATGCCTGGCAGTGGGCGATCGGGCTGGAGTGGTTTCTGACGGCCACCGATCCCTGGCGGGTCGTGCTGTCGACGGATCATCCCAACGGCGCGCACTTCACGGCCTATCCGCATCTCATGCGGCTGCTCGGCGACGCGGCCTTCCGTCGCGAGGCGTTCGCCCGGATTCATCCGGCGGTGCGGAAGCGGAGCCCGCTGGCGGGCATCACCCGCGAATACACCCTTCAGGAACTCTGCATCGTCACGCGGGCGGCCCCCGCGCGGATCGCGGGTCTCGCCGCCAAGGGGCATCTGGGCGTGGGCGCCGACGCCGACATCACGGTCTACCGTCCCGACGCGGATCTGTCGCGGATGTTCGCGATGCCGGCCCAGGTGTTCAAGGCGGGCGTGCTGGTCGCCGAGGACGGCGAAGTCCGCGGGCTGCCGGCCGGGCGAACCCTTGCGGCCGAAATCGACCCGGGCTGACACGACGAGGACGACGCGACGCCCTTCCGCCGGTGGAGCGGCGGACGAAACGATGTGTTGCCGCCCCGAAGCCGGCGTCCAAGGCTCGATGCTCCTGACGGGGAACGCGTCAGGGTGATGCTGCCGCGGGAACGCGCCAGCCGACGGGCTGCGTCCAGGCCTGCTGTCGCTGGCCCTCCCACGACGGATCGTCCGGCGGCAGGCTCGACGTGATGACCGCCCGCACGTAAAGCTCCGTGCCGGTGAGCACGTATTCCGCCTCGGTCCCTTCGACGGTCGCGAGCACCTCCCCGATCTTCTCGGAGAAGCGGTGCCGGTGCCGGCCGCGGGCCTGCGCGGCCGCTTCCAGCGGCCTCGTGGAGGTGTCCACGCCCTTCAGGCTGCCGATGAATCGCACGGTGTAGGCCGCGTCACCGACCGGCTCGACGACGACCCGCAACGCGCGCCGCTCCGGGTCGTAGGCGACCTCCCGCAGCGTGACGCCGGTCGAGGCGTAGAAGTCGCCGCGTTGCAACGCCCGCACGATATGCTCGGGCGTCAGGTAGGCCGCCCGCACCATCACCCATCCGCGGCCCGGCCGCACCGGCTTCGGCGGCCCGTGGTAGTGGTGGCTGTCGTCGGTCGCCAGGCCGAAGAGAGGCGCGGCGGCGAGGTCCACGAGCCGGATCGTGTTGGCGATGTCCCAGAGGCGGTCGACGCCGGGCCTCAGGTCGTCCCCCAGTTGATTGACGCCGGGATGCCCGTTGAAGACCTCGAAGTGCCGCTCCATTACGGCATGCGCCAGGTCGTGGGGCGTGATCGCGTAGTGGTAGTTGGGGTGGTTGAGGTGGGCCAGGATTTCGCGGCCCGCCTTCTCGGCTTGATCGTGCACCGCCCGGAGGTTGGCGTTGATGGCCTCCGCGACCGTCGCCCCGCCGAGCGGCTCGAGCGGCGCGGCGATGTTCGTGGCGTTGATGTGCAGGGGCACGCCTTCCGCCTTGTCGCTGATCTCCTCCGCCGGAATGAGGAGGAACCGCCCCCGCTCTTCGACGAGCGCGCGAAACTCGTCCAAGGGTTTGAGTCTTACTTCGACTCCGTCACCACTGCCGCGTCGCTCCACCCAGGCGGCACCGAACCGCTCCGCGCAGCGGGCCACGACGGCGGGGCCGCCGCGGGCCAGCAGGTCGGACTCCCCGACCCAGCGCACGCCGCTGGCGAGCACGTTGTGGTCCGAGAGGGCGAGAAAGTGATACCCGTGCTCGCGGTACCAGTCGGCCACCATCTCCGGGAAGTCGTCGCCGTCGCTCCAGAACGTGTGCGTGTGGAGGTTGCCTTTCCACCACCGCGGCTCGCCCATGGCGGGCGGCGCCGACTTCATGTCGTCATCCGCTGCCGACGCCGAGGCGACGAGGAGCAGCCAGGCGATGCCCGACACGAAATAAAGTCGCATCATGTCTCCCGCTTTCTGCGGCCGGCTTCTCCCGACGGGCGAGGCATCTCGATTCCGGTCATTTCGTCAGCAAGAGGTACGCGACCTTCGTGTGCTCGGCCCGCGTCGCCGTCAGCGTCAGGCGCCGGTGGGACGAGCCGTCGAGAAGGTCGAAGCAGAACATCACTCGGGCGTAGGGCAGATCCTGCGTCGTCTCGATGCGCCGTGTCTCGTTTTCATCGACGGCAAGCACGAGTGTTCCACCCCCCTTGGTCACCTCGTAGTAGAGGCCCACGCCGGCGCAGTCGATGTCGACGGCGAGCTTTGCCCCGGCGGCGCCGGGGGCGATGCAGGAGGAATGCCAACGTGACGGCTGCTGGTCGAACCACGTGCCGACGAGCGAGGGCGTGTCGGGCTTCCAGCCGCCGAGGTCGGGAAGCTTCGCCAACTCGAGCATCGTGGCCGACTCATAGCGGTTGGGGGTGAGCGGCGCCTCCGGGGCGGTGCCGGGCGGGCCGGCGGCCGTCGCCAACGCCGCGAGCCGCCCGAGTATGATATCGGCATAGAGCCGATAGCCCGTGTCATTGGGGTGGCAGCCGTCCGTGAGGATGGCCCGCACGTCGAGCCCCGCGGCGATCCGCTCGCCGACCGGCGTCGCCACGTCGATGAAGGGGAGCCCGTAGTGGCGGGCCAGCGCAATCTGCTGCGGCTGCGCCGGGCTGGCCACATAGTGGTTTTCGGAGCCGATCAGCACCAGCACGATCGCCATGTCGGGCCGGCTGCGCAGCAGCTTTCGGACGATCCCCTCGATCGTTTCGGCGCTGTCGGCGGCGGCCCAATCGTTCACGGCGAACTCCACGAAACAGAGGTCAGGATCGTGCGGAATGACATCACGATCGACGCGAAATACTCCCAGCTTCGACGGTTGACCGCCGATCGCGGCATCGACCGGGCGGATCCTCGCCCGGGGAAAGCGTTCCTCGAGGCCGCGGGTCACGAGCGCCCGCCATGACCGGGTCAGCGGGTCGGTCGCGGTGGCGCCCCAGGTGATCGAGCCGCCGAAGTAGGCGATCGTGACCGCATCGCCTGCGTCGAGCATCTCCCACACGCGGGCCAGTTGCGGGTGCACTCGCGATGCACCCTCACCGAGCGCGGCGATTGGCAGGGCCGTGGCCAGCGCCGCCACCAGGACGATGAATAACCGACGCGTGTTGCGGGCGGAGAGATGGCGCATGCGGGTGGTGGGGCGGTGAGGTCCGATGAAGCCGCGACCGTCAGCGGTCGCGGCGGCTTTTTCTGGGGGCTTTTCTTCGGGCTTTGATCCTCGTGGTCTCTCCGCGGGCGTCGAGCCGTCGGCCCTCGACCCGTTCCTCCGCGGCGGCCTTCGTCAGAACATCGATCCACGCCTGGAGATGGTGGCGAATCAGACGGTCCGCCTCTTCGGGCCCGCTTTCGAGCAGCTTCTCGACGAGCACGATGTGCATCCGCTCGGTCGGCTCCGGCTCATGAGGAATTTTTTTCTGTGCGGCGTAGTAGAGACTGTGCCGCATGACCTGCCTGAAAGACTCCGACAGGACTCGACATCCGGCGAGATCGACGAGTGCGTGATGGAATCGCAATTCCTCGTCGACGGTCTCGAGCGTGCCCCGCCGTGTCTCATCGACGGCGGCGGCGAGTTCCCGAATCCGGGATGCTTCCGCCCGGATCAGGTCTCCGGCATAGATCCGCGCCGCCTGGGCTTCGATCGCGGCCCGGAGGTGAAATCGGCCCAGAACCTGGGCGACGGTGACCTCCCTGACGATCGTGCCCCGCCGCGGCGTGGTGGCCAAAAAGCCCTCCCATTCCAGCTGCGTCATCGCCTCGAGAACCGGGGCCACGCTCACGCCGAGATCCTCGGCCACCTCCCGCCGGTTGAGCCGGTCGCCGGGCCCCAACCGGTCGGTCAGCATGGCCCGGTAGATTTCCTCGTAGACCATTCGCGAAAGCAGGATTCCTTGCGTGGGAGGCATGCGATCTTTTGTCTGAACGTGGTGGAGTGTCGGTGGCCCGCCTCGGCCCGGGAGTTGTTCCAAACTCGACGGGCCTCCCGGGCATCGGCCCGGATGGCCGATTTTTTACTTGCGTTGGCCGCCGCAGTCGAATACGATTCAGCGGTCAAATATATTTGAGAGGGGGGGGGTCGGGACGCCCGTCAACTTTCTCACCTTCCCATTCGGAGTCGACACCCATGCGATCCTGGTCACAACGTCGCGGGTTCACGCTCGTCGAGTTGCTCGTCGTCATCGCCATCATCGGCACGCTCGTGGGGCTCCTGCTCCCGGCCGTGCAGCAGGCCCGGGAAGCCGCCCGCATGTCGGCCTGCAGCAACAACCTCAAGCAGATGGGAGTCGCCACCCACAACTTCCTCAGTGCCAGGCAGGGCTTTCCCCCCTCGGCCACGGGTCCCACCGGCCAGAGCGGGAGTACAGGCGTCGGCGGCATCGCCTACTTCGGGCTGCTCATGCCGTACATGGACGACGAATCGGCCTCGGCCAACGGGGCGAGAGTCGACTTCGATGAAGGAGTCACGCACAACTCTTCCGGCGTTGGAAACACGGTTTCCAACAACAACTGGAGGATCTTCACCACGATCCGGCCACCGCACCTGACCTGCCCATCCCGCGGTTTTCGGACGACCTACAGCAATTCCGCGAGCCAGAGGTTGACGACGTGCGACTATGGGCTGCTCATGCTGACCGACTGGAATGCTCGGACCGACCACAACCATTCCATCTGCTGGGCGAACCGCAATGGCCCCGCCACGGCGGGGGATGGCGACTGCGATGGGCCTTCGTCGGCCGACAAGGGCGGCGAAGCGGTGGACGGTATCGCCTGGCAGATCCTCAACCCGGCGATGAGCCGCAAAAATGCGGATGGCAAGTACATCTCCCAAATGAAGTCCGACGGCAGCAGCAAGTTCTACGCCGGCTGGTATCCGCGCACCCGGGAAAAGCACGTCCCGGACGGCCTGAGCAAGACGGCGATCCTCGCCGAAAAGCACGTCTATCGGCCCCACCGGGGCAAGGGTGGCTGCTTGGGCTCGAGGATGACGAACCGTGATAACTGCGATACCAACACAGACGTGGGTGCTACCTTAGGGCTGGCCGGCCACGACGACGCTCCGGTCACTTGCCTCAACCAGGCCGGGGCCGGCGCCCTCCTCCTCGTCGCCAACGTCGGTGGCATCGCCAGGGGGTCACAAGACAACGGTTCTTCGACGATCGGCTCGTGGCACTCGGGAATCTGCCAGTTCCTGATGGCGGACGGGGCGGTGGTATCGATCCCCGTCAACACGAGCGACACGATCCTGCGGCGAATCGTCGATCGCCGCGACGGCCAGGTGTTCAATTTCCCATGAACCGGGTGTGACGTGAAGGGGTCTGTGCTGACGTACCGCCGCGGCCGCGAGATCGGCCTTCCATGGCCGGCATTCGCCATCGCGCTCGTCGCGCTCGTCGCGACGGCGGGCTGTGGGAACCGTGGCCTCCACCGCGTTTCAGGCAAGGTCTCGTTTCCCGACGGTTCGCCCGTCGTGGCGGGTCGCGTGGTGGTCGATTGCGGAAACGGCCGCATGTCCGTCGGCCGCATCCGGTCCGACGGCTCCTTCCAGATGGGCATGCTGACCGAAAGCGACGGCATGCCGGCCGGCACGTTTCGCGTGGCCGTCAAGGATGCGCTCGTCCCCAAGAGCGATACCTCGAGCGAATTCTTGACGATCGTCCACAGTCGCTTCGCTGACCCGGCGACCTCGGGGCTCGAATTCACGGTGCCGGATCAACTGGTCTGGAAGATCGTGGTCGAAAAGCCCTAGCCGGCCGCGTTTACCTCCCTTCCGGAGAGCCTGCACAATGCACATCCGTTTGATTCTGGTCGCACTGGTGTTGGCCGCGTCGTCTCCGGTCATGTCGGCCGAAGTTCCGTCTCCCGCGAAGAAACTGGTCTTCGCCCACTACATGACCTGCTTCTTCGACACCGTCGAAGCCTACGAACACGAGATCGCCCTGGCTCAGCGGAGCGGGATCGACGGCTTCGCGCTGAATTGCGGCCAGTGGTTCATCAAGGATCCGAAGACGGGGGCCTTGACCGTTCCCGGCAGCTACGTCCAGGCCGCCGAGCGGATGTACCAGGCCGCACGAAACCTGAACACCGGTTTCCAACTCTTCATTTCCGCCGACATGACCGGGATCCGCAACGACACTCCCGACGTGCCGGACATGATTAAGCGTTTCTACAAACATCCCAACCAATTCCGGCACGACGGCGTGCCGGTGTTTTCCACCTGGGGCGGAAAG
>JBIIYN010000439.1:0-2529 GCA_044346795.1 Pirellulales bacterium
TCCTGCTCGACCTTCATGCTCTACCTCGGCATCGAGGGCCGCTACGACGAGATTCCGCACCACACGATCTATCTCTCGGAGAACTACCGCACCAACCTCGCCGACATCGAAACCCGGCACCGGCTCGGCGGCGATCCCTCGATGTACGTGCAGAACGCCGGCGTCACCGACCCCACGCTCGCGCCCCCGGGCATGAGCACGCTCTACCTGCTCATTCCGGTCACGCACCGTCATCCGAACGTCGATTGGCGGCGGGAGGCTCCGGGATACCGCGAGGTCGCCCTCGACCAGCTCGAGCGGCTGGGCATCCACGGCGTCCGGCAGCGGATCCGCTACGAGAAGATGATCACGCCCGACGACTGGCAGGACGACTACGAGATCTACCGCGGCGCGACGTTCAACCTTTCGCACGACCTCGCCCAGATGCTCCACCTTCGGCCGCACAACCGGTTCGAGGACCTCGAAGGCGTCTACCTCGTCGGAGGCGGCACGCATCCGGGCAGCGGCCTGCCGGTCATCTATTCGTCGGCACGGATCACGTCCGGGCTGCTGCTCGAGGATCTCGGCATCGACCCGGGCCAGAGTGGCCGACGGAAGGTGGCCGACGCGAGAACGCCCAGCAGGGAGCCCGCCAGCGCCGTATGACCCGCGTCCCGACGCGGAACCGGCCGTTCCCCAACGCTCAAACCAGGTATCGCCACGACACAGCCGAGGAAGGCCCCATGAAGACCGCGAGTGAATCGAACAGGGTGGTGGTGGTGGGAGGCGGTCTGGGCGGCCTCGCCACGGCGTGCACGCTCGCCGCCCGCGGGTATGCGGTGACGCTCTGCGACAAGAATCCGTGGGTCGGCGGCAAGGCGGCCGTGCTGGCGGAGCAGGGATTCCGGTTCGACATGGGGCCGACCATCCTCACGATTCCGCGGGTGCTCAAGCGGATCTACGCGGAGGCAGGCCGCGACCTCGAAAGCCACCTCGACCTCGTGCCGCTCGACCCCCAGTGGCGCAGCTTCTTCGACGACGGCTCGACGCTCGACCTCCATGCCGACGTCGACCGCATGCGGACCACCCTCGACGCCTACGCCCCCGGCACCGGGAGCGGCCAGGGCTATGCCCGGTTCATGGACCTCTCGGAGCGACTGCACCGGCTGTCCGACGAATACTTCTTCTGGCGCAGCGTGGGGGGCTTGAAGGACATGTTCGACCCGCGCCGCGGGATGTCGTTCTCGATCGTCAAGGAAGTGATGGGCATGCGGCCCGGCCACAGCGTGGCCGGCACGGTGCGGTCGTTCGTGCCCGACGACCGCGCGGCCCAGATGCTCGACCACTTCACGCAATACGTCGGCAGTTCGCCCGAGGCCTCGCCGGCCGTGCTCTGCGGCATCGCCCACATGCAAGCGCACGACGGCGTCTGGTATCCGCGGGGCGGCACCGGCGCCGTGCCGCGGGCGCTGGCGAGCCTGGCCGTCGACCTGGGCGTGGAGATCCGCACGCGGACGCCGATCCGCCGGATCGTCGTCGAGGGCGGCCGCGTTCGCGGCGTGGAGACGGCGGCTGGTGAGACGATCGCCGCCGGCGCCGTCGTCAGCAATTCCGACAGCGTCCGCACGCACCGCGAACTCGTGGACGGGCAGCCCCGGCAGAAATTCCTCCACCGCCGTCGCTACGAGCCGGCCTGCTCGGGTGTCGTGCTCTACCTCGGCCTCGACAAGCGGTACGAGCAGCTCATCCATCACAACTTCGTCTTCTCGCACGATCCGCACCAGGAGTTCGAGATGATCTACCGGCGGGGGGAGCCCGCGCCCGACCCGACCTGCTACGTCTGCGCCCCGGCCGTCACCGAGCCGGAGGTCGCGCCCCCCGGAGGGGAGGCGCTCTACGTGCTCGTGCACACCCCCTACCTGCGGCCGCACCACGACTGGTCGAAGATGTTCGCGCCGTATCGTCGCCGGATCATCGAGAAGCTCGAGACCACGGCGGGCATGAAGGACCTGGAGCGGCACATCGTCTTCGAGCACGCGCTCACTCCTCAGGACATCAACGACCGCTACCACGTGCTCGACGGCGCGATCTACGGCCTGGCCAGCCACGGGAAGTTTCTCGGCGCCTTCAAGCCGGCCAACCGGTCGCCCGACATCGAGGGGCTCTACCTCGCCGGTGGCGCGGCCCATCCCGGCCCCGGCATGCCGATGGTGATGATGTCGGGCTGGATCGCCGCCGATTGCGTCGACAAGGACAACGTCGTCGCGCGGACCGCGTCGCCCGCGGGCTCGGTCGCCTGCTCCGTGTGACGAGGATGCCCGATCGCGACCGCCCGCCCGCTTCGGGCACCGCAGCCATGCCGCCGCCGGAGAACATGAACGAGCGCGAGTTGCCGCCGTTCTCGCACCGGCTGCATGGCTGGTTCATGCGGTACGTGCGGTGGTATTTCCGCCGTCATTTCCACGCGCTGCGGCTGCTCCAGGACGGAGCCGGCCGGGCGGTGCCGCCCGACATCGCGGGCGAGCCGGCGATCTTCTACACGAACCATCC
>JBIIYN010000154.1:0-9168 GCA_044346795.1 Pirellulales bacterium
GCGTGAAGGGTCATGAGCGAGACACGATTGTCCTCGGGGTTCCAGACGTCGGTGTCGGCCACCAGGGCGGTGGTCTCCAGGAACGCCCCGAGGGCGTCGTCGTCCGGGGTCGCGGGCTGGAAGGATTCGTCGCATTGCCTGGCGGCAGTGACCAGTTCCTCCACGTTGGCCAGCCGATCTTCACCCCCTTCGTCGTCTCCGTCTTCGGCGAGCATGCGGCGGTATCCGGTCTTGTCGAGCACCGCCACCAGCAACGCCGCGACGCCCGTCCCTGGTCCGGCCGGGCCGGCCAGTGTCGCTGGCGCTGCCAGTTCGGCGTGCAGCCGCGCAAACTGCAAGAGCGCCGTGGCCGATCGCTTCGAAATGCCGGGAATGCGCGGCGCTTCCGCCGCCGCCTCGAGCAGTCCGGCCCGGTGATCCCCGGCCCACGAAATCAACCGGTCGAGCGATTGCTTGCCGATGCCCCGCGGGGGCACGTTGACCACCCGCAGCAAAGCCTCGTCGTCCCGCGGGTTCTTCAGCAGCCGCAGCCAGGCGACCACGTCCCTGATTTCACGACGTTTGAAGAACTCGAGTCCCCGCACCAACTGATACGGAACGCCGCGGCCGCGGAGCGCCACCTCGAGCGATCGCGACAGGGCGTTGGTGCGGAAGAGAATGGCGAAATCGCGGGGCCGCCGCGAGCCGTCGGCGAGTGCGCCGGCCACCTCGTCCGCGATGCGATCGGCCTCGTCATGACTCGACGGATCGAGCACGATCCGCACCGGCCGCCCCGGGGCGGCGTCGGTGATCAACCGCTTCGGCTTGCGCCGGCTGTTGTGGGCGATGAGGCGGTCGGCTGTCCCCAGGATGTTCGCCGTGCTGCGGTAGTTGTGTTCGAGCGTGACGACGGTCGCCGTCGGGTAATCTCGCTCGAATTCGAGAATATTGCGGATGCTCGCCCCCCGCCAGCCGTAGATCGCCTGGTCCGGGTCGCCGGTCACCGCGAGGTTCGGATGATCGATCGACAGGCCGCGCACGATGCAATACTGCACGGCGTTGGTGTCCTGATATTCATCGACCAGAATCCAGCGGTGCCGGGCGTCGAGCATCCGGCGCAGATCGGGGTTGTCCATGAGCATGCGCGCGACGTGCACGAGCAGGTCGTCGAAGTCGACGGCGTTGGCGCCCAGCAGCATCTGCTGGTAGACGGGCCACAACCGCAGGGCCACCTCGTCGACCGGACGTCCCCACCTGGGCTCGAACGATTCTGGCGTGGCCAGGTCGTTCTTGGCACGGCTGATGACCCCGGCCACCCGATCGATCGGGGTGTGGGTCAGCGAGATGCCGAGCTTCTTGGCGGCACGCTTGAGCATGGAGCCGGCATCGTCGGGGTCGAGGATCGAATAGTCGGCGGTCAGGCCGACGAGGCGGGCGTTTCGCCGGAGCAGGCGGGCCGCGAACCGGTGAAACGTGCCCATTTCCACCGGCTGCGGTCCGACGAGTTCGGCGACCCGGCGGCGCATCTCGTCGGCGGCCTTGTTGGTGAACGACAGCGCCACGATCTGGTCGGCCGGTACGCCGGCCGAGATGAGGTGGGCGATCCGGTGGGTCACGACGCGGGTCTTGCCGCTTCCGGGGCCTGCCAGCACGAGGAGCGGGCCCTCGACGTGCGTGGCAGCGAGCCTCTGGGAGGGATTCAGCGCGTTGCAGACGAGGGCTGCGGGATGGGCGGACACGGGATTTCGCGGGGTGAATCGCCGGCGGCGGCGGAGAGGGGCCACGGAAAGGCGAAGGATGCCGGTAGCGGTTTTTTCGACACTTTTTTCGACACTTGGAGTATATTCCGCGGCATCACCGGATCGGGCGCGTGTGCCCGACGCATCGCCGCATTCATATCGCACGGGAGGGACCCCATGCCACGGATTCCTTACAAAAACCTGACGCAATCCGACGAAATGGCCGAGAAGCTCGAAATGAGCACGGCCGAGATCGGCTTGTCCGTCCGCACCACCAACTGCCTGGAGGAGAAAGGCATCTTCACGGTGCACGACCTGCTCAACTGCACGAGGGCCGATCTTCTCTCGATCTCGAATTTCGGTGAAAAAACGCTGGAAGAAGTCTACCGTGCGCTGGAGAAGATCGGCTTTTACCGCACCAGTCCCGCCGTGGCGGCGGGCACCGCCGGCCCGCGGTCGTTGCGCGACGCGGTGGCGGGCACGGCCGAACAGCGGTTGCGAGGTGCGGAACCACGCGAAGAGACCTGCGGCCAGGCCTGATGACGGCGATGCCGGAGGCGTGCGTCGTCGTCGATGCGGACCGCATCGCGCCCGACGGAGGCGGACATTGAATTGTCGGCCGGCAGGAGTATGCCCGTGAGGCTGCCGCAGTTTTACGCCAAAAAGCGCGGCCACAGGCGGACCGTCTCCCGCGAGTGGGGAGTCTTCGGCGACGGCCTGTTTCACGGCACGCTTCTGGCTGCGGGACTTTTTTTCGGTGCGTTGCTCGTTTCCGGCGTGACGGCTCCGGAGTGGAGGATCAACCACGAGTTCCGTCAGGCCCGGGGCACCATTCTTGCCAAAGGCCTGGCTCGAACCACGGTCGCCGACCCGCCGGGGACGGCGATGAAGAGCTGGCGGCCCTGCCTGCTGCTTCGGTACGTGGTCGACGGAGTCAAGCGGGAGTCCTGGAGCCAGGGACCCGCCGCCGAGAACACGTCGGACCGTGAATCGGCGCTCCGCAGGTTGGATGCCTGGAAACTGGGAGCCGAGACGGCCTGCTGGTACGACCCGGACTCGCCGGAGATCGTGGTGCTCAAACGGGGCTACAACTGGTGGCTCTGGCTGCTTTCGCTGCTGTTGCCGGGGGCCCTGGTGCTCGTCGGCGGGTCGGGGCTGCTTCGCGGACTGCGGGCCTGGGGAAAGTCGGAGGAGCATCGCGCCGCCTCGGCCGGCCTCTCCGAATTGCTCGATCCGCTCGCGCAGCCGACGCCCGCGGCTCCGGGCTATCCGGCGGTGCCGGTATGGGACGACTTGGTGAATTCACCGGGCACGATCCTGCGGTACCGATTGCCGATCGAAAGTCCCGAGAACTGGACGCTGGTCGGCTTCGGCCTCTTCGCCCTGCTGTGGAACGCCGTCGTGGCCGTGCTCGCCGTGGGCGCCGGCTTCGATCTGATGAGCGGAAAAATGGACGTCTGGCTGTTGGCCTTGTTGGTGCCCTTCGTCGGGATGGGCATCGGCGGCATCGCACTGTTCGTGAGAAGTCTCGTGCTGGCGACCGCGATCGGGCCGACCCAGCTCGAGATTTCGGATCATCCATTGGCTCCGGGAGCGCGGTACGACGTCCTGCTCGCGCAGGGTGGCAGCGGCACGTTGCGGTCGCTCGCCCTGTCACTCGAACTCGAGGAGCAGGCGACCTTTCGCCAGGGCACTGACACGCGGACCGAGCAACTGGGCGTCTGGCGCCAGTCGGTGGCGGAGTTTCATGACGTGAATGCAAAGCCGGAGTCGAGGTTTGAGACCCGGGCGGTCGTCTCCATTCCTGCGGACGCGATGCATTCCTTCACCTCGGCGCACAATTCCGTTCGCTGGCGGCTCGTCGTCCGCGGCACTCCCGAGCACTGGCCGGCGTTCACCCGCGTTTTTCCAGTGATCGTTTTTTCCCCGGACACCGCGCCGCGAGAGATGCCGTCGCGGCCAAGTGCCGGCGAGGCGGCGCTGCGGACCCCGGAGATCTCACGATGACCAGGCCCGTGGAACATGGCCTTGCCGCTCCGAGAGTGGACGTGCAGTTCGACAGAGCCCAGCGGCAGCACGAGCCCGGTGATCAACTCGCCGTCCGCTACCAGATCGCTGGCTGCGATGGTGAGAGCGTCCGTGCGATCGAACACTCCGTCCTCTGGTATACGGAAGGCAAGGGGGAGGAGGACATGGGCGTTCATTTTTTCCAGCGAATCACAGACCGATCCATGATGCCGCCGGCGGCTGCGAGCGGGTCCTTCACGGCACCACTGCCTCGGAGCCCGCTCTCCTACGAGGGTGTCATCGTCAAGATTCGCTGGTGCGTCAGGGTGCGGCTCTTCTTCGACGGCTCGAAGGATTTCGTGTCGGAGCACGTCTTCGTGGTCGGCCGCATTCCGCCCGCCCGCGTGCCTTTTTCGCGAAGCTGAAGCATGTCTCAGCCGGTATCGAATCCGTTTTCGTCTCGTTTCACCCGGCCGGGCTGCATCGAATCGCACGACGCCGCTGGAAGCCGCATCGACGTCGGCCTGCTGATCGATCGGCTGGAGTGTCTCGGTGGAACGGCGGCGATCGTCGGCCCGCACGGCAGCGGAAAGTCGACGTTGCTCGTGCATCTTTCGGAAGAGATCACGCGACGCGGTGGTCGCGCACCGCGCATCCGCCTGCATTCTTGGCGTGATGCCACGTCGGTGTGGGAGGCGATGCGTGGCGCCGGGTCGGACGCCACGGTCTGCGTGGACGGTTGGGAGTGCCTCGGTCCTCCCGTGCGGCTGCTGCTGCGCCTGGTCGCCGGCATCCGTGGCTGCAAGTTGCTGGTGACGTCGCATCGTGGCGGCGACCTGCCCGTGCTAGTTCGCAGCGTCACCAGTGCGGCGCTCCTGCAGGCAATCGTCCGCACCCTCCCGGAATCGAGTTTGTGGCAGGGAAAGTTGATTGCTCCGGACGATGTCGAGGATGCGTTTCTCAGGCACGGCGGCAACGTGCGGGAGTCGTTGTGGGACTTGTACGACCGGTTCGAAGCCCGCGTTCGGCGGCCGTCTGCAGGGGTGAACGATGACGATCGTGAGGGCGGTGCCGGTCGTGCCGGCGTGCGGCCGGAAATTCATGAATCGGCGGACGGATTTTCTTGCCCAGGCGCACCAGAGCGCAACCTAGGCTAGGGAAGATGAAGATCGGTACGGAGCATCCGACCGGTCGGCCCCCGAGCTTCAGGAGTGTGCGATGAGAATCTGCCGTCCGTTTATCGCCGTGCTGGTGGTTGGCGCTGCCGCCTGCGGGACGCCGACGCCTTGTGCGGCGCAGTGCTGCCTGTCCGAACTCTTCGCGGGCTGCCGGAAGGCGCCGGCCGCCTATGCCGTGGCGCCGGTCGCGGCGCCGATCATGGCGCCGATGGCGGCACCGATTCCCGCGCCGCCGCCGCCGGTCGTCGTGCCGGTGCAGCAGGTGAGCTATGTTCCCGAGACGACCTACCGTACGCAGTACCAGTGTGTCCCGGTCACGAGCTACAAGCCATCGAGTGAGATCGATCCCTGCACGGGGTGCCCGCGGGAGTGCATGGAGCAGGTGACCCAATACGTCCAGCAGGCGGTCAACGTGCCGGTGACACAGTATCGGGCGGTCTACTCGACCAAGTACGTGCAGATGCAGCCCGGCTATGGGGCGACCGGTGGCTACGGTATGCCCGCGGCGGCGACGGCCCCGATGATGGCGCCGGCCTCCGCCGGTGCCGCGACGAGCCCGTTTGCATCGACCGTGCAGACGACCCCGCAGGCCTGGGGCGCTGCGCAGGCCGACGTGCCGCAGCAACTGATCCAGCCTGGCCAGCCGCAGAACATGGGCGCCCCCGCGCTCGCGCCCGCCATGGTTCCCCAGCAGGGACTGCAGCAACCGGTGTACCAGCAGCCGGTCTTCCAGCAACCCGTCGTGCCTCAGGGTGGCACCTATGCGACGCCCACGCCGTCGGCGGTGCAGCCGCAGCCGACGCCGCCGCCGACGCTGTCACCGACGCCCTCGCTCCGGCCGATTCCGGATCTGCAAAGAACACCCGCCGTGAATGGCGCGGGCGCGGCAGCCTCCGCGCTGCCCCAAGCCGGCGCCGGGCCGGGCGTGCCTGGGCCCACGACGACGCAGCCGCGGACGCCCGCCAACGGCACGCCGGCACCTGCTCTCGCCCCCTTCGGCGGCGGCAACGGCAGCGGCCCCGCTGGTGGTACCAGCACGAGCGGCAGCAACGGCATGCCGGTTCTGCCGGGCGGGGGCCCCGGCGCCGCAACCGGGGCGTTTCCCAAGCTTCTCGAGCCCACGGGCCATACCACCTCGTGGCACCCTGGTGCCGGAGCGCATCCCTTCACGGGGGCACGCCCCCCGGCTTACCCGACCGCCGCGCTGCCCGGCCGCGTGCAGTGACCGGCTTGGTACGATACGGCAACCTCGTCGGCATGACGTCTTCCTGACGCCCGGGCCGTCGGCGGGGTCTCCCACCCGGGAATCGCCGTGACCAATGCCGACATCGCCGCCGCGTTCGAACAGGTCGCGGATCTGCTCGAATACCAGGGGGACAACGTCTTCCGGGTCAGGGCTTACCGCAATGCCGCCCGGACGATCAGCGGCATGGTCGAGCCGCTGGCCTCCGTCCGGGCCGATTCCAGCCGTGCGCTGACGGACCTCGAGGGAATCGGAGCGGATCTCGCCGGAAAGATCGGGGGGCTGCTCGACACGGGCGAGTTGCCGCTGCTCGCCGAACTGCGAAAGGCCGTGCCGACGGTGGTGTTCGAGCTGATGAGGGTGCCAGGACTCGGGCCGAAGAAAGTGAAGCTGTTGGTCGATCAGTTGGGCATCGATTCGCTCGAGTCACTGGAACAGGCGTGCCGAGAGAGGCGAGTGGAGGATGTGAAGGGGTTCGGGGCCAAGACGCAGGCCACGATCCTCGAAAACATCGCCTTTGCCAGGGATCCCGAACATGCGCGGCTGCTGTGGCAGGAGGCCGACCAGATCGTGCAGGAGGTGCTCGTTTGGATGCGAGGCTGTCCGGCGGTAAGACGGATCGAGGGGGCCGGCAGCTGGCGACGCGGCCGGGAAACGGTGGGCGACCTTGATTTCGTCGTGGACAGCGACGAGTCTGCCGCGGTCATGGACCACATGCACGCATGGAAAGAAACGTCGGCGGTCCTCGTGCGCGGAGACACGAAGACGAGCATACGGGGTCCGAAGGGAATCCAGATCGACCTGCGGGTCGTCGAGCACGGTTCGTTCGGGGCGGCGCTGCAGTATTTCACCGGATCGAAGGAACATAACGTCCGGCTGCGTTCCCGTGCCCGCGGCCTGTCGCTGACCGTCAACGAGTACGGCGTCTACGCAATCGCCACGCAGAACGGGGAAGACGGCAAGCCCGGCAGGGGGGCATTCGTCGCGGGAGCGACGGAAGAGGACGTCTACGCGGCAGTCGGGCTGCCGTGGGTGCCCCCGGAACTCCGTGAGGGTCGCGACGAGATCGCCCAGGCCGAACGGGGCGAACTTCCCGACCTGGTCGAGTTGGCCGATATCCGCGGCGATCTGCACATGCACACGACCGCCACGGATGGCGAGGACACGCTGGCGGAGATGGTCCGCGCGGCGGTTGTCCGCGGCCTCCGCTACATCGCGATCACCGATCATGGCCAGCGGGTGACCATGGCCCACGGGCTCGACAGGCGTCGGCTGTTGAAGCAATGGGACGCGATCGACAGGCTCAACGGGACCCTGGCCGACGATGGCAGGCCCCCCATCGTGGTACTCAAGGGCATCGAGGTCGACATGTTGGAGAAGGGTGGACTCGACCTGCCCGACGACGTGCTCGAACAAGCCGATTGGGTGGTGGCCAGCCTGCATTACGGCCAGCAGCAGCCACGGGAACGCATCACGGCGCGGATCATCGAGGCGATCGAGAATCCCCACGTCTGCGTGATCGGCCATCCCACCGGCCGGCTGATCAACCGCCGCCCGCCCTACGACGTCGACATGGAGGCGGTCATCGCGGCGGCGGCACGAACGGGGACGTTTCTCGAGATCAACGCCAATCCCTGGCGGCTCGATCTCAACGAGCATCATGCTGCGGCCGCAAAAAAAGCGGGGGTGAAGATCGTGATTTCCACCGACGCCCACTCCACGCGCGGCCTCGAGGTGATGCGGTGCGGCATCCTCCAGGCCCGCCGCGCCGGACTCGAGGCCGCGGACATCGCCAATACGCGCACGTTCGCCGGCCTGAAGAATCTGATGAAGCGGTAGCGTGAGATGTCATTGCTTCGTTGGCATCAGAGATTGCCGTAGCGATGGTTTGGTCGATCAGGAGACGGAGGCGCAGGGGTCGGCGACAGCTCGAGGAGCTTTGGGCCGCCCCGGCCCACGCGACGAGACTGTTGCCGCCCCGAGCCGGCGCTTCACCAACGGCCGTCCCCGGCGGTTTGGGCTGAAAGGCGTGGGGAAACCCGCCTACGGTGATCGCACGCACCGGAAGCCGATGTGGTTGCAGCCGCTCGAGGGCTCGCCTTTGCCGCGCGTGCCCACGATGTAGCGGGCGCAGTAGTGTTCCGAGCAGAGAAAGGAGCCTCCCCTCAGCACCCGTTTCTTCTCGTGAGGCTCCTGGGGATCGAAGCTTTGCGGTGGGCCCTGCGGATTGCGGACGGGCCCTGCAGGGCCGCGACGGCCGGCGTAGGTGTCGTGCCGGTACCAGTCGGCGCACCATTCCCAGACGTTCCCCGACATGTCGTGGAGGCCGTAGGCGTTGGGCGGAAAGCTGCCCACCGGAGCGACGCCGGCGTACCCATCGCGCGAGGTGTTTCCCGATGGAAAGTCGCCTTGCCAGGTGTTGGCCATCGGTCGACCTCCCGGGTGAAACGTGTCGCCCCACGGGTAGAGGTTGCCGGCAAGCCCGGCCCGGGCGGCGAATTCCCATTCGGCCTCCGTGGGAAGCCGCTTGCCGGCCCACGCCGCGAATGCAGTCGCATCCTCATGGGCGACCTGGACGACGGGATCCCGATCATGGCCTTCGATCGAACTGCCGGGACCGGTGGGATGACGCCAGTCGGCGCCCGGCACGTAATTCCACCAGGCGTAATGGTTGGCGAGCGAAACGGGTTCGGGGGGGGGCGTGAAGACAAGCCCGCCCGGTACGAGGTTTTCAGGCGGTGCTCCTGGAAAGTCTTCGGCCCGCGGAGTTCGCTCCGCCACCGTCACGTAGCCGGTTGCCGCGACGAACTCCGAAAAGTGTGCGTTCGTCACCTCCGTCGGATCCATCCAGAATCCATCGACATGCACCCGGTGGATCGGCCGCGCATCACGCATCGGGTCGGGGCCGCCGAACGGCCGGCCGCGCGGATCGGCGCAGCCCATCGAGAATTCACCGCCGGGGATCCAGACCATCTGCGCCGACGGGGCAGGCGCGACCATCTGCGCCGACGGGGCAGGCGCG
>JBIIYN010000440.1:0-2509 GCA_044346795.1 Pirellulales bacterium
TCTCGGCGACGGCGCCACCACCGGCCCCGCCCCCGAGCCGCTCGACGGCCACGAACTCGCCACGCGGCTCTCGTTCTTCCTCTGGTCGAGCGGCCCCGACGACGCCCTGCTCTCTGCCGCCCGCTCCGGCGCCATCCGCGATCCCGGCGTGCTCGCCGCCCAGGCCGATCGGATGATGAACGACCGCCGCATGAAGCGCTTCTGCGACGCCTTCGGCTCGCAGTGGCTGAAGATCGAGAGCCTCGCGTCGTCGCAGCCCGACAAGAAGCTGTTTCCCGACTTCCACACGTTCGGCATCGTCTCGCACGCCCACCGTGGCAGCGTGCACATGATGATCGAGCCGCTGCTCGTGTTCGAGACGGTGTTCGTGGAGAACCGCAGCATCCTCGACCTCGTGCACTCCGACTTCACCTACCGCACGGAACACCTCCGCCAGTTCCTGGCGAAGGCCGAGAAAATCAGCCCGCCGATCGACGGCGACAACTGGTCCGAGACGCTCGTCTTCGACCGCGTGCCCGTGACGACGAAGCGCGAGGGGGGCGTGATCACGACGGCCGCCATCATGACGATGACCGCCGGCCCGGCCGACACCAAGCCGATCTCCCGCGGGAAGTGGGTCGTGGAGACGATCTTCAACGACCCGCCCCCGCCGCCCCCGGGCAACGTGCCCCCCATCGAGCAGGCGGTGCCGACGACCGCTCCCGAGAAGCCGCTCACGCTGCGGGAGAAGTTCGCCGTCCATGCCTCGAGCGCGGCCTGCGCGGCCTGCCACTCCAAGATCGATCCCTACGGCTTCGCCCTGGAGAACTACGATCCCGTGGGGCGGTGGCGGGATGCCGACGGCCACGGCCGTCCCATCGATCCCAGCGGCAGGCTGTTCGGCCGCGTGCCCTTCGCCACGCTCGAGGAGTTCAAGGACGGCCTGCTCGCCGAGCGGGAGCGGGTGGCCCGCGCCTTCGCCGGCCACTTACTCAAATATGCGCTGGGCCGCGAACTGGTGCCGGCCGACCGCCCCGCCCTCGACCGGATCGTGGCGGCCGCGGCGCCCGGCGGCTACCGGATGCGCGACCTCATGCGGCAGATCGTGGTCAGCGAGCCGTTCCTCACGAAATACAACCCCGTGGATGCAGGCGGCTCCGCCGACCGCTGAGCCCCGCGCACCGCACCTCCAGGAGCTCCCGCCATGTCGGTCGTCACCCGCCGGACGTTTCTCCGTGGCGCGTCGGGGGCGGCGCTCGCGCTGCCGTGGATGGAGAGCCTGCAGGCGGCCGCGACGCCGGCCGGCACCACGCCCGCCTGCCGGGTGGCCTTCATCTACGTGCCCACCGGCGTGATCCGCGACGAGTTTTTCCCCGGGGAGCAGACCGCCCCCGATCGCACCTACCAGGGCCCCCATCCGCACACGTCGTCGCGCACGCTGCGGCCCCTCGACCCGATCGCCCGCAAGGTCACGCTCGTGACCAACGTCGACCGCCATTGGATGGACGCCAGCGACCAGCACGAGCAGTGCGGCTGCTGCTGGCTCTCCGGCGTGAACGCCCGCACCCACACGGCGAGCCGGATGCCACAGGGCCGCACGCTCGACCACTATCTGGCCGACCACATCGGCGCGGCCACGCCCTTCCGCACGCTCGAATTCAACTGCAACCCCCACCCCGACAACCGCGAGTCGATCCACTACGACAGCATCTCGTGGTATGGCCCCGACTACGCGGCCGGCAACATGCGGGATCCCGTCCAGGCCTATCGCCGGCTGTTCACCGGCGGCAAGACGGCCCCGGCGCAGCGGATCACCGACCTCGTGCTGGCCGACGCCCGCACGCTCGCTGCCCGCCTCGGCGGCGACGACCGCCGCAAGATGCACGAATATCTCGACTCGATCCGGGCGATCGAGGTGCAGATGGACCGGCTCACCGCCATGCAGGCCGACATCGACCGGATGAACCTCCCCGAGCCCTCGGTCGCCCATCTGCCCCGCAGCCAATACATCTGCCTGTTCACCGACATGCTGGTGGCCGCGCTCCAGAGCGGCCTCACGAACGTCGCCACGATGATGATCGCCCCGGAGCGGTGGGACACGTCGTATCTGTTCGACGGCGTGTCGGACAAGCCATTGAGCCACCATCTCCTTTCGCACGCGGGCTGGAGCGAGGAACTGCGGAAGATCGACGAGTTTCACGTGCGTCAGTTCGCCACGCTCCTCCAGAAGATGGAGGCGATCCGCGAGGCCGACGGCTCCACGCTGCTCGACAACACGATCCTCACCTATGGCTCGGGCCTCGGCCAGGGGGCGGAGCACCGCTACGACAGGCTGCCCACGGTGGTGGCGGGGGGCGGCGGCAGGCTCAAGGCCGGCTTCCACCTCGCGTGCAAGCCCGGCACGCCGCTGGCGAATCTCTGGCTCGCCCAGGCCCGGGCCGTGGGCGTGGAACTCGGCGAGTTTGCCGACAGCACGGGCGTGCTTGACGGCATCCTGCCGGGCTAACCGTCCTTGGAAAAAGTCATCCAT
>JBIIYN010000441.1:0-2505 GCA_044346795.1 Pirellulales bacterium
GGACCCACCTCCCATGATCTGCCTGAACGTGCTGCTGCTGGCCAGGGATCCCGCCGACGTGCCGACGATCCGCGACCATCTCGCGCAGGCCATGCGAAAGAGCCGCGCGGAGCCGGGCTGCCTGCGGTTCGACGTCTACCACTCGCAGGCGGAGCCGCGCCGGTTCGTGCTCGTGGAGCACTGGGCATCGCAGGAGGCGCTCGACCAGCACCGGCTGGCAGAGGCCTACACCACGATCTACAAGCCCCACGTCATGCCGCTCATCGAGCGCGAAGGGCATCCCGCGACCCTGCTCGACTGATCCTGCCGGCCTGATCCCGCAACCATGATCCTCCTCATCGACAATTACGATTCGTTCACGTGGAACCTCGTCCAGCGGCTGGGTGAGGTCGCGCCCGGCGTGCCTGTCGAGGTGCATCGCAACGACGCGATCACCGGCGACGAGATCGCCGCCAAGGCGCCCAGCCACATCGTGATCTCCCCCGGCCCCTGCACGCCCGACGAGGCCGGCATCTCCTGCGAGGTGGTCAGACGCTTCGCCGGTCGGATGCCGATCCTCGGCGTCTGCCTCGGGCACCAGTCGATCGGCCAGGTCTTCGGCGGCACGATCGTGCGGGCGCAGCGGCCGATGCACGGCAAGGTCGACAGCATCGAGCACTCCGGGAAGGGGCTCTTCGCCGGGCTGCAAAGCCCCATCGAGGCCACCCGCTACCACAGCCTCGTCATCGATCCCCCGACCCTGCCGCGGGATTTCGAGGTCGATGCATGGGCGAGCGCCCCCGACGGCAGCCGTGAGATCATGGCGATCCGCCACCGCACGCTGCCCGTCTACGGCGTGCAGTTCCATCCCGAGAGCTTCCTGACGCCGGCCGGCTACGATCTCATCCGCCGCTTCCTGACGACCGGCGCGGTGGCGGCATGATCGAAATGCCGGAGGCGATCGCGCTGGTCGAGCGGCATGCGGCGCCGCTGCCGCCCCGCCGCATGCCGCTGCTCGCCGCCTGCGGCCGCACGCTGGCCGCGCCGGTCGCCTCGGACGTCGATTCGCCGCCGTGGGACCGCGCCATGATGGACGGCTTCGCGGTGCGCAGCAGCGATTTCTCAGGCGTTGGCAGGGAAGTCGTCGAACTCGACGTGGCGGTCGATCTCGCGGCCGGCGACGTGACGACGCTCGCGATCGCGGGCGGGGCGTGCGCCCGGATCATGACCGGCGCGCCGATTCCGCCCGGGGCCGACGCGGTGGTGCCGGTCGAGTGCGCCGTGGACGACACGGCCCGGGTGCACGCCGGCGGGCGGGTGCGGCTGCTGGACGAGCGGTTTCGCGAGGGCCAGCACATCGCCCGGCAGGGCGCGGCATTTCGCCGCGGGCAGGAGGTGCTCGCCGTCGGCATGAGGCTCGGCAGCGCCGAAATCGGCCTCGCCGCGGAGGCGGGGGCGACGCACGTCGTCGTGCCGCCGCCGGTCCGCGTGGCGATCCTCTCCACGGGCAGCGAACTGGTGCGTCCCGACGCGGTGCCCGCCTTCGGCCAGACCCGCAACTCCAACGGACCGATGATCGCCGCCGCGGTACAACTGCTCGGGGCCGAGCCGATTCCGCTGGGGATCGCGGCCGACCGGCCGGAGGCGATCCGCGCGGCGGTCGCCCAGGGGCTGGCCGCCGACGTGCTCGTGCTGTCGGGCGGCGTGTCGGCGGGCGATCTCGATCTCGTGCCGGAGATCTTTCGACAGTGCGGCGTGGAGAAGGTCTTTCACAAGGTGCGGCTGAAGCCGGGCAAGCCCGTCTGGTTCGGCGTGCTCCGTCGCGAGGGGGCCGCGGCCACGCTCGTCTTCGGCCTGCCGGGCAATCCGGCGAGCAGCCTCGTCTGCTTCGAGCTCTTCGCCCGGCCGGCGATCGCGATGCTCGCGGGCCGTCCGCGCGACGCCTGGCATCTGCCGCGGAGCCGCGCCCGCCTCGCCGCCGCGGCCAAGTCAGCCGCGGACCGACCGGTCTACCTGCCGTGCCGGCTGGCGCAAGCGGCGGACGGGCTCACGGCGACGCCGCTGCCCTGGACGGGGTCGTCCGATCTGCTCGGCCTCGCCGGCGCGGCGGGCCTCATCGCGCTGCCCGCCGGCGGCCGGCGGTACGAGGCGCGGGAAGAGGTCGAGGTCGTGCTGCGGGCATGAGGGGCAACGCTGCTTCACGGCAAGGCTCGGCAACGTGCCGAGCTTGCCTTGGCCGAACACCGTCGGCTGGTGCTGACCCCGCCCTCCGGGCCTGGCGTCGGGGGATTCGTTCGCATGAAGTGGTGAACTGGTTTTAAACCCGTCCCCGGGTTGCCACCCGGGGCTTTTATGGCAAGGGTAGCGCGACCGTCACATCTCGCGTCACGATGTTTTTCCAATGGTTTGAGCTTTCGCATGATTGCGTCGCATGGATGCGACGCCCACGCCAGCGAGCGGAGGCTCGCCAGGAAACTGACGATGGACGGGCATCCGCCCGTCGGGCGCACGCTGCGATGTTTTTCC
>JBIIYN010000155.1:0-9089 GCA_044346795.1 Pirellulales bacterium
ATCGGCGGAAGCTCGAGGAGCATTTGGATTTTTCGACCTTCTGGGGAATGAGCTGCCGTAGGTCGTGGAAGGAGAAAAATCCACCGCGACGAGACTTCCGCCGTCCCGGCGGCGGGTCGCCGAACGGAAGCACCCCGCATGTCCCTTGCTTGCGCTTCGGGCTTGCATGGAACCGGGGCTTGCATGGAACCGGGGCGTGGATGGAACCGGGGCGTGCCATGTCTGAGCGCGTTCATATCAGTCCCTGCCATTTTCTTCCCACCCAGAACAGGCCGAGCAGGCTCACGAGCGTGGCCAGGGCCACCGGATGCGCCCAGAGCCGCAGCCGCCGGATCTCCGGCGGGCTCTCCGGCAGCTTCGAGAGCGTGAGCAGGAGCTCCTGCAGGGTGGCTGGCGTCGTCACCGATCCCTGCGTGAGCCGGGCGATCTCCTCGAGCACGTCGGGCCGCGCCGCCTCGCCCACCGCCTCGCCCGGAGTGCCCTGCACGAAGAGCGACGCCTCCAGCCGATCGCCCGTCTCGGCGCAGGAGAGCACGGCCACGTGGTTCCCCGGCTCGCGCGGCGTCCAGCCGCCCGAGAAGACACCCCACGAGCCCTGCTCGCCCGGCGCCGCGAGCCGCACGGTCTCCGTGCCCCCCGAGGGAGCCGTGACGGCCACCGTCACCGTGCCCGCCTGCAAGGGTTCGCCGACGGCGTCGCTCACGTTCGCGTCGAAGGCCACCTCCTGCCCGACCTCGGGCTGCTCGGGCGTGAAGAGCAGCCGCATCCGTTCTCCCTTCGCCATCGTCCGTCGATAGGCCATCCAGCGGACCACCTGCCCCCAGAAGCGGTAGTGGTATTTGTCCTCGACCCCCTTCCGCCACCGCCACGCGCCGTCGGTCGCCATGAAGAGCACCTTGCCGGCGCCAAACGGCCGCGTGACGAGCAGCGGGATGCGGCCGTAGTCGTTGGCGGCGTCGTCGTGCACCGCCAGCACCTCGCTGCCGGCCTTGGACCGCAGCACCGGGCCATACCATTGAAAGCCCGGCAGCGACTCCCAGACGGCGATGTTCTCGTCGGCCGAATCGGCGAGCCGTGTGAGCAGGCTGGTGCGGCCCTTGTCGGTGAGGGCGAACCGTCCCGGCACCGGCGTGCCCGTGCCCTCCGGCCGCGCGTCGTCGAGCACGACCGGCAGGAGATCGCCGAGCGGCGAATCGACCAGCGACATCTCGTGCCCCTGCCAGCCGGGCATGAACACCAGTCCGCTGGCCTGGTATTCGACGAGCCCCTTCAACAGCCGGCAGTCCTCCGCGGACAGTTGGCCGTCGTCGAGGCCCACGTCCCCGAGAAACACCACGTCGAACGGCGAGAGCTCGTCGAGCGAGCCGGGAAACTTCTTGATGTAATCCTTGTTGCCGCCGCCCACCCGGGAGACGCCGCTGTGGAAGAGCAGGCAGGAAAGCTCGACGCCCGGATCGCGCGACAGCGCGTTGCGGAGGTAGCGGTATTCCCACCGCGGCACGCTCTCCACCACCAGCACCCGCAGCTTCTCCTGCCTGATGCTCACCGGCGCCGTGCGGGCATTGTTGTCGGGCAGCAGTTCGCCCGGCTGCGGCGGCACGCGGACGGTCACCGTGTAGTCGCCGACGGCCGCGGGCGTCCAGTAGATCCAGTCGGTCGTCTTGCCCATCGAGGCGAGCCGCAGTTGCTTCGTGAAGGTCTGGCCGTCGGAGGTCTCCACGACCGCCGTCACCGGCTGCTCCCGCGGCAGCGTGCTCTGGATCGTGAAGGGCACCCGAAACGGCTTGCCGACCACGCCCGTCACCGGGCAGTCGAGGCTCGCGATCCGCACGTCGGGCAGCGGCGTGGAACTGCCCACGGGCACGGCCAGCACCGGGATGCCGGCCAATCTCAGGGCCGTGGCCGCCTGCACGGGCGGACGGCCCTCGTTCCAATCGCCGTCGGAGGCGAGCACGACCGCCCGCAGGTTGGGATGCCGTCGCACCGCCGTCTCGAGCGGCTCGAACAGGTTCGTCCCGGCGGCAGCCCCACCCGCGCCCGCGGCGGCCGCCCCGTCCCGCGGGCCCGAGAAGGGCTCGATCCGGATCGCGAACCGCTCCTCGAGCGGCTGCCAGAACGCCGCGTCGGAGACCGCCGCCACCGCGTCCTTCCGCGCGACGACCCCGCCTTCCTCCCGCCGCGCGTTCGGTGCCGGGCCATCAGCACGCGGCCCCGACACGACCGCATCGACCGTGTCCATGCTCCGCGAGTGATCGATGAGCACGGCGATCGACGGCTTCTCGCTCGGCCGCTGCTCCGTCACCCACTCCGGCTGATTGAGAAGCACCACGACGACCGCGGCGATCACGAACCGCAGCAGTTCGAGGAGCCCGTATCCGGACCGAAAGCCGCTCCGCCACCAGCCGGCGAAACACACCGCCGCCACCGCCGCCAGGAGCGCGAGTGACAGGCCGAGCGACCAGGGCGTCCAATAAAACCGCAGGCCGCTCGTGATCGAGATGGCATCGGGTGGCGTGGTCATGCGACGGCCTCCCTGACCCGCGGCCGCTCGGGAAACCTGCGGGGCAGGCAGAGCAGCCCTTCCACTACGAGGGCCACGAGGACCGCCATCAAAAACACCCGCCAGATCTCCTCGACGATGCCGCCGCGGCCGCCCGCCTTCTGCTCGAAGCGGCCGAACGAGAGCCCCTGGAAGAGCGTTTCTACCTGCTTGTCGTCCACCACCGCGGCGGCATCCTCGGCGGCCGGCCGATTCACCGCCACGAGCCGCCCCTCCGCCTCATACACCCCGGCATGAAACCCCGCCTCGTTCGACGCGGCCGGCGGTCCGGCGATCTGCCGCCAGTCTCCGCGGCTGCGCTCCTCGTGGCCACCGTCGGCGGCCGCCGGCTGCGGTGCGGCCGCGTCGATCTGGCGGGCCCTGCCCACGGCGGCGAGGCCCGCATCGATGGCCCGCTGCACCACCGCATAGAGCACGATGCCGTTGGCCGCGAGGTCGGAGTCGCGGCCGGCGGGAGTGGTCGCCAGGAAGGACACACCCCCGCGGTCGCCGGCGGCCCGCAGCAGCAGCGGCCGGGCGTCGGGCAGCACGGCCAGTGGCGTGCCCTCGCCGGCAAGGCCGCACGTGCGGCGGAGTTCCAGTTCCCCGACGGGCAACGCGGCCCCGGTCTGCGTGGCGGCGAGCAGCCCCTCGTCGGCCCGCCACGAGGTCGGCCGCACTGGTGGGCTGTGCTCGGCCCACGCCTGCCAGGAGATGCCGTCGTAGGCCGTCGTCGTGGGCACGTCGGGCGGCAGAAAGATCACCTGACCACCGCGGGCGACGAACCTTTTGATCACGGCGGCGGCCCCCGCCTCGGGCAGCGGAGCCTGCCAGAGCACGAGCGCGACGTCATCGAGCGACATGCCCGACACCGCCTCCACGCTCACGGCCTCGGCCGCCGCCCGCAGCAGCTTGTCGGGCGGAATCCCGGCGATGAGTTCGAGGGTCCGCCGCGATTCGGCGGTCGGCCGGGAATCCGCCGCGGAGTCGGTCACCACGAGCGTGCGACGAACGGGCGGTATGCCGAAGGCGAAGTAGAAATCGTTGTCGGCGGGGTTCGAGTCGGCGGGGATCGAGACCCGTCCCCAGCCGCGCGGCTCGGCCGCATCGTCGTCGCCGATACCGCCATCCGCGGCGGCGAGCGCCGCTGTGTCGATCGGGATCGCGTGCCCGGCCAAGAGCGTCTCCGTGCCGGTGAGTTCCAGTTCGACGGTGGAGCGGGCCGGCCCCAGTTCGATCTGCACCGGCACGCGGGCGGGGCCGGTGTCGGCCGGCCGGCGAACGGTGATGTCGAGCCGGAGTTCCCAGCCCTTGCCGCGGGGTTCGAGGGCGGCCTTGGGCACCCGCACCGCGAGGTTGTCGTCGGCCTTTTCGGCATAGCCGAGCAGCGTGATCCGCACCGACTGCGGCGTTTTGGCCAGCGTCTCGCGGATCGCCGGCCAGCCGCCGTCCGGCGCCTTCCAGTCGTTGGCCCGCTGATCGGAGCAGATCCAGATCGTGCTGGCGGCCGACTTGGCCGCGTCGAGCTGCTCGCAGGCCGCCTGCAGCATGAGCGGCAGGTCGGCCGCCGCGGCGGCCGGCTCCGTTTCCGGCAGGCGTTCGAGCGCCCGCGGCGAGGAGAGTTCCTGCGGCCGGGACGAGACGCTGTCGATCAGCACCACGCGACGCGTGCCGAGCGTTTCGAGCGCCGCGGCCACCTGCCGCCGCGCCGTGACGAGCTTCGATTCCCCGCCGGCGGCGGCGGCCTGCGACATGCTCGGGGAGCGGTCGAAGAGCACGATGGCAGCGGCGGACCGGTCGCCTCCCGCCAGCGCCAGCCAGCCCTGCGACAGCGGCCGGCTGATCGCCAGGATCGCCGCCGCGACGGCCGCCATCCGCATGAGCATGATCAGCCACTGCCGCAGCCGCGAGTAGCCGCGGGAAAGGAGCCGGGCCGCCAGCAGAAACCGCATCGCCGCCCACTCGACCGACTGGAACCGCTGCTGGTTGACGAGGTGGATGATCACCGGAAGGGCGACCAGCGGCAGCGCGAAGAGCAGCCAGGGTTGCAGGAACGTCATCGCAGCCCCTTCGCCGCCGCCCGGCTCACGAGGAACCGCGCCAGTACCTTTTCATAGTCTTCGTCGAGGAGCGTGCGGTGGTAGTCGATGCCCTGCTCCAGCACGATCGCCTTGAGCGCGTCGAGGTAGCCCGTGAGCGCCTGCTGGTAGCGATCGGCGATGTCGAGGGGATCGACGAACAGCGGGCTGCCCCCCTCCATGTCGAGGAACCGCGTCGGCCGGCGGAAGTCGAAGGCCAGTTCCTGCGGATCGAGCAGGTGGAACACGGCCACGTCGTGCTTCCGGAACCGGAGATGGCCGAAGGCACCGGCCAGTTCCCCGGGCTCCACGAACAGGTCGGAGACGATGACGATCAGGGCCCGCTGGCGGACGGTCTCGGCCAGTTCGTGGAGCACCTGCGGCAGGCGGCTCGCCCCCTGCGGCCGCACCTGCTCGAGGGCGTCGAGCACGAGCCGCAGGTGGGCGGGATTCCGCCGCGGCGGCAGGTGCCGCACGATGTTGTCGGCCACGCAGGAGATGCCGACCGCATCGCCCTGTCGGCAGGCGAGGAAGCCGAGCGTGCCTGCCACCCGCCGGGCGTAGTCCATCCGCGATATCCCGGCGGAGCCATAGCCCATCGAGCCGCTCGAATCGACGACGAGGCAGCACCGCAGGTTGGTGTCGGCCTCGTACTCCTTCACGTAGTGGCGGTCGGTGCGGCCGTAGACCCGCCAGTCGAGCCGGCGGAGATCGTCGCCCGGCACGTACTTGCGATACTCGGCGAACTCGACGCTCGACCCGCGGTGCGGGCTCACGTGGCGGCCCGACACGCCGCCGACCATCGGCCGGCGGGAAAGCAGCGGCACCGCGGCGAGCCGGGAGAGCACGCCGCTGTCGAGAAACGCCCGCGCCGGCCGGTCGGTGAGCTGACTGGACATGGGCGACATGGCTCACCCGTTCTGTTCGGCGAGTGCCTCGGCGACGAGCCGCTCGACGATCTTGCGGGCGTCGATCCCCTCCGCCTGCGCGGCGAACGTGGTGAGCACGCGGTGCGTGAGCACCGGCGCCGCCACCGCCGCGATGTCTTCGAGCCGCACCATGTAGCCGCCGGTGAGGGCGGCGCGGGACTTGGCCCCGAGGATGAGATACTGCACCGCGCGGGGGCCCGCGCCCCAGGAGACGAGGGGTTTCAGCCAGTCGGGGGCCGACGTGCCCTGTGGCCGGGTCCGCCGCACGAGCTTCGCGGCGAACCGGTAGATGTGGTCGGGCACCGGCACGCGGCGGACGAGCTGCTGGAACTCGATGATGTCGGCGGCGGAGAGCACGTGATCGAGGGCCGGCAGCGCGTCGCCGGTGGTGGTGCGGGCGATCATCACCTCCTCTTCCTCGGAGGGATAGTCGACCTCGATCAGGAACATGAAGCGGTCGAGCTGCGCCTCGGGCAGCGGATAGGTGCCCTCCTGCTCCACGGGGTTCTGCGTGGCCAGCACGAAGAAGGGGGGCTCGAGCCGCGAGGTCTTGCCGACGACCGTCACCTTCTGCTCCTGCATCGCCTCGAGCATCGCGGCCTGCGTCTTGGGCGGGGCGCGGTTGATCTCGTCGGCCAGCACGATGTTGGCGAACACGGGGCCGGGCACGAAGTGGAACTCGCGGCGGCCGTCGGCCGTCTCCTGGAGGATGTCGGTGCCGGTGATGTCCATCGGCATGAGGTCGGGCGTGAACTGGATGCGGCTGAATTTCAGTGACACCGCCTCGGCCAGCCGGCTGACGAGCAGCGTCTTGGCGAGACCGGGCACGCCCATGAGGAGCGCGTGGCCGCGCGCAAAGAGGCAGATCGCCAGCCGTTCGATCGTCTCCCGCTGGCCGATGATCACCCGGCCGAGTTCCTGTTCGAGCCGGGCGTAGGACGCGCGGAGGCGATCGAGCTTGCGGACGTCGTCGTCGTGCAGGTCGCGCGGCTGGACGAGAGTTTGAGACATCGGGACGGGCATCCTCGAAGGCAGGCCCTGTCGCGGCTCGGAAAATGCGATCGGCCTCGTTCCCATGCAAGCCCGAAGCTCGAGCGAGGGAATCCGATGGCAGAATCGCGTTTCCCTCACCTGCGGTTCGGGCGCGGAATGAACGGCAACATTTGAACGTCTGCAGTGTATTCGCAGCCGGGGCGGCCGTGGATTCACGGCCGGGCGGCCGCGCCGCGATTCAGCGGACGCGGGCGAGGACGCGGCTGCGTTCCTCGCTGTATTCCTCGGCCCCGCCCGGCTTCTCGACGGTCACGACGAACGTCGTCGGTGCCTGCACGAAGACGCGAGGCAGGATCGGCACGATCACCTCCTCCGCCTCCCCGCCGACGTCGAACACGCCCCCGGCCACCGGGCGGCCGCGGCCCCCTTCGACGATCCAGATCTGGTACTGCCGCTCGGCCGGGTCGTTCGGGGACAGCCCGCTGATCCGCAAAAAGCCTCGCTGCCGCGAGCCGCTCCAGACCACGTCGCCACTGGTCTGCTGCTCGTCGGATACCGCCGCGGCACAGTCGAGCCGCAGCACGTCATTCACCGCCGTCAGCATCGCGTCTCGCAGCGCAGCGGGCGTCGGCGCCGGCTTCGCGACCGGCGACCCGGCAGCCTCGGCGACCGCGGCGGCATCGCCCGGCGGCGTGAAAACCATCGGCGCGAACCGCCCCGGCCCGCGGACGGGCGCGAGACGAACGGCCACCACGATCATGGCGAACGTCGCCAACGCACAGAGCAGCCCCGCCGCCGCCATGCGCGGGAAAGAGGGTGGGAGAGATCGACGCGGACTTGCCGCCGTAGGGGCCCGCCGTCCGGCAGGCTCGATGAGCGGATCAATCCGCCGCTGTGCGAACCGCAAGGCCTCGGCGAGCCGCGACTTCACCGCTTCGGGGAGCTTGTCCGCGCCGGGCGGCGACGCGGCCACCGCCGCGGCCAGCCGATCGAGGGCGTCCGGGTCGTGAAGCGAATGGGCCGCGAGCAGGCGTTCGAGTTCCTGCTCCTCCGGCACATCGAGCCCGAACACGGCACGGTCGGCGAGCAGGTCGAGCAGCCGCTGTTCGGCGGGCGACGAGGCGTGGTTGTCGGTCGTGTCGCTCATGTCATCCTCGCCTCCCGTGATCCAGACTCCCGCGATCGATTCTGCCCCGATCCTGGTGTTGCCGCCTGCTCGGCCAGCGTCTTGAGCCTCGCCAGCCCGCGCCTGGCGTGCGATTTCACGGTGCCGAGCGGCATGCCCGTGCGAGCACTGATGTCCGCTTGCGAACAGCCCTCGCCGAGGGCCAACTCCAGCACCTGCCGTTCCTCGGGCCGCAGCAGGCCCATCAGCCGGCGGACGTGCTCGACCTCGTCCCGGAGATCGATCGGATGGTCGGTCGCGGCGAGCGGCATCTCAGGGTTCTCCTCGAGCCGGGCCAACGGCGGCCGACAGGTCTGGCGACGATGCCTGTCGACGAGCCGCCGCCGGGCGATCATCGCGACGAACGTCGCCTCGGATGACAGTCGGGGGTCGAATCGACCGGCGTGCTTCCAGACGTCGATGAAGATTTCCTGGACCGCCTCTTCCGCATCTTCCCGCGTGGCCGACAGCCGCACCGCCAACGACCAGACCAGTCCGCCGTAGGCGGCCAGGCATTCCTCCATCGCATCGTGTCGCCGGTCGGCCACCCTGGCGAGAATCATGCAGCGGCTCGTGCATCGTGTCGTTTCGTGTCGCGAAGAAAAGCCGGCCAAGCATAACCAGCGGCCGGCTTCTCCGGCCCGCAGACCGGCCATTCATGTCTTCGCGGACCGGGCGGAGACGGATGCACTCGGGCCCCCTCGCGCCGGGCGTTACGGCCGCCCGGCGACGGCCGAAGCATCGGACTCGGCACTGAGAACGATCGCCTCGAGCGGGGGAATGCTGACGTTGCCGTTGGCCAGCAGGGCCGCCAAGGTAAGCCGCGAGGCCACCCGCAGGTTGGGAATCGACACCGTTCCGCCGCCCCCCGCGAGGGCTCGGGCGACGGCGATCGACTCCTCGCCATCGAGCCGCTTCACGTTGGGAAGGCTCAGGAGCGGCGTCTTGTCGGCCAGCAGGCCGGCGACGGCGGGCGAATCGAGCCGCGCCGTTTGAGTGAGCTTGAAAAGGTCGATATCGCCACCGTGCCGGGCGAGCGCCGTGGCGGCGGCCGGCTCCAGCGTGCTCAGGCCGGAAAGCACGAGCACCCCGCGGTGCAGCGCCAAGGCCTCCGCCGACTCACGCGCGAGCGTCGACATCGACGGGAGGCAGAGCACCCCGCGATGCGGCGCGAGAGCCAGCGCCGCGTCGGCCGAGAGCAGGTTCACGGCAGGCAGGGAAAGCGTGCCCTCGTGCAAGGCAAGCGCCGCGGCCGCCTCCACCGAGAGGATCGACCCGCCGCCGAGCGTCAGCATCCCCCGGTGGCCGGCCAGCGCGATGGCGACTTCGGCCCGGAGTTCTCCGAAACCGTCGAGCGACAGGGGACCGACATGCCTCGCCAGCTG
>JBIIYN010000156.1:0-9012 GCA_044346795.1 Pirellulales bacterium
GACTCCTCGTGCTGGATGTCGACGGCACCGTCACCAACAGCAGCCATGAGATCACGGCGGCGACCTGCGAGGCGATCGCCGAGGTGCGGGCCGCCGGCATCCGGGTCGTGCTGGCGACGGGCCGCCGCTACCGCGACACCCTCCCGGTCGCGGCAAGGCTGGGGATCGAGGGGCCGCTGATCACGGCGTCCGGGGCGCTCGTGAAACGTCCCGCCGACCATGCCACGCTCTCCCGCGCGGCGTTCGAAGAGGGCGTGCTCGAGGCGGTGGTCGCTGCCATCGTGACGGCCGGCCACGAGCCCGTGCTCTACAGCGACAGCTTCGCCGAGGGTTTCGACTTCCACTGCCGTGGCCTCCACGTCACCCTTCCGCCGGCCGGAGACGACCATGGCGACGCGGTTCAGGGGGCCGCGGGGCTCGCCGAATACATCGAGTGCAACCGGCACGTGGCGCGGGTCGTGCCCGACCTGCACCGGAACCTGCCGGACGGCGTCTTCGCGGGCTTCACCATGGGTTCGCACCGGGCGATGCTGGCGCTCGAGGCGGCGCTCGTCGATGCCTTTCCGTGCCGGCTCTCGCTCCACACGATCCGCAGCCCGCGGTATCTCAACTGGATGTGCGAGATCGCGCCCGGTGGCGTGACGAAGTGGTCGGGAGTGCTGGCCCTCGCACGGGAGTGGGGCATCGCTCCGGCGGAGATCTGCGCCGTGGGGGACGACGTCAACGACCTGCCGATGATCACCGCCGCGGGCCTCGGCATCGCCATGGGCAACGCGCGGCCGGAGGTGGCTGCCGCCGCCGACCGGGTGGTCGGCCGGCACGACGACGATGGGCTCGTGGAAGTGGCGGCGCTCCTGCTCGGCGGGCGGTGAGTCGAGCCAGGCGGGCGGGGCGGACACGCTTCGCTCGCTTCGGCGGCTCGGCGACAGCGTCGGCGGTGGTGGACCGTCCTTTCCGCCGAGGCGCCTGAGGCTCGCTTCGGTGCCCGCCCTGCCTGCCATTTTTGCCCAGTGTGTCAGCCCGGTTTGCTTGCCGTGGTGGTGCTCACCCGGCCCGCGTTGTAGCCACGTCCCCCGATCGCTATACGTCTCCGGCCCCAGTCCGGCCCCCAGTCCGGCGACCTCGAGCGGTGGCATGCATGGAACTGAAACTTCACCGACCGCATGCGACCTGTGCGCAGACGGGCAGGGCCTTCGTCGCCGGGGAGCCGTTCGTTTCCGCGTTGGTCAGGGCGGAGGGGCGGCTCGACCGCTGCGATTACGCGGCCGACGTCTGGGCCGGCCCGCCCCCCAATACGCTGGCGTGGTGGCGGTCGACCTACCCGGCCACGGTGTCCTCCGGGGCGACGCTCGCGCCGGCGGACGTGCTGCTCGACGTGCTCGAGGAACTGGAGGGTCGGGAAGCCGATCAGCCGCTGCGCTACCTGGTGGCGCTCGAACTGGTGCGACGCCGGGTGCTGCGGTTCGTCGATCGGTCGGGTGACGAGCGGGGCGGTCCCGCCGGCTCTTCCTGCCGGGAGTTCATCGTGGTGTGCCGCAAGCGTGATCGCGAATACCGGGTGCGGCCGATCGCGCCGCAGGAGGCGGCTGCGCCGGGCGTCGAGGAACGGCTGACGGCGCTCCTGTGGAGCGGAGGTGCCGCATGAGCGGAGCCGCTTCGCAAGGGCGTGTCGCGCGTGGCCGGACGGGCTCACGGGCGGCGGCCTTCATGCTGGTGGTGGCGGCACTCGCCTCCACGGGGGCGGCCTGTCCCCAGGCGATCCGCGGCTACCAGGTGGGCACCATGCCACTGCCACGGACGTTGCCGGCGCAGCCGACCCTCGACCAGATCGTCGCCACGGTGCACGACAACACGCAGCGGGTGCGGAGCTACATGGCTCCGCAGGCGGTGCTGATCGTGCCGGGCGTGCCGCGGCTGTCGGCGCAGGTGGCCTGTGAGCCCCCGCGTCGCTTCCGGCTCCGGGCCCAGACCGCCGTCACGGGCAGCGAACTCGACATCGGCAGCAATGACGACCTGTTCTGGCTCTGGATCCGCCGGCACCAGCCGCCGATGATGCTGCACTGCCGCCACGATCAGTACGAGCAGTCGACGGCCCGTCGCGTGCTCCCCATCCGCGCCGACTGGATGCCGGAACTGCTCGGGCTCGTGAATTTCCGCGCCGAGGATCGGCACGAGGGGCCGTTCCCCCTTCCCGATGGCCGGCTCGAAATTCGCAGCCGGATCGCGCAGCCGGCGGGGGCTGCCGAGGGCGACCTGCTCAAGTCGACCATTCTCGACGGCACCACGGGGCTCGTGATCGAGCAGCATCTCTTCACGGCCTCCGGTGAGCGGCTGGCGAGCTGTCGCACGACGAAGCATCGCGTCGATCCGCAATCCGGCGCCGCCCTGCCGCGGCTGGTCGAGGTGTCGTGGCCGGGGTCGGGCATCGAGTTTCAGCTGGAACTCGCCGCGATTTCCACCAACATGCCTTCGAACGACCCCGGTCAGCTCTGGCAGATGCCCGCCTACGAGGGCTACACGCCGGTCGATCTCGCCGACCCGTCGGTGGCGATCGGTCCCGTCGCGCGGTGAGCCGGCGGGTCTCGGACCCTTGTCGATCAATCCGCCCGGAGCTTCATCTTTTCCCGGGCCCGGGCCAGCGTCGGGCCGATCGAGCCGAGCGGCAGGCCCGTGAGCCGGCTGATCTCGCCGTAGCTGCGGGCCTCGAGGTGATGGAGCCTGACGAGCCGTGCCTCCATCTCCTCGAGCACGCCGAGCATCCGTTCCACCTGTTCAACGTTGGCCAGCCGCATCTGGCCGTCGTCGGGGCTGGCCGGCTCGTGCCCGGGCTCGATGGAACGATGCCCGTGCTGGCGTGTCGCCATCCGGATCAGGCCGCGGACGGCCACGCGGCGACCCACGACGGCAAGATAGGTCGCCAGGCTCGATCGGCCGCCATAGTTTCTGAGCACGGCGGCGTCGTGGTGGAGGATCTCCAACAGGATGTCGGCGAGCAGGTCGTCGCGATCGGCCGCCGTCAGTTGCATCCGCCGCTGGGCGGCGCTCCGGTCGATCACGAATGCAAGCAGACCGCCGAACCGCTCGACGAAGGCATCCCAGGCCGTCGGCAGTCCTTTCAGGCAATCGCCCACCAACTGCCGATCTTCTGGTGAAAAGAGCGACGGAGCCGGGAGGGGAGGGCCGGATGCGTGCGAAGAATCCATCATCGGTACGGCCGAGTGCGGGGCGAGACCACTGGTTCACCGCCGGCCCGCCGGCCGCGGAAAAGCGGCCCTGGACGCGGTTCCGCGGGCGGAGTGTTGCCCGAACGTCGTCAATCATAGGTTCCCCGGTTCCCGCCACCAACGGCAGCCCCCAACCGACTCATGAAACCCGGCCAATTCGCCGATGGTTGAATCGTTGACAGGTACGCCGGATCGCCCTACGATTCCGCGCATCCGGCACAGATTGCCAAGGCTTCCCGCGGCCGTTTTCAAGCGTTCGTTCCCGACCCGCAAGCAGCCCTTTCCACCCATTCCAAGGAGCCCCAAACCATGACGCACGTCGTCGCCGAGCCCTGTTTCGCCTGCAAGTACACCGACTGCGTGGTGGTCTGCCCCGTGGAGTGCTTCTACGAGGGCGACCAGATGGTCTACATCCACCCCGACGAGTGCATCGACTGCGAGGCGTGCGTTCCCGAGTGCCCGGTGGAGGCCATCTTCCACGAGGACAACCTGCCCGCGGATTGGAAGGACTTCACGGCCCTGAACGCCGAGATGGCCCCGCAGCTCCCCGTGATCACCGAGAAGAAAGAGCCCCTCTGCGGCGGCGAGTGACGCCGGCTACCGCTCGCCTGTGGTACAGCACCGGCTTCGGGGCGGCAAAAGTTCGGAGTCCGCCGCTCCGACGGCGGATGGGCTCGTCGCGTGGGCAGGATAGCCCAATGCTCCTCGAGCTTCCGCCGACCCCTTCGCCTCCTCTTTCAGCGCTACACGACCGTGACTGCAACGCCGGCTACCGCAGGTCGACGAGCCAGTAGGCGTTGTCGACGAAGCTCTTCCAGCTTTCGTACTTCGGGTTGCCGAGCTTGATGGAGAGCAGGGGACTGCGCTTCGGCTTCACCGGATGCCGGACGAGGTTCATGCGTGCCTCGGGTGGCGTTCGACCGCCCTTGCGAACGTTGCAGGCCACGCAGGCGCAGACGATGTTTTCCCAGCTCGTGGTCCCCCCGCGGCTGCGCGGCACCACGTGATCGAGCGACAGTTCGCTGGTCGGGAAGTTCTTCCCGCAGTACTGGCACTGATTGCCATCGCGGGCGAAGACGTTGCGGCGGTTGAAACGCAGCCCCTGACGCGGTCCCCGATCGCAGGTGATCAGCCTGATGACCCGTGGAGCCTGCAGGTCGTAGCCGACGGCCCTCACCCAGTCTTCGTCGGGGCCGCGATAGGCCGATCGCAGGGCGGAAAGTTCCCGCCACGAGTCGAGCGTATGGGCTGCGTACTGCCCCTCCTCGATGTGCACCACCTCCGCCAACTGCCGGAAGAGGAGGGTGATCGCCCGCCGGACGTTGGTGATGTGGACGGCCACGAACGACCGGTTCAGCACGAGGACGCTCAACCCGAGCGATCCGGGGGCGATTGCGGCGGGCATCATCGGGCCAGACATGATCGCACCAGACACGGCATTCCCTCGCTGGGCAGCCAACACCTCCGCCCGAGTCTAACAACCCGGCGCCTAGCCTGCCAATTGGTCGTCGCTCCGGCGCCGGGCTGACCGCTTGCCTTCGGCGGAGATTGCGGGCACACTCACGATGTTGGGTCGCGACCTGCTCGTCGACTCTTCGCCGCGCCCGGCGGATGGCATGGCCGGAATCATTCCCCGCGGAGACTTCGATGCTTCATTATTCCTGCGACATCTGCAAGCGTCCGATCGACACCCATGCGGACGTGCACCACATCGTGAAAATCGAGGTGTTTCAAGCCGTAGAGGAAGTGGCCGACCACGGCTGCTCGGACGGCGACGGATCTCTTCATGACGGGCAGCTTGGTGAGGCCGACCATCTCGAAGAGATGCAGGACATGCTCGAGCGGCTCGACGAGGAGGACCTGCAGGCCGAACTGAGCGACGGCGCCCGCTCGATGCGGTTCGACCTCTGCGACGCTTGCCGACAGCGGTTCGTGAAGAATCCCCTCGGCGTGAAGTCGGGCAAGCAACTCGACTTCAGCAACAACTGATCGGCCGCCCCCGAAGCCATGCCATGGAGGCGAGGGGGTCGGCGAACGCTCGAGGAGCATTGGGCCGCCTCGGCCCACGCGACGAGACTTTTGCCGCCCCCGAAGCCATGCCGACGATGGCCGGCGTCACACCTGCACGCGGCGGCCTTCGGTCTGGCTCGTGGCGGCGGCCTGCACGATCTGCATCGCCTTGAGCGTGTCGTCGAGGCCGCTGATCGCCCGCACGAGGCTCGTCACCTTGCGGTGAAACTGCAGGAGCATCTGCTCCCCCACCGGCCGGTCGCTCTCGAGCGATTCCTGGTGGCGGCCGACGGCGTCGAACCAGACCAGGCTCGCGGGCAGGTCGATGAAAGCGATGCCCCTCTCGCAGGCCACCTGCAGGGCGGCCGGTGGACGGAAGCCCACCGCCTCTTCCCACTGCCGCGGCATGTAATAGCCGCAACTGATCTGCGCGAGCGGGCCGTTGCCGGGCACGAGACGATCGCCGTCGGGCGACGTGAAGTCGAGGCTCATCATCTGGTAGTCGTCGGTCTCGGCTCCCGGTGTTTCGGCATGCCGCACCGACACCACGCTCGTGGGCTCGGCGCCCGCGACGTAGCGGCACCAATCGACCAATTCCATGAGATGACGCGACTCGCTCGCCCTGTCCCGCGGCGCCGCGGCCGCGCCCGACAGCGGCACGCGGCGGTGGCAGAAGAGCAGTCGTGGCCGGCCCAGCCGGGTGGCGATCAGCTCCTTCAGGCGAACCGTGGCGGGCGCATGGCGCCGGGGGAGTTCTGCCATGAAGGCGATGCCCGACTCCTCGACCCGCCGGCGCAGGAGCGATGCCTCGTCGGCTGCCAACGGGAGTGAGATCGCCGAGTAGACGGCCTTGCCATGATCGCAGGCGGCCAGGAGCGGCGTGGCGCCGTACCACTGATCCGCGAAGTAGAGGATCGCGTCGATGTCGTCGCGTGCCGCCAGGGCCCGGAATCCATCCACCGGCACGGTGCCTAGTTCCGCCGCCGCCCGCTTCGCGAGGTGCGACACCTGCTCGCAGATGCCGCGGACCTCGAACCGGTCGGCCAGCGACCGCAGCGCCGGCAAGTGGCGGCTTTCCCATTGGCTCCCCAAGCCGACGATGCCGACGCGCAGCCTCATGCCGGCTTCTCCGCTGTCGTCGGTTCGGCCGTCTGCCCGGCCGCGGCGAGCTCCCGTTCACGGGCGAGGCCCTTGTCGGCGATGTCCTTGCGGCACCATGCACCGGGCCAGCGGATCTCCTTGACGGCCGAGTAGGCCTGCAGTTTGGCGCGGGCGAGTGTCGGGCCGACGGCCGTGACGGCCAGCACCCGGCCGCCGTCGCTCTGCACCTCGCCGTCGACATGCCGCGTGGCGGCGTGAAACACCCGGGTGTCCGGCACGCGTGCCGCGGCATCGAGCCCCCGGATCGCGAGGCCTTTCTGCACGCTGCCGGGATATCCCTCCGCAGCCATGACCACGGTGACGCTCGCGCCCTCCCGCCACCGCGGCGGTTCGATCGCGTCGAGGCGTCGATCGACGGCGGCGTCGAGCAATTCGAGCAGGCTCGATTCCAGGCGGACCATCAGGGCCTCGCATTCGGGGTCGCCGAAGCGGGCGTTGAATTCCAGCACCTTGGGCCCCTGTGCGGTCAGCATCAGTCCCGCGTACAGGACGCCATGGAAGGGGACCTTCGCCCGCCGCAGGGCGTGGGCCGTCGGCACGAGGATCCGGGCCTCGATGTCGGCCAGCATCTCTCCGTCGACGAACGGCGCCGGGCAATACGCTCCCATGCCGCCCGTGTTCGGCCCGGTGTCACCATCGTGGGCCGCCTTGTGGTCCTGCAGCGGCGGCAGGGTGACGATCGTGCGACCGTCCGTGATCGCCATCACGCTCACCTCGACTCCGTCGAGCCGCTCCTCGATGAGTATGCCCTTCGTCGCCAGCTGCCGGTCACCGCCCAGGCTGTCGAGGGCGGCGAGCGCCGCGGCGCGGTCGTCGCAGACGAACACGCCCTTGCCGGCGGCGAGCCCGTCGGCCTTCACCACCAGGGGCATGTCTTCCCGCGCCTCGACGTAGGTGCGTGCCTGGACAACGTCGCGGAATTCCCGAAACATGGCCGTCGGTACGTCACCGCGGTGCATGATCTGCTTGCAGAACACTTTGCTTCCCTCGAGTTGTGCGGCCTTCGCCGTGGGCCCGAAGATCCTCAGGCCCGCGGCGGTGAAGGCATCGACGATGCCCGCGACGAGCGGCGCTTCGGGGCCGACGACGGTCAGGTCGATCTGTCTCGACCGCGCGAGCGCCACGAGGCCGGGGATGTCGTCGGCGGTGATGGACACGTTCTCCGCCACCGCCGCCGTGCCGGCGTTGCCCGGCGCGACGAGCACTTCGGCACCGTCGCAGGCCAGTTTCCAGGCGATCGCATGCTCCCGGCCACCCCCTCCCACCACGAGCACACGACGCGATCTCGTTGTGGTCGGGCTGTCAGTTGCTGGCACGGGGCGAAATCCTTTCGATGAGGGCCGAGAGCGATGAGGGCCAGGACTGCTGAGGGCCGGGAGCGGTGAATTCGCTGGGATCGGCGGATGGGCGGGTCGGATTGTGACGGCTCCGGTCGAGCACGATCAAGCCTCTCGCGGTCTTCCGGCCGAGGTTCCCGCTCCGTCGCCCCCGCGAGCGACCCGATATTTACGGGGTGTTTCGGGAAAGCCGGGCAATCGACGTTGACAGCCATGCGGGCAGCGATACAGTTTTAGAGGAGAGTTCGTGAAAAAAATCACGAAGTCTGCCAATCGCGGACGAAACCAGCTTTTTGTGCGATCCGTCGGCGTTGCCGGGCGGCCCTCTGCGAGCCGCCGAACGGCGTGCGGTCGGCACATGAGCGTGGATTTCGGGCGCAGATTTTGGGCACAGACCTTTGGCCGCAGACCTTTGCCGAGGCGCTGGATGTGAGGTTCTTGGATGGCTGAGAAGAAGAAAATGTCGGTGGCTGAGATTCTGGCGGCCGCGCGAGCCAAGGACGGCGGTGGTGGTTCGCCTTCAGCACCAGTGAGTTCGCCTGCCGCCGACTCCGAGCCCGTGGCCGAGCAGGAGCCCGCCGCACCGCCGCGGCCAAAGCCTGCCGCAGCCAAGGCGGCGGCCGCCAAACCGGCTGCCAAGCCCGCCGGCGGCGGCCGTCCGAGCGTGTCCGACATCCTGGCGGCGGCCCGCGCCAACAAGACCGAAGCGGCTCCCGCGGCAGCGGCCGCAGACAAGCCGAAGCCCGCCGCGGCAGACAAGCCGAAACCCGCCGGCAAGCCGGCCGCCGCCGCCAAGCCCGCCGCGGCATCGGCACCGAAGACTGGCGTGCAGCGGGATACCGCCAGCATCCTCGCCGCCGCCCGTGCCGGCGCGAAGCCGGGGCCCGTCAGCAAGGCGGAGGCTCCGGCCGTCACCGCCAAACTGCAGGCGGCTGCCGCGAAGCCGAAGCCCGCACCCGCCACCGCCGAGAAGCCGGCCGTGGTCCGCGCGGCTCCGCCCATGCCGGCGCGGCCCGCCAAGCCGGCGGCCAAGAAGGAGGGCGAGGAAGACCGGCGCGGCTTCCTGGAGATCGCCCTCGGATCGTTCATGGCGATGGGGTTCACGGCGCTCTCCGTGACCGGCGGCCTGTTCACGCTCGGCCTGGCTCGCTTCATGTTTCCCAACGTGCTCGCCGAGCCCCCGAGCCGCTTCAAGGTGGGCTTCAAGGAAGGGTTCCCGGCTGGCAAGGTCGAGACGAAGTTCGTCCCGCAGTACGGCGTCTGGGTCGTGAACGGCGAGT
>JBIIYN010000157.1:0-8924 GCA_044346795.1 Pirellulales bacterium
CGGCAAGCGGGGCGATCGACGTGGTGGCAGGCGTGGTGGCAGGCGTGGTCATGGGGGATCCCTTTCCGTGGTTGGCGGCCTCGCGTGCCATCCTGGCCGGGCCGGGGGGCCCAGCCTGGGGTGGCCGAGCCGCGATTCAAGGGCAGCGAAACCCCCTTGGCAAGGGTTGCCGGTCGCGCGGGATGCGCGAAACAGGGGCTCTTTTCTCGACTTGCGGCCTGGGCAAGTCGCTTCAAGTGCCGCGGTGGTAGCAGGTTGCGGCCGACGGCCCGAAAAATGAATTTTCGCTCGGCAAAAGGGGGGATTCCGGCTGCCGGCAGCCGCTGTGGAGGGGATTCCGGCAACAGACTACACTCCCGGCTCGTTTCCCCCCGTCCCCCAACGACAGGCTTTGGCTCATGGCTTCCACCCCACACGTTTCTGCGGCCGCCGGGCTGTTTGTCTGGTCGTTCGTCACGGCTGCGGCCCTCGGCCAGCTGCCGTCCCAGCGGCTCGAAGAACTGGCCAACGACGCCCTCAGGGCCACGGAGACCTTTCGGCCTGTCGGTGACTCAGCGCTGGAGTCCGCCGCCGCCGGGCTGCGGCAGGCGCTCCGACCGCTCGACGCCCTGCTCGGCCGCAGCAAGAGCGGAGCCGCCTGGCGAACCTATCTCGACTGGCCGGCCCTCGAGGCGCAGGCCGCCGCCGGTCAGGCGGCCGACCCCGCCACACTGCGGCGGCTGGAGGAACTCCTGAACGCGACCGAGACGGGCCTCGACATGCCCGATTTCGTGCGGGTGCGGAAGGCCGTCGCCCGGTACGCCGAAGTGGCCGACGCCGCCCGGGGCAACGGCGCCGGCCGCACGAGCCAGCGGCTCGGCGCCCTCTCCTCGGCCCTGCTCTCCGCCTGCGCCACAGGCTCCGCGGAGAGCCTCGCGCCGGTGCCCCAGATTCTCGCACGGCTCACGGAAACGGGGCAGGCCCCCGCCGTGGTGGCGGCCGTGCGGGGCGTCGCCTCCCGGCCGAACATCCTGATCGAGGTGCACGAGAACCTGCTCGCGCAGGCCGTGAATCGTCCCGTCGACCAGGTGATGCCGGTCGACGAGGTCGTACTCGGCACGCGGGTGCGAGGCAGCGGCCACACCAGCGGCAGCGTGCGGCTCGATTTCGTGCCGTCGATCGATCGGGCCGCGTTCGACCTGCGGCTCGCCGCGACCAACGTCTCCCACACCCGCGGATCGCAGGGGCCCGTGACCGTCAACAGCCGCGGCGTGACGAGTCTCGATGCCAGCCGCCGCTTCTTCCTCGACGAGCACACCGCCGCGGCGACGCCCGTGCAGGCTCGGGCGGAGACCGACACCACCATCACCGGCATGGCGATCAACTCGCGGTTCGGCAAGCGGCTGATCAAGAGGATCGCGAGTCGCAAGATCGCGGAGACCAAGCCGCAGGCCGAGGCCATCGCCGAGGGCAGGGCCAGGGATCGGCTCCGGCGGCAGTTCCAGGAGCAGACGGAGCCGGCCCTCGCGCAGTTCCGGGAGCAGTTCCAGACGAAGGTTCGCGGGCCGCTCGAGGCGCAGGGGCTCTACCCCGAGATGCTGCACATGAACACGACCGACCGAACGCTCGCCATCACCGCCCGCAAGGCCACGGCCGTCCAGCTCGCGGCGGCGAGCCTGCCGCCCGCCGCGGACTCAAGCAACGTGCTCGCCGTCCGCGTGCACGAGTCGGCCATCAACAACATGCTCGAGGAAAAGCTGGGCGGCCGCCGGTTCACCCAGGCCGACGCCGATCGGATGGCCCGCGAACGCAAGGCCAAGATACCGGAGTCGCTCGAGAGCGATCCCGACCAGCAGCCGTGGGAGGTGACGTTCGCCAAGCAAAGGCCGGTCACCGTGTCGGTCGACGACGGCCGGGTGAAGATCATGGTGCGGGGCGACAAGTTCGTGTCGGGCGATCGGAGCTTTCCGGGCATGGACATCTGGGCCACCTATGCGGTCGCCCGGTCGTCGCAGGGCATGCACCTCGTTCGCGAGGGGGACGTGCAGATCTATCCGCCGGGATTCAAGCCGGGCGGCCGCGAGAAGCTCTCGATGGCGGAAACCTCGCTGCGACGCATCCTCCAGAAGCGGTTCGACAAGCTCTGCAAGGACGTGATCGACATTCCCGACCTGCCGCTCCAGGGCGAACTCGCCGCCGCCGGCCCGCTGCCGCTGCGGCAGCTCGTCGCGCGGAAGGACGGCTGGATCGTGGCCGGCTGGCAGGCCCGTGACGCGGGCGGTCCCGCGATGGCGGGTTCGCTGCCGGGCGAGACGATCCTCCACGAGCACCGCGTGCCGGCCATGCCGGTGCCGGCGGAGGTGCTCTCCGGCGGCGGCATTCCGGGCGACGCTGTGCTCGCCGTCGTGCGGTAGTCGCCGGCTGCGGCGGTCGGCAAGATGCCGAGCCGTCGTATGAAGCCCGGAGCGGAAGCGACGGGACGTGTCCAAGTCACGGCGGCCATGCCGACGGACCGAAAACGACGCACTTCGCCAGGCCCGGAGGGCCGGGTGAGCACCAGCGGGCGGAGGCCCGCCAAGCCGGGTCGGGCAGGAAGCCCGAGCCCGGCGTGAAGACAGTCCCCGGGTTTCCACCCGGGGCTTTTATGGGAATGTTGGCTCGACAGCCGACGGTCACACCACCCTGGAATAAAAGCCCGGAGCGGAAGCGACGGGACGTGTCCAAGTCACGGCGGCCATGCCGACGGACCGAAAACGACGCACTTCGCCAGGCCCGGAGGGCCGGGTGAGCACCAGCGGGCGGAGGCCCGCCAAGCCGGGTCGGGCAGGAAGCCCGAGCCCGGCGTGAAGACAGTCCCCGGGTTTCCACCCGGGGCTTTTACGGGACCGGTAGCGCAACCGTCGACAGTCACGCCACCCTGGAATGGTGGCTCACGGGCTGACGGCGGTGGGCTTCCCCTGCACCGGCTCGAACGGCCGGATCCAGATCGAACGGAACTGCACCGGGTTGCCGTGGTCCTGCAACACGATCGGCAGGGCGTCGGCGTGGGGCTTCGTCACGGGTGGCTCGCTCCAGAGTGTTGGACCCTTGATCCCCGTATCGGAATGGATCGCCACGCCGTTGTGAAGCACGCTCAGCCGCCCCGGCTTCGCGAGCGCGCCGTCGGCATGGAACCGCGGCCGCGTGAAGAGGATGTCATAGGTCTGCCACTCGCCCGGCCTGCGGCAGGCGTTCACCGCCGGCGGCTGCTGCTTGTAGAGGGCGCCGCACTGGCCGTCGGGATAGGTGAGCGGTCCGTCGGTGCCATCCTCGAACGAGTCGAGCACCTGGATCTCGTACGTTCCCATCAAAAACACGCCGGAGTTGCCGCGGCCCTGCCCCTTGCCCGTGGCCGGGGAGGGCAGCCGGAACTCGACGTGCAGCTGACAGTCTCCAAAGCCCTGCCGGGTCTGGATGGGCCCCTTGCCGACCGTGGCCGCGCCATCGGCCACCTTCCAGTTCTCCCCGCCCTCCCACTGGGCGAGGCTCGTGCCGTCGAAGAGCACGATCGCATCGGAGGGCGCGGGGGCGGGCCGGGACGGCGCCGGTCCCGGGTCGACCACCCGCGGCCGCGGCCACTCGATCGGCATCCGCCATTCGCCGCTGGCATGCTTTCGCCCCCGCAGCTGCAGCCGTCGTGACCGGATCGATTCGGTGAGCGCGTGGGCCCTGGCCTCGGCCTCGCCGAGCGGCAGGCCTGCCGCCATGCCCGGCCGGAGGTGACCCGCCGCGGCGAGGTAGGCGTCGCGCAGGAGCTTGAGGCGGGCGGTCACGTCCGGGAGAAACGCCCCGAGCGCTTCGGGCGAGGCCGCCTCCTGCCCGTCGGCCCCCTGCTCGGCTGGTGTGTCTGCGGCGAGTCCCGCGAGCACCGCCCGACAGATCGCCCAGTGGCCCTCGTCGTCGGGGTGGACCGTGTCGGGACAAAAGACGGCCGCCGGATCCCTGGCCCGCGCGGCCGCCAGCGCCGCCTTCATCGGTCCGTGGACGTCGATGACGGTCCAGCCATCGGATCGCTTCGAGAGCAGCCACCGCGAGTAGGCGTCGAGCACCGCGTCGTAATCCGCGTCGCCGGCCGGCCCCGGCTTGTCGGGCCGCTTGTCGTAGATCGGCGGCGTGAGGTGGATGATCCGCGCCCCCGCCTTCTCGACGGCGTCGTGCAGCCGCTGCATGCCGTCGCGAAACTTCGCGAAGCGATTCTCGCAGAGTGGCCGGTAGATGCCGCAGTTCATGCCGTAGCAGGCGACCACGAGATCCGGCCGCGTGACCCGCAGCACCCGGTCCAGTCGTTCCGCGAGATCGGGCCTTAGGAACGCCCCGTCCGCGTGCCCCTCCTCCGACAGGCCCGAGACGGTCTCGCTCGGCAGGCCGACGTCGATGACCTCGGCCGTGAGCCCCTCGGCCTCCATCCAGGCCGCCAGGGCGGCGATCCACCGGCCGTCGTAGGTGATCGAATCACCGAGAAACACGATCCGCCGGGCATCCTGCACGAGCGACCGCGGCGACGCCGACGCCTCGGCGGCGACCGCTGCGGGCGGAGCGAACGTGCCGGCCAGCAGACCGAGCAGGAACACGGGCACGAACGTCAGATGCCGCATGGGCAAGCTCCTATTGCGCGGGGGAATCGGCGGCGGCCCGCGGGATGCGGGCCGCCCCGACCTCGAATGTCAGCACGTCGTCGTACGCACGCCGTTCCCAGGTCACGATCGCCCCCGGGTCGTCGGCGTCGAGGATCGGAAACACGGCGACGGGCGTGATCGTCACCTCGAATCCGCCCGCGGCATTCGCGCCGGCTCCGGCGGCGTCCCCCTTTTTTCTGACGTCGACCTCGACGTGGCCGTAATGCTTGCCGCCCGACTCCAGCACGTTGCCCGTCCAGTGCTCCGGGGCGTGGTCGTGGGCGATGAAGATCTGCCGCTCGTTGACCACCCCCTCCTGCGGTCCCCGCAGCGAGTCGCCGCCGATGCCGACGCAGAAGTAGTGCACGCCCTCCACGATCGAGTGCTCGTACATCTCGTCGTGCCCTGAAAACACCGCACGCACGCCATGCTTGCGCAGCAGCGGTGCCAGGCTCCGGAGAGGCTGCCCGGAGTGTTCATCCCGATCCTTGCCCTTGCCGGGCGGCCGGCCGTGCGGCCCAGAAGAGAACGGGGCGTGGTGCATCTGCACGAACGTGACGACGCCGCGTTCCTGCGCGTCGGCCAGTTCCCGCTCCAGCCAGCCATACTGTTCCGAGCCGGGGGCATAGTCGGGGATGTGGGCCGCCGTGCCGCGATCGAGCAGGTGGTTGGTGTCGCTGTCGGTGCCGTCGCGGCCACCGTTGGTCGAGTCGAGCGTGAGCAGCGTCACCGGGCCGAAATCGACGCGGTGGTAGCGGCCGATGTGCCGCCTGTCGGCCGCGCCGTTGTCGGGGTGCTCGAAGTAGGCGAGGAATTTCCGCGAGCCGCGCAGCGAGGCCGGACCGGAGAAGCCGCCCAGGTCCGCGAGCAGGTCGGTGGAGGCCGGGCCGCCGCACATCTCGTGGTCGCCCAGCGCCGCCACGATCGGCACCCGCGAGGCCAGGCTGCCGAAGCTGCCGGCGTTGTGCCGCCAGAATTCGTCCCAATCCCGCTGCTCACCGCCGCTTTCCACCAGGTCGCCCACCACGCTGGCCAGCACCGGGTTGCCCGCGCGGAGGCTCTCCGCGGCCCGGCTGGCGATGAGCGCGAGGTTCGTGCGGTAGCCGGTGGTCTCGTCGACCGGATATTGGTCGCGCACCCACCGGGGCCGCGGCCCCCCGGGCAACGACGTCGAGGGATGCCAGTCCACCCGGCTGTCCCGCGACTCCGGCTGCGTCTCGCTGTCGGCATAAAAGAAGAGCCGGACGCCGCCCCCCTTCCCGACCTCTCCCGGCCGTGGTGCCGTCGTGAGGATCGCCTTGATCGTCTCGCCATCCTGCTCGACCGTGTAGGGATAGCTCGTCGCCGGCGACAGGCCGGTGACGCGGACCGAATGGAGATGGGGCGGCCGGGAATACCGCAGGTCGGCCGGTTCCGCGCCCTGGTAGTCGAGTTCCGGGCAGAGCAGCGGATCCGAGGCGATGGTCCGGCCGTCGATCGTCACGGTGCCCGGCTTGGCGGACTGCGAGCACCAGCGGATCGTCATCGACTCGGCGGCCGGGTTCTGCAGGTAGGGTCGCACGCGAAACCCCGTCGGCTCGCCCGGCTCCGCCGCCGACACGAGGCTCGCCACGACGCCGAGAACGACGCAGGCGGGAACGATCAGCAGGCAAGAGCGAACAGGCATGGCAAGTTCCGCGAACGCGGCTCGATAGCATTCGGCTTCGGGCTGCGAGCTGTCGCCGACCCCTTCGCCTGCATCTTTCAGTTCTTTTCGGCCGACACGGGCTTCGCCCCTTCCCGGATGGCGAAGAGGTGGCTCTTGTTGGCGATGTAGAGCGTATCCCCCGCCACGATCGGCGTGGAGTAGACGCTGTTGCCCATGTTGATCTCGCCGAGCAGGTCCATCTCCTTCGACAGCCGGAAGATCGAGATGTCGCCGTCCTCGTCGCCGATGTAGACCTTGCCGTCGGTGATGAGGGGCGAGCCCCAGCTGGCGGCGAGCATGTCGTGGGTCCACCAGGGCTTGCCCGTCTTCAGGTCGAGGCAGTGGAAGAGTCCGCTGAAGTCGGCGACGAAGAGCAGGCCGTCGTGGATGGCGACCGTGCCGCAGGTGCGGTGCATCGTCTCCTCGAAGTCGAGCTTGCCGTTGCCGTCGGCGTCGAAGCCGGGATAGTGCCAGACGGCCGCCGAGTTGGGATTCGGCCTGGCCACCTCCCCCTGCTCCTTGATCACCGCCTGGTTGCGGCGGTGGGGCAGGGGCACGTCGGGAGCCTCGAGGCTCACGGCCAGTTCGGGGCTCGTGTCGCCCCGCTTCGTGGGGTCGATGCACCAGAGGTGCCCCACGCCCTCGCCGTGCTCGGGATCCTCGCCGACCGCGATGTAGACGAGCCCGTCGTGGACCACCGGCGTGCCGATGATGTGGTTGCGGTCGGCGCGGCCGCCGAGCGTGTACTTCGATTCCTTCGGGTTGCAGTCGAACTTCCAGAGCAGCTTGGCCTTGCCGTTTTCGCCCCGCGCATCGAACGCGTAGAGCCAGCCGTCGCCGCCGCCGAAGAGCACCTGGGGCACGCCGCCGAGCTCCGCATACGACGGGCTCGACCACTGCCCGTGCAGCACGTTGGCCCCCGGCGAGCCGTCGGCCCAGAGCACCCTGCCGTCGCGCTTGTCGAGGCAGAGGAAGCTGGGCGCGTCGGCGTTGGGCATGTTGATGTGTCCCTCGTCCACCCCGTTGCTCGTGTTCACGAAGAGCAGGTCGCCCGCGGCCGTCACGCTGCAGGAGCACATGTTGTGCTGCGACACGCCGAGCTGCTTCATCATGTCGAGCGACCAGACCACGTCGGCCTCGTCGTCGGCCTGCACCTTCTCGGCGGTGAAGGGGCCGTCGTTCTCGCCGTCGCGGAAGCCCTCCGTGTCGAGGCACTTCACCTCGCCCCGGCTGGTGACGTACCAGAGGCGGTCGGCCTCCACGAGCGGAGCGCAGCAGATGCCCTGCAGCGGCCAGTCGTGCACGCGGCCGGTGGGCAGCTTCTCGCTGGAATCCTGCCAGAGGAACGAACCGTTTTTGACGTCGAAGGCCAGCAGGCAGCCGAGGTCGGTCGCGGCGGGGTAGCGCTTGAGCCAGCCCTTGCCGTTGTTGGTGCCGACATAGGCCTTGCCGCCGGCCACCACCGGGTTGCCGTAGCTCTGGCTGCCGAGTTCGGCGACCCAGAGCACGTTCTTGCTCGTCTCCGGCTTCCACCTGCCCGTCTCGGCGTCGAAGTCGCCGGGGGTCCACGCGGCGGGGATGCCGGTGGCGGTGGAGACGTTGTTGCGCACGGGCGTGCCGCCCCACTGGTTCCAGTCGGCGGCTGCGGCGGTGTGGCATGCCCCCAAGAAGGCCGACAGCGAGAGAACCGACAGCAAGACGGCGGACAGAAGGATCATGGTCAGATGCCTGGACATGCTGCACCTCATGGCGTGATACCGGTGACGGAGACGTTGTCGATGTAGATTTCGGAGTCCTTCGAGTTGCCGAAGAAGCCGGGGCTGCCCTGGACGTTGCCCCCCTCGTGAACGGCCTCGATCGTCCAGGCGTCGGGCTCGGGCTCCCCCCGCGGCCATACCTTGCCGCGGAGGATCGCCGCCGCGGCCGGGCCGGCCGGTCGCGTGCGGGCCTCGAACCGGATCGTGTACCATCGGCCGGCTTCCCACGGGAACGGGATCGTCTTGGAGAAGTGGGTCGCCACCTGGGGCGGCCAGCTCCGCACCTGCAGCTGTTGGCTCGCGCCCATCAGGTCGAGCGTGTACCGCTGGGCGATCAGGCCCATGTCGGGCATCCGGGCCTTTTCGAGCGCGGCCGGGTTGCCGAAGGCCTTGGCGAAGGCGTCGGCATCGGACCCGCCGCCAGTGGCGGATTGCTGCGTGCCCGCAGCCGGCGAGCCCGGCTTTTCAACCCCCGTCTCCTGGGCGCGGAAGTCGGCCCGGATGGAATAGTCGTGCAGGCCGATCGGCCCGATCCAGCCCTGGCTCCGCGTGCCCTTGGGGATGGTCGTCACCTTCACCAGGCACTTCGAGCCGTCCACGTCGCGGACCACGTGCCGGTAACGCATGCCCACCCACGGGAGCGGCGGCTCGCCCCGCGGTGGCCCGCCCTTCGGATTGGGCTCGAGGGCGATGTCGTCGAAGGTGAACGTCCACGGCAGTGGCGGCATCGACCGCACGCGGGCCTTGCCCTCGAGCGTTCCCACCTTCGCGGTGACGATCGCCGCGGCGTGCTTGTCGGCCGGCGCGGTGTAGAGGCCTTGGCCCGAGACCGAGCCCGCGGTCGCG
>JBIIYN010000158.1:0-8858 GCA_044346795.1 Pirellulales bacterium
TCACGCATCGGGTCGGGGCCGCCGAACGGCCGGCCGCGCGGATCGGCGCAGCCCATCGAGAATTCACCGCCGGGGATCCAGACCATCTGCGCCGACGGGGCAGGCGCGACCATCTGCGCCGACGGGTCAGGCGCGGCCGGCGCCATCATGGTGACGGTGGCCTCGAATCCATTGTTGATCGGCGGTGTCGTTCGGCCATCGTGGTCGATCGCCAGAGAGCCGATGGTCCAGACGGCCACCGCGCCGGCGATTCCCAGCCCGATCTGCGTGATCAACGGCACCGCACTTCGGCGGCTCCTGCCGTGGGAAACCTCCGGGATGCGTGATGGCCGACGGCTCATGCGGAATGCCGCAGGGTTCTTCGAAAGCGGCGGCGGAGTGACCGGCGACGAGACGGATTCCACCACTTGCAAAGGGACTTCCGGGCGCGCACCGCCTGCCTGCTCTCGTCGTCACGGAGCTTGGCGAGCAGCTCGCGATTCGGACCGGCGTCGGCCTTGCGGGCCCAGCGTGCGAATCGTTCCGCTGCCGACGCGTGGTCGGTGAAGTCGCCGAGCGTCCGCTGCAGGTGCTCGAGGGATTCCTGGCAGCGGATCCTGTCGTGATCGTTCAGCACCACGCCGAAAATCTCCAGCGCGTAACGCAATCGCTTGCCCTCGATGCGCAGCGCGTGGAATTCGTCGTCGTCGTGCAGGGATCGGTCCGCTCTCTTGAAGAACGACGCCACCATGGGTTTGAATCGCCGCCGGGCATACGCCTGAAATCGTGATCGTCGCCTTCTTCCGCGGACGTCCGCCAGCAATCGATTCACGCGTGCCGACCAGTCGGTGGCCAAGAGGTCGGCGAGTTCGTCGCGAATCGGAGTCCGTGAATCATGGCGTTTCTTCGCCAGCATCGCCACCAGCCGGCCCCGCGCCGTCGCCGTGCCGTTCCCGCCGAGCCGGACGGCGAGCACGTCGAGGTCGCGGGCTTCTCCCGCCGCTCGTCGCAGTCGACACAGCCGCTTCACGAACCACGCCCGCTGTTTTCCTGGAATCACGGGGCGAAAGGCGTCGACCGCGGCGAGGGCACGGCGGGTGGCCACGCGCAGCTGGTGGACGTGTTCCACTTCGGCCGGCAAGGCGACGGCGGCCCGCAGTTCCAACCAGACCGTGTCGAAGCATCGTTGCAGCGTTTCGGCCGCAACATGCCCGACCGGCATGCGGTGGACTTCGCCCTTCAGCCATGGATCCGAGGCCGCCATCAGACCGATCTGCGCTCGGGGGCACGAGGGGGGCACGAGGGTGCGGCGTCATGCCGGGGGAGTCTTGCCGACGACGCCCCACGTCAATCTACCGGCGTGGCGAGGGACGAATCCAGCGACGTGCGCATGCCGCGGCTGTTTCGGCCTATTCCACGGCTCCCAGATCGTGCGTGGCGGGCTGCGCTGCCGGCTTGTTCACGATGATGTGGGACGCGAAGACCGTTCCCGAACCCATCGCGCCCGCGCCACTCCACCGTCGCCCGGTGATCTCGATTTCGTCGCCGGGAGCGATCAGAGCCAGTTCTGCCGCGTCCACGATCATCACTTCCACCGCATCGGCGAGAGGCACGGAGACGCGGCGGATGGTGCCGGCGTCGATTTTGAGAAGCAGCAGGTTGTTTCGGGACCGCACGACCGTGCCGACGATGGTGTCGAGCGTGTGGGAGCGAACCGGATCGGGTTTGAAATCCGCCGGGGGAGTGACGATGTCGATCGCCCGAACCGGTTCGAGGGCCCGGCCTTTGTCGTCGACCTGCGCTCTCAGCCGGACGGACATGCCCGGCTCGAGCGCCGCGATGGAGGTCTTCCCTCCCACCCGCACATGGCTCACGCCGGCCGGGTGCAGCTGTGCGACCAGTACGGCGGCCGTCGGGTCGACGTCGGCACCCTCCGTGAAGGCCACCATGCCGCCGGCGATCGTTCCCGTGGCTGCGCGAACGCGACCGCTGAAGGACTCCTCGGGAAGGTTGTCGATGAGCAGCTTGTTCCGTTCGACCGGCACGGTGATCGCCTTGTTCGTGCCTCTGCAGGCACCCATGTTCCAGAGCCGCTCGTAGCTCTTCTGGATGGACGCCGACTTGTAGAAGGTGCCCCAGCGAAGCGTGCCATCGGCCGCGACGGGCGGCAACGGGTCGTGCGCCTCCGCGTACGGGTTGTAGGGAACGGGCTGCGCACGCACCTCGTCGGCACCCCAGGCCACGGCCGTGACCGTGGCCAACACCGCCACGAACCGCACTTGTTTTTGAACGATGGGGCCGGGGTGATTCATGGTCGGCGCTCCGGGCGGAACTCTCATCTCCCTCCTACGTTAGTTCGGCGGCCGCCCGGGATCAAAAGAACGGGACAACCGGCATTGCCGGTTGTCCCGTCCTTGCGGGAAATAAGGGCCCTGTCGCCGCACACGGGGATGCAAGCCCCCTTCGGCGGACGCGCCGTGGCGTCAGAGATCCTCGGAGCCGTCCTCAGCGAGGGTCGCGACCTGAGCGGCGCCCTCCCCTGTCAGGGTCAGCTCGCCGCCGGCAGGAGAGGCCTCCAGCAACGGAAACTGCCTGGTGAGCACGTTTTCCCGGTCGATTCGCAGCGCGTCGAGCGCCTCGGGCCGCACGCGAACCTCCGCCGACTGGAACGTGTTGAAGCCGGTACCAGCCGGGATCAGGTGGCCCAGGATCACGTTCTCCTTGAGGCCCACGAGGTTGTCGACCTTGCCGGCCAACGCCGCCTCCGTCAGCACCTTGGTGGTCTCCTGGAAACTCGCTGCCGAGATGAAACTGGAACTCTGCACGCTGGCCTTGGTGATGCCGAGCAACTGCGTGCTCGCCGTGGCGGGCTTGGGTTTGGCTCCCTTGGCCGGCGTGCCTCCCAGTGCCTCGATCTGGGTGTTGGCCTGGGTGAGGACGTCCTTCGGAACGACACTGCCGACGGCGAATTCGCTGTCGCCCTTGTCGGTGATCCGCAGTCCATTGGCGATCTTCTCGTTCGCCTGTTTGAACTCGAACTTGTCCAAGACGCTTCCGGGCAGCAGGTCGGTGTCGCCGACGGTTTCGATCTTCACCTTTCTCAGCATTTGCGAAACGATGATTTCGATGTGCTTGTCGTCGATGTCGACACGCTGGCTTCGGTAGACATTCTGGATTTCCCGCACGAGGTACCGCTGCACCTCTTCCTCGCCGGAGATCCGCAGGATGTCGTGCGGCACGAGCGGGCCGTCCACGAGCGCCTCGCCGGCCTTGACGATGTCGCCGGCATGCACGCGAAGGTGCTTGCCGTGCATGACGAGGTGCTCACGCTCGACGCCGCTCTCGTTGCGGACCACGATCGTTCTCTTGCCGCGGCGTTTTTCGCCGAGCAATTCGACCTTGCCGTCGATCTCGGCCATGATGGCCGGATCCTTCGGCTTGCGGGCCTCGAAGATCTCCGTGACGCGGGGCAGACCACCGGTGATGTCCTGCGTGCCTGAAGCCTCGCGGGGGGTCTTGGCGAGCACGTGGCCGGCCGCGACCTTCTCCCCCGGGGAGACTTCGATGTAGGCCTTCTCGGGCAGGTAGTAGAAGTCGAGAATCTTTCCGGCGTCGTCTTCCAGCACGACCTGCGGGTGGTAGACACCCTTGTGCTCCATCACCATGCGCCGCAAATGTCCGCTGGGGTCCTTCTCGACACGGAGCGTTTCGCCCTCGACCACGTCCTCGTAGCGGACCTTGCCCGCAACTTCCGAGAGGATCGGGATCGAGTGCGGATCCCACTGCACGAGCACGGTGCCCGGCTTCACTTCGTCGTTCTCGGCGACCTTCAGGATTGCACCGGCGGGAATTTCAAATTTTTCGAGTTCGCGTCCCTTCGGATCAACGACGGCGATCTCGCCATTGCGGGCGAGCACGATCTGCTCCCCCTGCTCGTTCTTCACGGTGCGGACACGCGTGAACTTCACCGTGCCGCCCCGCTTGGCCCGATTCTCGTTTTCCTCGATGGCACGCTGGCCGACGCCGCCGATGTGGAACGTGCGCATGGTCAACTGCGTGCCCGGCTCGCCGATGCTCTGGGCGGCGATGATTCCCACGGCCATTCCCTCCTCGACCATCGAGCCGGTCGAGAGATCCATGCCGTAGCAGAGGCGGCAGACGCCGAGCGGCGCCTCGCAGGTGAGCGGGCTGCGGACCTGGATCTTCTCCAGCCCGAGCTCCTCGATCTGGCGGGCCATCTTCGGAGTGATCAGTTCATCCTCGTGCACGACGACTTCGTCGGTGATGGGGTTCACGATGTTGGCGCGGCTGATGCGACCACGGATGCTGTCCGCGAGGCTGACCTCGACCTTCTCGCCACGGTAGATCACGGTCTTGTCGATGCCCTGGGTCGTGCCGCAGTCATGCATCGTCACGACGACGTTCTGGGCCACGTCCGCGAGTTTGCGGGTGAGATAGCCGGAGTCGGCCGTCTTCAAGGCGGTGTCGGCCAGACCCTTGCGGGCGCCGTGGGTGGAGCTGAAATACTCGAGCACGGTCAGGCCTTCACGGAAATTCGCCTTGATCGGCGTCTCGATGATCTTGCCCGACGGCTTCGCCATCAGCCCGCGCATGCCGGCGAGCTGCCGAATCTGTTCCACGCCGCCCCGGGCGCCCGAGTGCGCCATCAGGAAGATCGGGTTGACGTAGCCGGAACGACGCGTGTCCTTGGCGTCGGTGTCCTGTTCGAGCTCGGCCATCATCTCCTTGGTGATCTGTTCGCGGGCGTGCGTCCAGGCGTCGAGAACCTGATTGTACCGCTCGCCGTCGGTGATGACGCCGCGCTGATACAGCTTCATGATCTTCAGGACGTCCTTCTCGGCGGTGCCGATGATCCGGCCCTTGTTGGCGGGCGTGATCAGGTCGTCCGTCGCGAACGACAGGCCGCTCCGAGTGCTCCAACTGAATCCGACGCGGTTCATGTTGTCGAGCAGATCGATCGTCTTGCGGCGACCGAGGCCCTGGTAGCAGTCCGAGATGACGCGGGCGAGTTCGCTCGAACGCATGGGAATGTTGTAGAAGAGCATCCCCTCGGGCAGGATCGAGTTGAAGAGGACGCGTCCGACGGTCGTCTCGATCACGGCACCGGGCTTTGCGAGCGCCTCGACGTCGGTCTTGAGGCGTCGGCCGGAGGGCAGCTTGACGCGGATCTTCGCGTGCGTGTCGACCTTGCCGAGTGAGTGGGCGAGTTCGACCTCTTCCACATTCTTGAACACCATGCCCTCGCCCTTGCGGCCAGGGAGCAGCATCGTCAGGTAGTAGCAGCCCATCACCACGTCCTGCGAGGGACTGATGATCGGCGCGCCGTTGGCGGGGCTGAAGATGTTGTTCGTGGACAGCATCAGCGTGTGGGCCTCCACCTGCGCCTCGATGGAAAGCGGCAGGTGCACGGCCATCTGGTCGCCGTCGAAGTCGGCGTTGAAGCCCTTGCAGACCAGCGGGTGGAGCTTGATGGCGTTGCCCTCGACGAGCATCGGTTCGAAGGCCTGGATGCCCATGCGGTGAAGCGTCGGGGCGCGATTGAGGAGCACGGGATGATTGCGGATGACCTCCTCCAGGATGTCCCACACTTCGGCGTCCTTCCGCTCGAGCATCTTCTTGGCGCTCTTGATGGTGTCGGCGTGGCCGAGTTCCTTGAGCCGCCGGATGATGAACGGCTGGTAGAGTTCCAGGGCGATTTTCTTGGGCAGGCCGCACTGATGCAGCCGCAGGTTGGGCCCGACGACGATCACGCTGCGGGCCGAGTAGTCGACCCGCTTGCCGAGCAGGTTCTCGCGGAAGCGGCCCTGCTTGCCCTTGATCATGTCGGTGAGGCTTTTCAGCGGTCGATTGCTCGATGCCAGCACCGGCCGCTTGCAGCGGTTGTTGTCGAACAGGGCGTCCACCGACTGCTGCAACATCCGCTTTTCGTTGCGGATGATGACCTCGGGTGCGTTCAGGTCGACGAGCTTCTTGAGCCGGTTGTTGCGGTTGATGATGCGACGATAGAGGTCGTTGAGATCGCTCGTGGCGAAGTTGCCCGAGTCGAGCATCACGAGGGGCCGCAGGTCGGGCGGGATCACCGGGATCACGTCGAGCACGATCCATTCGGGCTTGTTCTCGCTGTCGCGGATCGCCTCCACGATCTTGAGGCGGTTGACGAGGTCCTTCTTCTTCTGCTTGCTGTTGGTCGTGGCGAGCTCCTCGCGAAGCTCCTTGGAGAGCGTGACGAGGTCGAGGGAGAGCAGCAGTTTGCGCACCGCCTCCGCGCCCATCTCGGCCTCGAAGCCGGCGTCACCGTAGCTGGCCCGCGCCTCGCGAAACTCCTCCTCGGTGAGAAGCTGTTGCTTCTTCAGCGGCGTGTCCTTCGGATCGAGCACGACGTAATCCTGGAAGTAGATGACCTTTTCCAGGCTCGACGTCTTCATGTCGAGCAGCGCGCCCAAGCGGCTCGGCATCGCCTTGAAGAACCAGATGTGAACGACCGGCGCGGCCAGTTCGATGTGCCCCATCCGCTTCCTACGAACGCGGCTGTGCGTGACTTTCACGCCGCAGCGGTCGCAGATCATGCCCTTGTACTTCATCCCGCGGTACTTCCCGCAGGAGCACTCCCAGTCCTTTTCCGGTCCGAAGATCTTCTCGCACATCAGGCCGTCCTTTTCGGGTCGGTAGGTGCGGTAGTTGATGGTTTCGGGCTTTTTGACTTCGCCAAAGGACCAGCTGCGAATGTCGTGCGGACGTGCCAGGCTGATTTTCACCGCCGAGTAGTCGTTGACGCGATCGTAGGTGGATTCGCCGATGCTCACGTGGGTGCTCCTTGGTTGTCGAGGTGTCCATCGACCTGAATTGTGCCGTCAGGCTGGAGCCCTGACTTTTCCCGAAACCGCAGGGGCTGAAGGCCCCGAAGGTTTCGCAAGCGGGCGAAGGCCACGATGGCTTCGCCCGCGTGAACCTAGATCCGCCGTTTTTCAAGCTGCATGTTGAGTGCCAGACCGCGAATCTCGTTGGTGAGCACGTCGAAGCTGGCGGGCGTGCCCGCCTCGAGCGTGTTCTCGCCCTTCACCATGCTCTCGTAAATCTTGGTGCGGCCCTCCACGTCGTCGCTCTTGACGGTGAGGAGCTCCTGGAGGATGTACGCGGCTCCGTAAGCCTCGAGCGCCCACACCTCCATTTCGCCAAACCGCTGGCCACCGAAGCGGGCCTTGCCACCGAGCGGTTGCTGGGTGATCAGCGAATAGGGGCCGGTCGACCGGGCGTGCACCTTGTCATCGACGAGATGGTGGAGCTTCAACATGTAGATGTAGCCGACGGTCGTCTCCTGCTCGAGCCGTTCGCCGGTGCGGCCGTCATACAGCTGGGCCTTGCCGTGCCGCGGCAGGCCGGCGTCGTCGAGCACGGCGTTGATGTCGTCCTCGCTGGCACCGTCGAACACCGGAGTGATCGCCTGGAAGCCGAGCTTCATGCCGGCCCAGCCGAGGTGGGTCTCGAGGATTTGCCCCACGTTCATGCGGCTGGGAACGCCGAGCGGGTTGAGCAGGATCTGGACGGGCGTGCCGTCTGCGAGGAACGGCATGTCCTCCTTGGGCAGGATCTTCGCGATGACGCCCTTGTTGCCGTGGCGTCCGGCCATCTTGTCTCCGACCGAAATGACGCGGCGGGCGGCGACGTACACCTTCACCATCTGGAGCACGCCGGGGCGGAGTTCGTCACCCCGCTTCATGCTGTTGAGGCGACGATCGCGGGCGTCGATGGCCGCGTCGACGGCGGGCCACATCGTCTTGTAGAGCTTGTCGATGTCGGCTTTCCGCTGCGGCGAGCGGATGTCGAGATCCTCCAGCTTGAAGGCCGCGGCGCGATCGGCGACCGACTTGTGGTCCTGGTTGCGGACCAGGGGGCTGCCGTCGGCCGCCGTGAGCGGCTTTTGCAGCACCTTTTCCACCTCGGCGACCAGCGCGGCAAATGCCTCGGCGACCTGGGCGTTGCCGATGTTCTCCGCTTCCTTGAGCTGCTTGTCGAACTCTCGTCGCTCCTCCTCCGAGAGGCTCATGCGTCGCGAGAACTTTTCCGCGGCGATCACGATGCCCTCGACGCCGGAGGGTACTTCGAGCGAATCGTTCTTCACGTCTTCGCCGGCACGGCCGAAGATGGCGTGGAGGAGCTTCTCCTCCGGGGTGAGTTCGGTCTTGCTCTTGGGCGATACCTTGCCGACGAGGATGTCGCCCGGCCGGACGTAGGTGCCGATCCGGACGATGCCACTCTCATCGAGGTTGTGCAACGCCCGCTCGCCGACATTGGGAATGTCACGGGTGAATTCCTCGCGGCCGAGTTTGGTGTCGCGGATTTCGATGTCGTATTCCTCGATGTGGATCGATGTGTAGACGTCGTCCTCGACGAGTTCCTCGCTGATGATGATCGCGTCTTCGAAATTGAAGCCGTCCCATGCCATGAAGCCGACGAGCACGTTGCGGCCGAGCGCCAGTTCCCCCTTGTAGGTCGCGGCGCCGTCGGCGAGCACCTCGCCCTTCTCGACCTTCTGGCCGAGTTGCACGACCGGCTTCTGGTTCTGGCAGGTCCGCTCGTTGAGGCCGACGTATTTGCGGAGCTTGTAGCTGTCGACGGCACCCGACGACAGCGTCACCTCGATCGTCTCGGCATCGACGTACGTGACGGTGCCCTTGCGGGCGGCCCGCACGATGAGTCCTGAGTTGACCGCGACGTCCCGCTCCATGCCCGTCGCCACGATCGGCGGCTCGGTCACGAGCAACGGGACGGCCTGCCGCTGCATGTTGGAGCCCATCAACGCGCGGTTGGCGTCGTCATGCTCGAGGAACGGAATGAGCCCTGCGGAAACGCCGACCATC
>JBIIYN010000258.1:0-5758 GCA_044346795.1 Pirellulales bacterium
GTCCCCTGTCAAGAGCCGAGCAGGCTTTCCAGGTGGCCGCGGGTGCGGTTCACTTCGGCGGTGATCTCCGCGACCGAGCCGAGGATCGGCACGCCGCGGGGCACCGGGTGCATGAAGATCTCGATCGGGCCCGCGAACCGCATCGCCTCGAGCTGCCGCATGAGCGGGCCGAAGTCGAGCGGGCCGCGGCCGGGCAGTTGTAGGAGTTCGTCCTCCTTCGGCAGCTTCTCCTTCGCGCCCTTGCCGTGCTGCTGGGCGTAGACGAATTTCAGCTTCGGCCCCAGATCGCCGGCGAGCGCCGCGACGAGTTGGCCGTCCTGCGGCAGGTGATGCGGAGCCAACGCGATGCCCAGGGAATCGTGCCTCGCGAGTTCCGCGAACCGGCGGATGCCGTCCGGCGACTGGAGCAGCGAATGGGAGTGGTTCTCGATGGCGATCACGCCTCCGGCCTCCTCTGCGGCGGCGAGGCTCGGCCGCAGCTTCTCGAGAAACGACCTGATCGCGGCGGTGAGGGCGTCGCCCGCGAGGCCACCGTCGCCCGGAGCCATCGTCACGAGCACGGGCGCTTTCGCGCCGAGCCTCCCGGCGACCGCGAATTCGCCGGCCAAATGAAAAGGGCCCACCATGTAACAGGCGATGCCGCCGACCGCGACGTCGGCCGCGGCGAGCATCTCCCGCACCCGCTCGATGCCGAGGGCATCGACCTCCGCCCGCTGGCTGCCATGAGGCTTGGGCCAGAGGTCGATCGTGGCCGCGCCGGTCTTCCGCGCCTCGGGCAGGACTTCCGCGAGCGGGACATTCCCGTAGAGCGCCGAGGAGAGGATCCAGCGCGGCTGCCAGCGGTCGGCCGGGGCGGCGACGCTCGGGCGGCTGCAGAACGACAGGGCGGCGGCCGATGCCGCGCCGAGAAACGTTCTGCGGGAGGGATGGGGGGTGTCGAGGTTCGTCATGGTCATCAAGCCTTCACCTCGAAGCCGGGGCGTTGGGGACGCGAGAGGAGGCCGTCGGCTTCGGCGTCGTTCACGAATCGTTCGGCGGTCGGATCCCAGGCAAGCGGGCGGCCGAGCCGGCAGGAGATGTTGCCCAGGTGGCAGACCGATACGCTGCGGTGGCCGCTCTCGACGTCGGCGATCGGCTGCCGGCGGGCCGCGACGCAGTCGAAGAAGTTGCCCATGTGGTTCACGATCGCGTCGATCTTGCCCGACCGCTCGGGCCGCTCGCGGTTGTCGAAGTCGTAGAGCGTGAAGGCCTCGCGGGGCAGTGGCCGGTCTTTCAGGTCCTCGACCGGCTTTCCGGAGAGGTTTTCGCGGTTCACGAACAGCCTGCCCTCGCTGCCGGTGAAGAGGATGCCGTTGCGGCCGGTGTCGGAGACGGTCATGTCCACGCCGTTGGCGAAGCGATACCGCACCGCATACTCGATCGGCACGTCGTAGCCGCTGGGCGTGGTCGGATAGGTCGCCTTGCCGTCGATCTCGACCGGCTCCGCGCCGATCGCCCAGCGGGCGATGTCGACGTGGTGCGCGCCCCAGTCGGTGAGCTGCCCGCCGGAATAGGCCTGCCACCAGCGGAACGTGTAGTGCGTCCGCTCGGGCACGTAGGGCACGTCCGGCGCCTGCCCCTGCCACCGGTTCCAGTCGAGGGTGGCCGGCGCGGGCCGGCTCGGAAACGGGCCGCCGACCTCGTTCTTGCCGAGCACGACATCCACGCGCTCGAGCCTGCCGATCCGGCCCTGCCGCACCATCTCCACGGCCGTGCGAAACCGGTGGTCGCTGCGATGCCACGAGCCCACCTGCACGATCCGCCCCGAGGCGGCCACGGCCCTGCGGATCTCCTTTCCCTCATCGATCGTGAGCGTGAGCGGCTTCTCGCAGTAGACATCCTTGCCCGCCTGCACGGCGTCGATCAGCGCCTTCGCATGCCAGTGATCGGGCGTGCCGATCAGGATCACGCCGATCCGCTTGTCGTCGAGGAGCCGGCGGTAGTCCTGGTGGCGGTCCGCGGGGGCGACGTCGCCATAAATCCGCTCGGGCGTCATGCCGGCCTGCGGTGCCACCTTCTTGTCGATGAGCGAGAGGTCGAGGCAGCCCCGATCGACGTCGGCGATCCCCACGATCCGGCCGTGCGGCTTGGCATGGGCCGCGATCACCGAGCCCTGGTAGCGAAGCCCGATCACGCCGATGCCGGGCCGCGGGCCGTCCGTCCGAGGCGATGCCGTCGGCGACGATTCCGCGGCCGCACCGGCCCGCACGACCGCGAGCGACGCGGCCGCCGCCGAGTGTCCGAGAAACCGCCTGCGATCCATCGATGCCTCGCCACGTCGTTCCGCCGTCCGGTCCCCGTGGCCGGCACGTTGCAGGATTGTCGGCGGTCGCGGCCCGGCTGTCACGCAGGTTTTCGGTCGCCGACAAGCAGGTTTTGCGTCGCGCGACCGAAGGGGGCAACGGGGACAGGCACCGACCGATTCGCAGTCGGAGCCAGTCCCCGGACAGGCGGTCTAGCCGCCGCAGTAGTCGATGGCGCGGGCGATCTCGCTCTTGAGATCCTTGCGGGCCACGATGCGGTCGATGAACCCGTGCTCGAGCAGGAATTCGCTCGTCTGAAAACCCTTCGGCAGTTCCACGCGGATCGTGGCCTTGATCGTCCGCGGCCCGGCGAAGCCGATCAGGGCCCGCGGCTCCGCGAAGCAGAGATCGCCGAGCGAGGCGAAGCTTGCCGCCACGCCGCCCATCGTCGGATTGGTGAGCACCGAGATGAAGAGACCGCCTGCCTGCGAATGCCGGGCGAGCGCCGCCGACACCTTCGCCATCTGCATCAGCGACAGGATGCCCTCGTGCATGCGGGCGCCGCCGCCGGAGGCGCTGATGATGATGAGCGGGAGTTTGCCCGCCGTGGCCCGCTCGACCAGCCGTGCCAGCCGCTCGCCCACCACGCTGCCCATGCTGCCCATGATGAACGAGGAATCGGTGATGCCGCAGGCCACGCGGCGGGCCCGGATCATGCCGGTGCCGGTGATCACCGCGTCCCGCATGCCGGTCCGCTTCTGCTCCGACACGATCCGCTCGGCGTAGGCCTTCTTGTCGCGGAAGCCGAGCGGGTCGGTCGGTCGCAGGTTGGCGTCGCACTCCTCGAACGTGCCGGCGTCGAGCAGTTGCTCGATCCGCTGCTGCGCCGAGACGTACCAGTGGAAGCCGCACTGCGGGCAGACGTTGAGCATCTCCTCCGCTTCCTTGCGGTAGATCGTCGCCCCGCAGCCGTCGCATTTCTGCCAGAGCCCCTCGGGCACGCCCCGCTTGGCCCGCGGGGCCTTGGCGGCCGGCGGCTTCGGCAAGGTCGGGGCGGCGACAGGCTCGGCCTTTGCGCCGGCCGGGATTCCGGCGGCGACGGCGGCGGCAGTCGGCTCGGGGTTCGATCGGGAAGAGCGGCGGCGGTCCATGCGTGCGTGTGTCTGCGTACTCGAGCCCGCTGGTGCGGAAAACCGGCGGTGAGGACGCCACCGGAGCGCCGCATTCTAGCCCATCGCCCGCCCGCGCGGCTGCGCCGGAAATCAACGGCATTCACCGGGCAAACCGGCCTGTCGCTGGAACAACCTCGCGTGGACGTGGGGGGCCATGAGACGAGGCGAAGGGGTCGGCGACAGTTCGAGGAGGATTGGGCTATCCTGCCCACGCGACGAGACTGTTGCCGCCCCGAAGCCGGCGCCACTCAAGACGCCTGAACTCCGCAGCATCAGATGGGGTTCGGCTGGCGGCGGTCGCTCGGCCGCTTGCCCGCCCATTGCGTCGCCACCGGAATCTCCGTCAGCGGTTCGCCATGCGGATCATGGGCCCAGAGATCCCCCATCGACTCTCCCGCCACGAGCCAGCGGACGATGCGGTCGATCGGCTCGGGCACGACGACCGCCACGCGGCCTTCGCCGTGCCGCCGCAAGAGTCTTTCGATCGCTCCCTCGACCCGCTCGCAGGCCTCCTCCAGCAGTTCGCCTTCCGGGGGCGCGACCGCCCACGGGTTGTCCTGCCACTGGCGGTAGAGCCGCGGTTGCTTCCGGCGAATCTCCTCCACGAGCATCCCCTGCCACAGGCCCTGGTCGAGGTTTTGCAGATCGGAAACGCCGCGCGGCTTCAGGCCGAGCGCCCGGCCGATGATCCGGCCCGTCTCCACGGCGCAGACTTCCTTCGCGGTATAGAGCGCGACGACGGGCTGGCCCGTCAGCAACGCGACGGCGCGTTCCGCCTCGGCGATCCCGGCGGCACAGAGAGGGATGTCGACGGCACCGCGTATGCGGCCCTGCTGTTCGTAGTCGGTCGCCCCGGCACGGATCACGATCAAGGAGTCGGGCGTCAAGTGAAGATGGGCTCCAGGGGGAAGGAATTCTCCGCGGCGAAGCTGCCGCCGGAGAAACAGGGTCGCGAAGAGGGCCTCGTCATGCGGCGCTCCGGGCGAGTTGTTCGAGTTCGGCGATCGCGTGGGCGTAGTCCAGCGATCGGATCACGGCGCTGCCGGCCACGATCAATTCGGCGCCGGCGGCGGCCACGGGGCCGATGGTGTCGGTGGAGATTCCGCCATCGACGCCCAAGCGGAAGGAGCCGCCCCGCTGCGCCCGCAGGGCGGAAAGGTGGGCGAGCTTCTCGAGCGCCACCGGATTGAACCGCTGGCCGCCGAACCCCGGCTCCACGCTCATCACGAGCACGCCGTCGCAGACATCCAGAAAGGGCTCGGCCCGCTCGACGGGCGTGCCAGGCCTGATGGCCAGGTGGGCCCGGGGGCCGAGCGACGAGATGGTTTCGAGGGTCCGCCGCGGCTCGGAAAGCCCTTCCAGATGCACGGTCAGAATGTCGGCCCCCGCCTTCGCATAGGCTTCGAGGCACGCTTCCGGCTCTTCCACCATCAGGTGGACCTCCAGGGGGCCCTTCGCGGCCCGCCGCACCGCCTCGACCACCACGAGGCCGTAGGTGAGCTGTGGCACGAACCGGCCGTCCATGACGTCGAGATGCAGGGCCGCCGCGCCGGCGGATTCGAGCCGTTCCACCTCGCGGGCGAGGTGGCCGAAGTCGCAGAGCAGCAGGGCGGGCAGCACCACGGGACCGCGTGCTTCGAGCGTGGCCGACAACTGCTCGAAGGCCTGTCCTACCGAAGTGTTCAAGGGTGTGCGACAGGGGGTGGTTGTTCGCCCGGGCGAACATGCCGGCGAACGAAGGACGCATTGTAGCACGGGCCGCTTTGAGGGACCGATTTCGGTCGCGCTTGACCGCCGAGACCGGAGGACAGACCCCTCCGCAACTGCTTTTCGTACAATCACTTGGCGACAGGAGCCACCTCATGGAAACCGCGACGGAAGCCACGCTCGAGGGGGTTTTTCCCAGCCGGCTTTCTCCGGCGGACCGCGAGCAGATCGAGCGCCGCACCCAGGAGATCGGCCGCACCCTGATGGCGGCGTCGCTCGCGGCCGAGCCGACGCCGGCGTCGCCCGAATGGTGGGTGCAGCAGGCGGCCGAGTGGGCGACCCAGGACGACGACCTGAAGGTGCGGCTCTTCCGGCTCGTCGACTGCATGCCGATGCTCGACGACCCGGCCGCGCTCGACCGGCACCTCCGCGAATACATCGACGACGAGGTGATCGAGCGGCTGCCGCCGTCGCTGCGGATGGCCCTGCAGGCGTCGCGGAGCGGCTTCCTCAAGCCCCTCGCCGTCCGGGCGATCCGGGCCGCCGTGCTCGCCCAGGCCGGCCGGTTCATCGCCGGCGCGAATCCGGCGGAGGCGG
>JBIIYN010000406.1:0-3080 GCA_044346795.1 Pirellulales bacterium
CCTCGCCCAGCGGCGGCAGCATCGGGGCTTCACGCTCGACCTGCTCGGCGAGGCGGTCACGAGCGACGCCGAGGCCGACGCCTACGCCGCGGCCTACGGCCGGCTGCTCGCCGAACTGCCCCGCCTCGCCGCGACGTGGCCCGCCGATCCGCGCGTCGATGACGGCCCCGCCGGGCCGCTGCCGCGGGTGAACGTGTCACTGAAGCTCTCCGCCCTCGACAGCCAGTTCGACGCCATCGACCCCCGCGGCACCGCCGACCGCGTGCTCGCGCGGCTGCGGCCGCTCTGGCGGCTGGCCCGCGCGCATGCCGCGCAGGTGCACATCGACATGGAGAGCCACGCCACCAAGGACCTCACGCTCGCCATCTTCCGGCAGATCGCCATGGAGGAGGAGTTTCGCGACTGGCCGCACTGCGGCGTGGTCGTGCAGTGCTACCTGCGCGAGTCGCTCCGCGACCTCGAGTCGCTCGCCGCCTGGGCCCGCGACCGCGGCACGCCGGTCTGGATCCGGCTGGTGAAGGGCGCCTACTGGGACTACGAGACGGTGCACGCCGAGGCCGCGGGCTGGCCCGTGCCGGTCTGGCGGGAGAAATGGCGGACCGACGCCTGCTACGAGGCGGCGACGACGTTTCTCATGGAGCACGCCGGACTGCTGCGGCCGGCGCTCGGCAGCCACAACCTCCGCTCGCTGGCCCACGGCATGGCCGTGGCCGAGCATCTCGGCCTCGATCGGCGGGGCGTCGAGATGCAGATGCTGCACGGCATGGGCGACCCCGAGAAGGAGGCGGTGACGGCCGCCGGCTGGCGGCTGCGGATCTACATGCCCTACGGCGAACTCGTGCCGGGCATGGCGTATCTCGTCCGGCGGCTGCTCGAAAATTCTTCGAACGACTCCTTTCTGCGGGCCGGCTTCGTGAAGCACGTGCCGCCCGCCACGCTGCTGGCGCCACCCGCACCACCCGCACCACAGCCGGCGCCGCCTGCACCAAAGTTGGCGCCGCCCGCTTCGCCAGACGGCGGCCACGCCGCCAGCGTTGCACCCGGTTTTCGCAACGAACCCCTCACGGACTTCGCGGTGGAGGCCTCTCGCCGGGCGATGCAGCAGGCGATCGACCGGGCGGCCGCCGTGTTCGCGGCGGGGCCGGTCAGCGTGCCGGTCGTGATCGATGGCCGGCGCGTGGAGGCCGCCGACCGGTTCCCGCGCCACGATCCGTCAGATCACACGCGGCTCCTCGCGGAGGTGTCGGCGGCCACGCCTACGGATGCCGACCATGCGGTGCGGGTGGCCCGCGGCGCGGCCGCGTCGTGGCAGGCGATCGGCTGGGAGCGCCGGGCCGAGATCTTGGTCAGGGCGGCCGACATCATCCGGCGGCGGCGGTTCGAACTGGCGGCACTCGAGATCTTCGAGGTGGGCAAGCCGTGGCGGGAGGCCGATGCCGACGTCGCCGAGGCGATCGACTTCTGCCGCTACTACTCCCGCGAGGCTCTGCGGCTGGGGACACCGTCCCGCGTGGACGTGCCCGGGGAGGAGAACACGACGGCCTGGCTGGCCCGCGGCGTGACGGTGGTGATCGCCCCCTGGAATTTTCCGCTGGCGATCCTCGCCGGCATGACGACCGCGGCGCTCGTCACTGGCAACACGGTGGTGATGAAGCCGGCCGAGCAGTCTTCGCTCGTCGCCCTGCGGCTGCACGAGATCCTGCTCGAGGCGGGGGTGCCGCCCGCGGCGCTGGCCTTCCTGCCGGGCCGTGGCGAGGAGGTGGGGCCGACGCTCGTCGCGCATCCCGACACGGCTCTCGTGGCCTTCACCGGGTCGCGGGCGGTGGGGCTCGCGATCAACGCGCAGGCCGCGGCGGCTTCGGCGGCGGCCGGCGGCCGGATGGTGAAGCGGGTGATCGCCGAGATGGGGGGCAAGAACGCGATCATCGTCGACGATGACGCCGATCTCGACGAGGCGGTGGTCGCCGTCGCGCAGAGCGCCTTCGGCTTCCAGGGACAGAAATGCTCGGCCTGCTCCCGCGTGATCGTGCTCGATCGGGTGCACGACGCCTTCGTGGGCCGGCTCGCCGAGGCGGTGAAGAGCCTGCGGGTGGGACCGGCCGCGGAGCCGGGCTCCCGCCTGGGGCCGCTGGTCGATGCGGAGGCGCGGGACCGCGTGCTGGGATGCATCGCGGAGGGGCGGCGGACGGCCCGCGAAGTCGCGGCCGTGGAGGTAGGCCCGCTGGCCGACCGCGGCTGGTTCGTGGGGCCGCACGTCTTCGCCGGCGTCGATCCCGCCGGGCCGCTGGGGCAGGAAGAGATCTTCGGGCCGGTGCTCGCGGTGTTTCGGGCCCGCGACTTCGACCACGCGATCGAACTGGCCAACGGCACACCCTACGCGCTCACGGCCGGCGTGTTTTCCCGCAGCCCGGCGCACCTCGGGCGGGCGGCGGCCGAACTGCAGGCGGGCAACGTCTACCTGAACCGCGGGATCACCGGGGCGCTCGTCTGCCGGCAGCCCTTCGGCGGCTACCGGCTCTCAGGAATCGGCAGCAAGGCCGGCGGCCCCGACTATCTCCAGCAGTTCCTCGTGCCCCGCACCGTCACGGAAAACACGCTGCGGCGCGGGTTCACGCCGCCGCGGCGGGGCGGATGACGCGCCGCCGGCCGGCGGAGGGGGCGGGTTGGGCAGCCCGGAATGCCGCCGGTTTCCCCGGGGAATTTGGGACGCTCATGAAACGCTCGCAATTGCCGCTACGATTTCGAGCGAGCGATCCTCCGAGTTTCATCCCTCCCCAAAGGAATGTTTCGATGTTGACGCGGCTCTTCAAGTCGGCGGCCTTGGCGACGGCAGGATGTCTGGTGCTGCCCGCGATCGCCTGCCTGGATGCGGGCCTGATGGTGCGGCCCGCTTTGGCGCTCGACCAGGAAATCGATCCGGCGCTCAAGCCCTACGCGAAGGTGTCGGGCGAGGTGGCGGGCTCGCTCAAGTGCGTCGGCTCCGACACGATGAACAACCTCGTCGCCCTCTGGGCGGAGGGCTTCAAGAAGTTCTATCCGAGCGTGCAGGAGGGGATCGAGGGGAAGGGTTCCGCGTCGGC
>JBIIYN010000159.1:0-8825 GCA_044346795.1 Pirellulales bacterium
GAATCGTTACTCCGCAGCGGCATTGGAACTGCCGCGGCAACCGGAGAACAGCAGATGGGGAACGTAGGAGGTGTGGGTGGGTTTGGTTTGAAGAGGGCGGGCGGCAGGACTCGGGGGGGTCTTCGATCGACTTTGAGCACGCAACTAACTGTCGCTAATGGGTTTACGAAAATTCTGAAAACCAAAATTGATTCTGACCAGAAAAGATTCGCCCCAGATGGTTTCCCAGGCACCCAGTTCGGTCGAAATGCCGCCACTCGGCGGCTGCCGGCCTGGGAGGCAGCCGAGGAGCATCCGACCATGGCGACGGATCTGTGCGGGGATATCGAGCGGTTTCAGCAGGGGAACGAGGGGTTCGGGAAGGTCTGGGGGCAGATCGAAGGGTTTGTGTCAAAGGAGGTGCTCAAGGGCCTCCGCCAGCGGCTCGTGCGGGGCTGGAAGACGGCCGACGACCTCGCCGCCCACGACGACATCGTGCAGGCCGTGAGCGTGAAGCTCCAGAAACTGCCCGAGCGGCCCGAAAGCTGGTTCGACCCGGAACGCTTCGGCCACAGTGGCTCCGCCATCTGCGGCTGGCTCGGGACGATCTGCCGCAACGAAGTCGTCAGCTACTGCCGCACCTGGCGGGGCGCCGGGCGAAAGCTCAAGCAGCAGAACTTCACAGGCCTCCAGCTCAACGAGTCCGTTCGCCGGGGACCGAACGCCCGGGAGCCCCTCACCGCAGAGCGGATGGTGGAGCAGGCCGAACTCATGGCGATCCTCAACGATTGCCTTGAGGCCCTGCCCCCCGAGCAGCGCCAGGCGATCGATCTGCACTACCTCCAGCAGCTCGACGTCCGCGAGGCCGGCCGCCAGATCGGCACGGCCCCCAGCACGATTACCAAGCGGGCCCAGGCCGCGTTCGCCCGGCTGCGGAAGCTGTTGGGAGAGCGTGGCGTGGAGGGCTGACGTGACGCTGCGGATCAGAGGGCCGTTTCGCCATGGAGAAACACGGAGCCCGGCCTGTCCGCCTGCACGGCCCGGGCGGCGTCGAGCACGCTGCGGTGGTGCGTGAAGAGGATCACCTGCATACCGGCCGAGATATCCGCCAGCACCGCGAGCATCGCGGCCGTACGGCCGTCGTCGAATTGCACCAGTCCGTCGTCGAGGATCAGCGGAAGTGGCTCAGCCTGCTCGTGGGCGTGCTCCAGCGACGCCAACCGCAGCGCAAGGTAGACCTGGTCGCGCGTGCCCTCGCTCATGTAGCGCTGCAGCACCGACTCCGTGCCCGCATCGGAGCGGACCGCATAGAGGTCGTTTTCAGCCAGGCGAATGGCCGAGTATCGCCCACCGGTGATGCTTTGGAACAGCTCGCTCGCCCGGCCGAGCACCGGCGCATGATGCTCGTCGCGGTAGCGGCGGGTGGCCCTCGTGAGAGCCAGCGACGCCAGCCGCAGGGGAATGTATTCCCGCACCCGGGCAAGCACCTCCGCCTCGTGCATCCGGCAGTCCGCCGCCGCCCGGGCCGCCTGATCGCCACCGAGCGCGTTGACCTGGTTCTCCAGCACCTTCTGCCGGTCACGAACCTCGTCCCGCCGATCTCGAAGCTCCTGCGACCGCACCTGGATGGCCGAGAGTTCCTGCTCGATCGCTTCGGGAGTCGCAGCAAGGCATTCATCCAGAAACGCCTGGCGGTCGACATTCCCCGCCTTCTGCAGAAACTCCTGCTCCCACCGATCGACCAGCTGTTTCAGTTCACGGAATTGCTGCGAACGCTCCCAGGCATCGTCCAGATCGGCATCGTCCTCGACCCGTGATTCGGTCCGCAGTGTCGTCAGGATGGCTTCCGCCGCCGCCCGATCCTGCCGCAGGCGATCAAGTTCACGCTCGATATCGCCAACCTCGTCATCGACTGTTTTTCGCCGTTCGATCGCCGTCTGGTTCGCACGGAGACGTTCACTTGCCAACCGGCTGAGTTCCTGGATACCAGCCGGATCAAACGCTTGATGCAGCACCCCGCACACCTGCCGCATCAGCTCATGAATTGCCGCCTGACTGGCCTCCATCTTCACGATACGATCGCGGATGCTGCCGATCTCCACTTCGTTGGCCGCGACTTGTCGCATCGTGTCGAGGAGAAAGCGGCCGGTGACGTGTGACGTATCCGCGGGCTGGTCCAGCACGGCCATGCATTCAGCCCATTGCTGATTCCAGGCGTCACGCTTCTTCGTGGCTTCCTTGAGAAGGGCCTGGAGCCTGGGAATGTCTCGCTTGGCGTCACCGATCTGATCGACGAGCTGCTCTCGTGCGATCGCCGCCGCCTGGCGACGCTCGATGGCTGCAGCGGCCTGGTCGATCAACTGCCGACGACTGGCATCGGCAGCTGGCGAAACACCGAGATCGGACAGGATGCCCGTCAGGTGACCGCGATCCTCCTGGATATGCCGCTCGAGCGATTCGATCTCGCGCCGCAGCTGCCGCAGGCCGCCGGCCTGCTTCAGGCAGTCGGCGTGCGTCGTCAGCCATGATTCCATCGCCACGGGAGCCTTGGGAACGACATGGGCGGGCTGCCACAGCTCCGCCCACGACTGCTGCAGTGCGGCGGCCCGCGCGCCGAGCTGATCCTGATCCTTGTCCAGTTGGCCGAGCCGCTTGCGCAACCCCTCGATCGTCGCGCGGCACTGCGTCCGCTCGGTCACCTGCCCGGCGTGGATACGAAGTTGGTCGGCGAGAACGTCCGCCTTCTGGACCAGTCGGGCGATCTCCCCGAACCGGCCCGCGGCATCGGAGGCGACCAGGCCTCCACCGGCGACGGTCTCGGCCGTCGTTTCGATGAGGGCATCGCGGTCCCTGCGAACCCGCTCGATTTCCCCCTCTTCCGGCAGCGCCGCCTGCTGCTCGAGCAGGGCGATCCGGGACTCGTGCTCCGTGATCTCCGCGACCAGCTCCCGGCGGTTGGAGTCGATGTCGTCGCCGGCCCGGTCCAGGCCACGAAACTGCTCGCGATAGTCACGAACCTCCTCCAGCGACGGCACTGGCAGATTCTCGACCGGGGCATCGCTCCGGCGACCGTCCAGACGGCGGCCTGTCGCCGCGTACTCCGTGGCTGCCGCGGCGAGGCCATCTCGCTTGGCTGCCAGTTGCTTCTCGAGATCACCCGCATCACGAATCGCCGTCAGCCTGTCCCTCAGATCGCGGATGTCCTCACCCGCCTCCCGTGCGGCCAATTCCGACTCGAGTGAGTCGAGCCTTTTCGTCGCGTCGAGCACCTGTCCGGCCCGCTCGTCGCAGGCCGTGACGATGCCGCCGTGCTCCTGGATCAGCGTCTCGATCTGTTTGAGCGTTTCCGAACTCTGGCTCGCCGTTTCCCTCGCACGCCGGCCGGTCGTGGCGGCGATGTCGCGGAAGAGTGCCTCGTTGATCGCGGATCGGCGCTGGATATCGTCGCGGCGGCGTGGCAGGTCGTTGTCGATGTTGCGGAGTTCACCGGTCGCCTTGAGGAGGGCATGAATCGCGTCGGCTGCAGCGAGCACTTCGTCGTCGATCGTGATCCCTTCCCGACGACGCATGAGATCGGCGAGATTTTTTTGCGCCTGCCCCGTGAGCGTCGCTGCGCGAGTGACCGCAACGCGGGCCGCGTCGAGCCGGCTGCGAAAGGTCTCGGCGAGCAGCGGCGGCGCGCCCAGGTCGGTGAGCCGCTGTCGGGCGGCATGCAGCTGGCCAGCCGGCGACTGGGCGGCCTGCAGGCGGCCGAGATGCGTGGAGCGCGCGGACCACTCGGCGAGTGTGGCCTCGATTCCCCTGACGTCGGCTTCGGCATCCTCGAGTTGCTTCCGCAGGCGGGCGATGGCTTCCGGCGATTGCACCGCCGCGGAGAATTCCTGAAAGCCTTGCCGCAACGCGCGAATGGCGGTGTTGAGCTCGGGCTTCATGGCGTTGCCTGACGCCGAGTACAGACCGGTCCACCGCGCGGTGATCGAGTCGCCGACCGCTCGAATCCGCTCGACGCCCGTCGCGGCGGCAAAGAGCGTGTCCGCAATGTCGCCCTTCGCATCCTGCAGCATCCGCCCGCCTTCTCGAATGCGTTCGGCCGACAGCCCATACATCTGGCGGAAGGTGTCGGCCGTCACGCCGCCGAGGTAAGCCTGGATGTGCCGTTCCTCGACCGGCTGGCCCCCATCCGGGTTGCCCAGCGACTGCCGCCGCCTGCGAAACACGAGCTGGTTCGTATCCTCCCCCACCCGCCGACTGATCGCCAGTTCCAGCTCCAGCTGGAGCATGTCCGTCTCCGAGAAACCGCCGATCTTCCTCGGCACGGAGAACAGGGCATGTTCGAGCGCCTGCAGCGACAGGCTCTTGCCCCATTCGTTGCTGCCGTAGACGACATGCAGGCCTTCGCGGCCGCAGGAAAAGTCGAGCTCGCGAGCCACCAGCGGGCCGTACCGGCGAATGCTCAGGCGATCGATCCTCATCGGGTTTCCTCCGTTTCGCCGACGGATCGGCCGAGGTGCGCTTCCAGCACCTGCCGAGCCTCCCCAAGCAGCGCATTCCAACTCCCGGCGGTGCGCAGTTCATCCCGGCGACCGGGCCGCATCGAATCGAGCAGCCGGATGTCTTCGAACAACTTCTTCAGCTCGGGCGCCTCTTCGAGCAAGGCGTCGAGTGACGCGGCCTCCAGTCGCTTGAACTCGTCACCGATGAGTGAAATCGCGCGTCTGGGGACGTCACCGTGATCATCCGTGGTCGTTGCCGGGTCGGACGTTTCCACCAGCACCTCCTCGAGGCAGACACGCTCGAGCTGGGACCCTGCCGCGGTGGCCACCTCTTCCCTCAGCGAGCCGCGGCGCCCGACGAGTTGGCGATGCAGCGGCGTCTCCCCACGCAGGACCACGCGGCATGCCAGCAGCCGTTCATCGCGCGGCACGCGAGCCTCGATCGCGGTGATCGCAGCCGCCACCACATCGTCAGGCGTTTCAGCCTCCATTTCGTCGAGGGAAATCTCGATCCTTTCCCAACGCACGTCATCGAGCGGCACGAAGTACGGGGCCGGCCGACGCTCACGGTCGACCGTGACGACGAAACACCCCCGCGGACCAGTCTCGCCGATGTCTCGGCCTTGGATGTTGCCCGAGTACACGATCGAGGGAGACTTCTGCACCTCCCGCGGCGCGTGCACATGCCCCAGCGCCCAGTAGTCGTAGCCGATCGCCGCCAGTTGGGCGGGTGAACAAGGGGCATAGGTCGCGTGACCTGCGGCACCACCGAGAGACGTGTGGAGCAGGCCCAAGTTGAACTTGCCGGCACGGGGTGGAGGGTAGCCGCCCACAAAATCCGTCGACTCGTAGCGATCGCCGAAGCTGCGGCCGTGGATCACGACGTCGAGTTCCGGGATCTCGATGCTGGCGGCAGTGGCGTCGAAACGATGGGCATTGGCCGGCCACGTCACGCTGCGGGTCACCACGCTGAGCGCGTCGTGGTTCCCGGTGATCGCGAACACCGGAATGCCGGCGTCGGTGAGGCGGGAAAGCTGGCGACTGACGAAGATCCCGGTGTCGGCTGACTTCCAGTCGCCGTCGTAGAGGTCTCCCGCAATGACGACGAAGTGGACCGCATCGGCGATCGCCATGTCCACCAGCCGCGCGAACGCCTGCCGGGTGGCCGTGCGAATCCACGAGGCGTAGCGCGGGTCGATCTTGCGAAGGCCGTGGAGCGGGCTGTCGATGTGGAGATCGGCACAGTGGATGAACCGAAATGCCTCGCCGCCGGTCCGCGGCGGCGGGGAAGCGTGGCGGTCGGGCAGCGGAGCCGCATCGAATGCCGGCTCGGGATGGATTGCCGCCACCGGCACGGAAATCACGGGCTGCACCGGATCGCCGCGCTCCGCCTGGATCGGAGCGGAGGGCGACAAAGCCGCGCCGAGATCCGCCTGCCCACCGACGACTGATCGATACAGCGCCTCGATGCGTTCCCGGGTTTGACGGTGCGGGTTCGTGACCTTGCCGGTTGCCCACGAATGAACGGCCTGGACGCTCTTCCCGACTCGTTCGGCGATCATCTCGGCCGACAGGCCATGGGCGAAAATCGCCTGGATCATTTCAGCGACGGTGCGCATGATGCGATGAAGATCTCCGTGCGGTTTCGGTTTCGCAGACGCGGGCTACGGAAAGACTACGCTCGAACGCTCCACGCGCATCACAATCGCCCCGCCAGGCCGGTGGCGCGGCGGATCGGCCGCCTGATCGCAGCCTCGATCACCGCGCGCGAGCCGACCACCGTCACCCGCTTCGACGCGCGGGTCACGGCCGTGTAGAGCAGTTCCTTCGTCAGGATCCGGCTGGCCCGCTCCGGCAGCACGACCACCACGTGCTCATACTCCGAGCCCTGGCTCTTGTGGACCGTCAGGGCATGCACCGTGTCGACGTCCTCGAGCTGCGACACCGCCACGCGGCGCGGCTCGCCCTGCGCCCGCGGAAACGCGACATGCCTCGGGCCGTCGGCGTCTCCCCGCACGACGATCCCGACGTCGCCGTTGAAGAGATCGAGCGCGGGGTTGTTGCGGGTCACCATGATCGGCCGACCCGCGTACCACGGATTCCAGCCCCCGACGCCGAGCTGCTTCTCGACCCGGGCATTCCAGCCGGCCACGCCGGCTGCCCCGGCCCGATGGGCACAGAGCACCTGCAGCGCCTTCCGGGCGGCGAGGGCCTCGGCATCCTTCCCCTCCTGCGCCAGCGACCGCAGGAGGGCGGCATGCTCCGCCACCTCGGCCACGACTGTCTTCAAGTCGGCTGAGCCGGGCTCGATCAAGCGGATCGACTCCGGATCGTCGGGCATCGTGTTGGCGGGATCGGGCGGCGGATCCCAGCGGCGGTCGAGGATCTCGAACGCCCGCGCGACCCCCGCCCCGTCGGCCGCGAGGATCGCATCGGCAAGCGCCCCGATCCGCGGCCCGAAGCGATGCCGGATCCTGAGCGTCGTGGTGCGGGCGGCGAGCGGCGAGCCTTCTCGGTCGGCGGCCTTGGCGATGTCGCCGAGCACCGAGCCCGCATCGACGCTGGCGAGCTGGTTGGGATCGCCCACGAGCAATAGCCGCGTGTCGCCGCCGATCGCCGCCAGCAGGTGGTGCATCATCGCGCTCGAGAGCATCGACGCCTCGTCGATCACCACGAGGCCGCCCTCGAGCTTGTTTCCCGCGTGGAACCGATAGCGGGGCGTGCCATGCGGCCGGTAGCTGAGCAGCTTGTGAATCGTCACCGGCCGCACCCCCTCGACCTTGTTGCGGACCTCCTGCGGGGCGGTTCTGATCTCCTCGGGCGCATGCTCGTCGTGGAGGCGGGCCTTCAGCGCCTCTTGCATCCGCGCCGCGGCCTTGCCCGTGGGGGCCGCGAGGTAAATCTGCCGGTCGGGATCGTCGCGCATCAGCGTGATGAGCCGCGTGGCCACGGTCGTCGTCTTGCCGGTGCCGGGCCCGCCGAGCAGGATCTCGACGCGGGCCGCCTCCGGGCCGCCGAGCCGGCGGGCGATCTCCTCCTCCTCGTGCAGCGACCGGGCCGGGTAGAGCCGCGTGCCGGCGGGACCATGGTCGAGCTGAAACGGCGCCCGCCTCTTCGGCTCGTCCACGAGCGGCTTGGCCGCGGCAAGCGCGGCGATCCAGTCCTCGACGTCGGTCGTCCACCCGGGGAAATGCTCCGCCGACAGTTCGATCTCACCGCACGAGTCGCCGACCGCCGCCAGATCGACGCAGGTGTGGCCGTCCTGCGGGCTCCGCACGGCCAGGCACAGGGCGATCCAGGCCCGCAGGCTCAACTCGACCGCGGGTGAGTCGTGGCGGGCCATCTCCACGAGCATCGCGACGGTGCCGATGTCTTCGAGCCCGATCACGCCGGCCGCGACGTAGGCGGCCAGGTCGCGCGGGGCATCACCGGGCAGGCGGCCGTCCGGCAGCGTCGGGGCGGTGACGGCTGACGCCGTTTTCGTGGGCGCCGTTTTCGTCGTCATGGTGTCACTCCCGGTCATGGTGTCACTCCCGAAAGATCGCCAGCGAGGAGATCGCTGAGCCGCCGCCAGATGTCCACCGGGGGCTGCCAGGTGAACACGCCGTAGCGGCCGCCCGCGGCATCCTCCGGCGTGTCCGGGCCCTTCATCCCGCGGACGAAGCCATAGACCACGCCGGCGATGCACTCGCCCGGATCCCAGCCCGCCGGCTTCCGCGGCCCGAGCCTCCAGCGGAGCATCCGCCACACGGCGGTGCCGTAGACGAGCGACTGGAGCAGGTAGTGGTGGCTTTCCATCGCCCCGAAGAGTCGTGCCGGGGCGTAGGCGGCCAGCGGGCTGGCGGCATCACGCTCGTGCAGCCTGTTGGTCTTGTAGTCGGCGATCAGGAGCCGCGGATCGTCGGGGGTCGAACCGGGCAGCCGCAGCACGGCGTCGATCGCGCCGTTGATGAGCCCGGCGAGCGGCACGTCGAACTGCGGGCCGGCCAGATCCGCGGCATAGCGGACGAGCGCCGCCGCGGGCGACGGCGACTTCCGCAGCGACGCCTCGAGCACGCGGCCGACGTGCCGGGCCCGCACGTTGCCGGCCAGCGTGGCCATCGCCATCTCGAAGTTCATCTCGACGAGGCGGTTCTCCCGGCCGAAATCGGCGAACCGCAGCGTACGAAAGGGAGCATCGGCCGGGCCGCCAAAGGGGGTGAGCATGGCGTCGGCGATCATCCTGGCGAAGGCGTCGCGGTGCTCCCGCATGAACCGGGCGGTGGCCACGTCGTCCACGATCGCGAGCACGTGGCTCTGCAGGTCGGCCTCCGCCATCCCGGGAAACACTTCGAGCCGCTCGAACACGTCGTG